>DHJN01000021.1:1899-32164 GCA_002404345.1 Actinobacteria bacterium UBA4719 | reverse complement strand
TTCTCACCCCACCGATCGACCGCGGGGTCGAGATCCGCTGCTACTTGCGTGACCCAGACGGTCACCTGATCGAAGTGGGACAGTCGACGCGAACCCGCTAAGAGTCGGACGTGGACCTGTCCAGTTTGCTTTGCGACCCAGGATTCGGTTGCGGAGACGACCAAGGGAGCGGCCAGGGGTCGCGACTCTTGCGGCCGACCTTCGTCTGGCAGGAGTCAGGATGCGGCGGTCCGCAGCGCCCGCAGACCGATCGGTCATCGGGAGGCTTTTTTCAGAATGCTGTGCGCTTGATGTGATTGTCTGGCCCGGCGGATAGGCCGTCCAACGACAGGGTCGCGTTATGACCGTGCGCTGCGACCACGCCACGGATCCACGCGTCACGCATGGCGCGTTGCCTTGGGCTGCAGCGACAGAACCCATTCGAGAGACTCGTCGAGGACGGAGAGCACTTCCTCCGGGTGATCGAGGAGGAGGGCTGTGGCGACGGCCACGCAATCCTTCATTACCCGACCGTGTTGGACGACCTCGCCGCCACCGTGATGCTCTTGGAACTCCCGTCGACTGTCCTCGGGCAGTCGAAGGCACACCTCTCCATAAGCGCTCACGAAGGAGTACATGTGGCCGTTCGCCGACGTGTGGGGCAGCGTCTTGCCCCGACGTTCGTGCCTCGCGTCGGGACCGAGAAGCCGGTCGTAAAGCTCGACGGGAAACGGTGTGGTCATGTTGACCTCGACTCAATGCTTCCCCGGATCGGCAGCGTCCTCTGGCATATGACTAGCGGTGACCTACGGGCATGACCCAACGGAACGCGCTGAACATGGGTTTACGACACCAGCACAGCGACGAGCACCCGCACCGGATCAGACCAGCTGCTTCGGCCATGCGGGTGCCGAACGCCGAACTGAGGTAGAGCGTCGTGCTGAGGATCACGAGCCGCCTCATGACTGCGACCGTACGCCTCCGGATGGTGCGGTGATAGCCGTTCGCAGAGGAAGTGCCACCAGAGATCTGCAGTCGGCTGGTGGAACTGCAGACCTCCCCGCAGCCGGATCGGCCGTCGGCGATCAGCACGCCAGGGAGCAGCACCTGCTCGGCCCGACGTCGAGCAGGCCCGCTACGACCGCGGCGCGCAGGTCCTCGCCGCCGTCGACGGCGCAGGCGGGCACCGTGTCGTCGACGCCCTCGCGGATATCGCACCAGCCCTGGCCCACCACGTCGTCGCCTACGCCTTCGGCGACGTCTACGCCCGCCCCGGCCTCACCCACGCACAGCGCCAGCTCGTCACCCTCGGCATGCTCACCGCTCTCGGCGGCTGCGAAGCCCAACTCGAGGTCCACGTCAACGCCTCACTCAACGTCGGATTGACCCCGACCGAGATCGTCGAGGCCATCACCCACACCGCGGTCTACTGCGGCTTCCCCAAGGCCCTCAACGCCATCTTCATCGCCAAGCGCGTCTTCGCCGAACGCGACCTCCTGCCCGTTACCGCGCCAGCTGCCTGAACAAAACTGCGCCCGGTTGCCGATCGGCATTCGGAAATCGACCTTCGATGCCGTGTCCAGTGGACGAACTGACACTGGCAGAATCGCGTATCCGTTCTGCATCCACTTGAGGAAGAAACTCGATGACCATCATCAAGATCAACGCTATTACGGTTCCCGCCGACAGCGGCGACGAACTGGCTGGCCGGTTCGCCGCACGTGCCGGCGCGGTCGACGACCAACCAGGCTTCGAAGGCTTCGAGTTACTCAAGCCGACCGACGAGCGCAATACCTGGTTGGTCATTACCCGCTGGGCTGACGACGAGTCATTCCAGGCCTGGGTGAGTTCGCCGGCGTTTGGGCATGGGCACCGGCGTGAGGCGGATCGATCCGGCGAGCCCGCGGCCCCGCACGTCGGCATGAGCAGTGAGTTGTGGTCTTACGAGATCGCGGGCGGCTCACCCCTTTGACCCCTGGCCACCAGACCTCAGGGCGGGCCAGGCACGTGGTTCACCCGTAGCTCTAGTCGGCACCGATCTCCCACACCACGCGGAGCTTGCCCTTCGCCTCGTCCTTTGGGCGCTCAGTGCCAGGCAGCGGCACACGCTCTGAGGACCGCTAGCCGGTTCCAGTAGCTGCCACCGATTGTTGTTCGGCCGCCAGCCTCAGCGTGGGCTCGCTCAGCCATCGTGAGGCGGACTTTATGACGAACCGGGGAGATACCTGCGTGGAAATCAGGGGCGGGGAGTCAGCTGGGCCGGTGAACATGTGTTGTTCCGCTGAGCCGTCGGCAACTCAGCGAACGTCACGTCGCACCAGGATCGGACGTCTGCGGCGTTCAGGAAGTTGTTGTCCACGGCGGTCACGAAGAGCGGCTTACCGTTGACCTTGGTTGCAGCGCCGAAAGTAGTGCTCATGATCAGGAATACCGGGGAATCAAACCGGGGGTCGCCCCGGAACCGTTCGTGTTCACTCAGGATGTCGGACCAACCGAACTTGTGGCTGCCGGACTCGGTCGTCTGCAACGGATCGACAATGCCCGCAGTCTTGGAGGACAGAAACGCGACCCATCGACCATCGAGTTTGCTGGCCGCCAATGACGCGTCACCTCGAACCAGGGCTTGTAGCTGTCCGAGGCTTGGGTCTGTGGTAGGGCGGGCCTTCGCTGGCGAGGGTGCGGGTCTCACCGGAATCGGCGACGCTGATGCAGGCGATTGCGGTGCAGGCGTTGACACAGTGCCGCTGGTCGTCGACACCACCTGCGCAGCGGGCGTCCCGGACCGGTAAGTGCTGTCCCGGTTTCGGGTGAACCCGTAGCCAACCCCCAAAGCCCCAACCAGCAGCGGAACCGCCACAATGGCGACCTTGCCGACCGTCGGTCGCCTCCTTTGGCGGTCGTCCACCCTGTGTTGCCGGAGTTGCTCAGAGTCCTGCTGTCGAACCTGGCGAGGCGCTGTTCCTGCTGTGTATTCAAGAGCCAGCGTTGGATCGGGAACTGCTTCGTGACGGACCGCTGGAGGGCCGGGTGGCATCGCGTCATCGCGAGCTCGAATTGCGGCTGCCGGGAGCAGGTCCTCGTTGCCCCTGACAGCGACGGTGCTCTCCGGCCCCGGGGCCAGACCGGCTGTGGCACCCGGCGGGGGGGAGACGGGTAAGGGGTACTCAGTGATTCTTGGTTGGCACGCTCGGCAGGAGCCGTCCTCGTCGCGGTCGGTGGCGCCACAGTTTTCGCAGCCGCCAAGCGAGACACCTGGAAACCGCAGTTGTTTGATGGGCCGAGCTAGTGGGAGGGCCGGCGCGGATGCCACCGCCTCCGCGATGTGTCTTCCGCAGTTAGCGCAGAAGGCGGTCCCGGGTAACGCCGGCGCGCTGCAACTCGGGCAACGGATGAAGAGCTCAGCCGCCGCCTCAGGAATTCGACCTCCGCAGTTGCCGCAGAAGGCGGTTCCAGGTGCCGCCTCCGAGCTGCAACTCGGGCAACGGATGAAGAGCTCAGCCACCGCTGGTCACCTCTTTGTGATGTCGGTATCGGCCAGGGGGACTGTCAGTACTTGCCCTTCATACAAAGCCTGAGCCCGTACGTGGGGGTTTGCCTTGGTGATACGCAAGTAGGCATTGCCGTTCCCATAGAGTGCCTGAGCCACTCCCCAGAGCGTGTCTCCTCGCTGGACGCGATACCGAACGTTGGCCGACGTCCTCACGGGCGCGGTGGTCGGCGGGGTCGCATCCGCTGGTTTTGCTGCTGTCGCGGCGGCAATCTGCCGACGCAGTCGGTCGCCTTCGTTACGCGCGGCTTGGGTTTGCTCGTGAGCGACCGCGACGCGCCGAGACTGTGTCGCGGCGGTCAGATCTGCGGTGTGTGCGCCGAGCAGGTACCCACCGATCGCCCCTAGGATCGCGATGGCCGGGACGGCGACCAGAGCGGCGGGCCGGCGCCGCTGGGCAGTGGCCGCTACTGATGCCGTGCTGTCGGCACTGACGGCACGCAAGGCGGCCCGTGCGGTGGGGTGCTGCTCCTGGAGGATGACCTCGTCGCCGTCCCAGCCGAACCAGCCGAGCTCGCCGGCGAGCGGGTCGACGACGAGGGCGACCATGCGGGGGTCGGTGAAGAAGTTGCGATGGATGAACATGTCGTACTCGGACAGGAACAGTCCGAACCCTGGGTGGGTGTGGTACCAGCCGACGATGTGCTGGCCGGGATGGTCCCGGTCGATCAGGTCGAGCACTTCGTCCCAGACCTCGTGAGTGAAGGTGACGTTTGTCTGTCCGCCGATCGCCTTGAGCGCCGGCAGTGCCGCGAGGACCCGCGGCCCGTCCTCATCCAGATTGCCGACAAGGACCCCGCCGACCTCAGTGCGGGTGTCGGAGAATGCGTGTGCCTCGATCCCGGCCAGAACCGCGCGCGCCCGCTCCTGTAGAACGTTCATCGGCTGCCCTCCTGGAAGACCCCTGGGGTGCCCAGCGCCGGGCTCAGCGCGAAATGGGCCCGGCGGTTCCCGGCGCGCACCGTGATGACGTCACGGTCGGCCAGGTGCAGGTCCAGCAGCCGAGCGGCGAGGACTTTGTCCGTGGGGTCGAGGACCCGGCGCGCGTCAAGGGTCAGCTCTTCCCCGCACGCTGGGCAGAGCCCGTCGCCGGGGCGCAGTGATCTGAGGCTGCGTAGGACTGGTGCGTTGTGCCCGCAGCTGCCGCAGCGTGAGGCAACGATGAGATCGTCCTCGAGCTCGACTGCATCGAGGTGCTCCCCGAGCCGGACGTGGCCTGCGGTCACGACGTCAGCGAGGGATGTCTCAGCGGTGACCGCGAACGGGAGGAGGTCTTCGTACCGGTCGTGTGAGGGGCAGAACTCGTCCTCGGCATAGGTAACCCGGTAGGTCTCTAGGGTCTCCCCGATGTACATGAGGGCACTGTTGCGCAGGGCGAGGAGGTCACCTCGGCCGACAATCAGCTTGACAGCCTCCTGCACCTCGATGGCTGCGATGATCGACGCAGTGGTCGCGTTGGTCGGTACCTTGCCTCCGTGCATCTCCTCGGCGGACAGCAGCGCGCACGCGCGCCGTTGCGCCATGATCTTGCGGTCCGTCTCTCCGAGCGTGCACTCATAGCACGCACCCTCCGGCAGGAATACCCGGACCAGACCGCGCAGGCCCTCGATCGCACCGTCGACCCAGTGCTGGCCGAGCTTGCGGCAGCTCTGCCCGACCCACAGACGCGCCTCACGGTTGTCCAGACCGGCGATGACCAGGTCGACTTCGTTGAGGAACCCGAGGCCGAGCTGCTGGACGGGCACGGTGTGGGCGACCGCGGTGACATCAGGGTTGAGTGTGCCAACTGCTGCCGCGACGACTTCTGACTTGGGTCGGCCCTCGTCCCCATCGCGAAAGAGCACACAGCGCGCCAGATTGGCGTGCTCAACCTTATCCATGTCAACAATGTCGAGGTGTCCGACGCCGAGCAGAGCGAGGCTCTTGACGATCTCGTTGCCGAGCGCACCGGCACCCACGATGAGCACGCGAGCATTGCTCAGCCGGGACTGGTCCCACCAGCTGATGAGCTCTTGGCGATGGTAGCGCCCGTCGGTCGCGGTCGCGTCCAGCGTCACCATGGGAGCGGTCATCCTGCGGTGATCTCGGCCACGAGTCGGAGGGTGTCGCCATCGGTGACGCCGGCCTGGGCGAGGGTGTCATCGTCACGCAGCTGGCGACCGCTACCGCGGTGATGGAACCTGTACGACAGGGGCTGCCCGTCGGGTCCGGTCAGTGGCAGCTGCATCAACTCGATGAGCTTGGCGATGACGCGAATGACCGGTGCATCGCCAGGCACAGCGGCCGACTGCTCCTTGCTGCCTGTGACATCGGTGATGGTCAGGTTCAGTACAGACATTTCATCGGTCCTTCGTTGTAGCTGGCTGAGAACTGGGGGTGACGCCGGTCGAGTTGTTGTAGGGCTCTGTTCCGGTCTGTACCGGTGCTACTGCTCGGGCTGGCCCGAGCCGTACCCGAACACCGCGCGGCCGGGCGAGAACGAGATATGCCAGGCCCGCGCCGGGAAGCGCCAGCCACCACCATGGCTGTGTGCCATCGTTCTTGTTGGTCGAGCCCTTCGGTGCAGCACCCGACCCCTGTGCCGCAGCGGGCGGATTCGTAGGCTTCTCTCCTGCGGCCCGTGTCGGGCTCGGCCCTGCGTTCAGGAACGTGTTCAGGTCGGCGGCCGAGACGCACAGCGCGATGCCCTCGGCGTCACGTAACTTGCTTACGACGAGCCCGATCACCTGGCCGTCGTCGCCGAGCAGCGGCCCACCAGAGTTACCGGGGTTGATCGCGGCGTCGGTCTGAACGTGGGAGAACCCGGAGGCGTCGCGGTGACCGGAAACGACGCCACGGGTCACCGACAGGTCGCCGAGGGCCGCCCCGACCGCGTAGACCTGCTCGCCGAGGCGCGGCGCATGGGTGCGCAGTGACAGCGAGGTGAGGTGCAACGTCGTGGAGAGAAGAGCGACATCGAGGGCAGGGGAGGTCCGTTCCACTCGCGCGGTCACAGTCTTTCCGCCGGCGGTTACCTGCACGGTGGTCTCGACCCCAACGACGTGGGCAGCCGTGAGCAGCACCCCGTCGGCTACTGCGAACGCGGTGCCCACGCCATCTGCGGCGTTCACAACGGCGACCCCCGCCGTCGCCAGAGCGACGGGATCGCTCGTCGACGCCGTAGCCGGCCCAGCCAGCATCAGAGCCAGGGTGGCGGCGCATGCCGCCGCGATCAGGACGACTAACCGGGGACGCGTGAGCAAGATGCATTGCCTCCTTCGAGTAGGCGAGTGGGTCAGGGGTGAGGGAGTCACCCGTGGATGGCTCCAGGCAGCGGGGCGGCCGCCGCCTTCGACCGGTAGCGAAGGACCGTCGAGCCAACCTGGAGCAGGTCGGAGTCGGCCAGTGTCTGTTCGACAATGGCGATGCCGTTGACCTGCGCCGGCCGCTGCGGATCGAGGCTACGTGCGGTCAGACCACCTGCGCTCTGGGTCAGTTGCAGTTGCTGAGGGCTGATCGCAGGGTCCTTGATGAGGGTGACGTGGCAGTCGGCACCCGACCCGATCACGGTCTGCTGGTGGTAGAGGATGAACTGCTTTCCGGCCATGCCGCCGGAGACGATCTCAAGCCAGTTTTCGCGGCGAGCGGTCTCCACCAGTCCCATCGACAGACCGACCAGAACGCCGGTGACCACGATGGCGACAAGTCGCGGCATGGCCCCGGAGCCGGAACCGGAGCCGATGTAGTCGAACAGGAACCCGCCGACGAACCCACCGACGAACCCACCGATCGCGCCGTTGAGCGCCCGGCGCGTGGACCTGCTGGCGGCGCCGAGGGCAGCACCGACGGCGACGCCGACTAGTCCGATTGCGATCCCGCGAGGAAGGTGTAAGTGGTCCTGGACGTACTGCGTGAAGATCTGCTCGGCGTCGACGGCGCTGCTGCCCTGACTGGTTACCGCGGCGTACGCGTCGGCGATGATGCCGCTGGTCATCGACCCGTACACGGAGCTCGCGATGAACCCGCCCACGAGGCCGCCGCCGACTAGGACCGGGGTTGCCTTGAGGAGGGCGGCTTGCGTCTTGGCCCGGCTGCGCGCCTGGATGCCTTCCCACCCAGAGACGACCAGACCGATGCCGAGCGCGAACGCCAAGGTGAACAGGACGTTGCCGGTAGTTGCGGAGTCTCCGTACCAGTGGGTGTCAGCCCCCGCCTGCAGCACCCCCTCGACCAGTCCCCAGGTCACGAGCGCCCCAACCAGCCCAGCGAGGGCCAGGGCCCCGACCGAGCCGCGCAGCCAGCCCATCGGGCCGGATGCGCCGGTGAGGACGGGCGCACCGACCGGCTGGATGAGCGGGACCTCTCGGGCCGTCCGGATCAGCTCGACCCGGGCATTGACTGAGTCGCTATTCAGGTCGTCCCAGCTGATCTGGACCGGTGCTGAGCCGGTGGGGAGTGGTCCTGTGGGCAATGCCGATGCCGGTTCGGGTATGGGTACGGTCTCAGACATGGTGGTTCCCGGGGGTCTTGGCGGCTGGTTGCCGGATCATGCGAGCGTGACTACCGGATCGACCGGCATCGTGTCGATGTTGGCGATTGGCAGCTGGTGCGCGTTCTCTGTCGCCCATTGGGCGGCAACCGCGTTTAACGGAGACCGGACGTTGTACACGCGGTACTGGAGCATGTCAGCGATCTGCAGTACGACGTCGACAAGGGACTGGGAAGGGCTCCAGAAGTCGGCAATGCAGACGTGCGCGCCGAAGTTCGGGTGAAACACGGGGGCGGCCGTCGTGGCGTACGGTTTCTCCCGCGGGTAGCCGGCGGGTAGGTAAAGGTCCACTATGTGCTGGTAAACACGAGTGACACGGCGCGCCTCGTCGAGGCGCAGGCCTGGGAGGTTATAGACCACTCGATAGCGTTCAGGTGGCACGGGTCCGAGGGCTTGGACTTGGATTTGTGAGTGCCCCGCGAAAGCAGCAACGAGTTGCCGATGGTCCGCCTCAAGTCGGCGCTGGCGCGGTGTCATTTACTTCTCCCCTGTCCCGGCCTCATGCTGAGCCGGTTGACCCTCACGGACACAGGCGCCCAAGCTGAAGTCAGCGAGGCGTTGGCGAAGGATTCTTGAGTGCAGTCCGGACAGCGAGCGGCGGTCACCCGATCCATCTCAGTCTGGCAGTACGCGCAGACCGCCCTGTCGATCACAGCCTCACGCTCCCCGCCTAGATCCGCATCGGATACGGCTCAGTCGCGGACACTACCGTCCTAGGTCGGTCAACGCTGAGTGAAAAAAACACGGACGAGTGTGCCGAGCTCAGATCGGAAGCCACGGGGGAACGATTGCCACGTCAATCACAGCCGCACGCTCCCGAAAGATTGTCAGACACGCAGTCTTCGCGCCCCTTCAAAGCCATAGAGGTCCTTACCTCGAATTTTATGCGCGTTCATGGGGACTGTCAGGTAAACGGGATATAGCGGTCCTGATCCCCCAGGCGCCAGTGCGCACGGATTGACTACTACGACGGTGATGCCATCGCGTACCACCTGGCGCGAGGCTGTCAACTACGTCTTGGTGGATACCGAGGGAAGCCCCCTATGCCTCGCGCTCACCTCGTGAACCGCGGCGCCGGGGGAGGACGTCGAGCATGATGAGTATGACCGAGGATGCGGCGAGGGCGCCTCCCACAGTGACGTTCTTGGCCGCAGCTGTGCGGTAGTCAGCCATGGTGGTGTTCCTGGCCTTGACGGCGAACACCGCCATACGGTGCTGGTGGTGCCACTCGGCGGATACGGCAGCATCGGACTGCTGATGCTGGGTCTGGGTGGTCTGGGCACTGCTCAATGCGGTAGCAGCGGCGTCCGCAGAGTTCTGCGCGTCGGACAGTTTGGCGTCTGCCTTAGTTTGCGCGCCTTTGGCCTGCCCGGCGAGAGCGTCAGCCGTGGCCTGTTGAGACTTCGCGGTGGCAGTTGCGCTGTTGGCGGCGCTCTGGTCGGCCGCGAGCTGCACAGTGTCTGTGTCCAGGGTGGTTTGCGCATCCTTGATTGCGGTCCGCGCGTCGGCGACGGCCTGGGTGTCGTACGAGGTGTCTAATCCGTACTGCTGGTCGAGCGCCAGCATGTCCTGGGCAGACTTCAGGCTGTCCTGAGCCCCCTGAAGGGCCTGCTTGTCGTAGTCGACCGTGGACTGGTCGCCGGTCACGGTGTACGAAGTGTCGCTACTGCTGGCGCTGTCTGCGGCTGACTGCGCGTCGTCGGCCTTGGTCTGCAGCGCGGCCGCGGCCTCACGCGCTGCCTCTGCCTGAGTGACCTCAGCCTGGGTGTCGTCGGCGCTTAGCTGCGCAGCCGCCACGGCAGCGATGTCGGCGTTGACAAGGTCCTGATCCGGCTGGGGCGCGGTGTCCGATGGTTTGGGAACCGGTGCCGCGGTCAGTGCTGACAGTCCGGTCGGGGAAGAACTGCCAGGCAATGGGGCGAACAGGGTAGCGGCACCGGCGGCGAGGAGGATGGCGGCGGCAGTCGTTGCTGGTATGTGGTCAGGCAGCCCGGCACGCAGCCGAGCCAGCCACCTGCCGGCGTTGGTACTTCCATGCCCTGTTTCGGCGCCGGCGATCTCGGAATTGGCTGGCTGACTCGCGAGGAGATCATCGAGCAGATCGCGTCCGCCCTCATCGGTGTCGGCTCGGGGGGCAGAGCGGCGGAACGCCTTCGCCGCCCGGGACAGGACCGACATGAATTAGCCGTCTCCGAGGGTGAGGTGGACGGACCAGTTGTTGTCGACCATCTCCTGGTACGAAAACTGCACCACGCCGCGGTTGCTGCCGGAATGGACGCGGTAGAACGCAGACTTCGTCACAGCGTTGAAGGTGAACTCAAACACGCACGACGTGCCGTCGAAGACGCCGGACCCGTACGCACTCGTGGCCAGAGTCTTTCCGGAGTCGTCCTCGATGATGACCTGGGTTCCGGAAGCGACGTCGCTGAATCCGCTCGAGCCTTCGCACGACGATCCAGTAGTCAGGTCGCTGCCTGTGGTCAAAGACATGTTGCCCGTGACGGTGTGCTTCTCGCCGCCACCGAAGATGAGGAATGCGGCGGCTGCAAGCAGGACGACGGTGATGGCGGCGATACCTTTGGTCCGGTTGCCCCCGTTGGCGCGCAACTTGGCGGTGACCTCATGCCACGCGGGTGTCGGGATCTCCGATGCAAGACCCGACGGTTCCGAGTGCATACTCGCCGCGGCGACTCCTCGAGTCGGAGACCCAGCAGCGACGGGCTCGCCGCAGTGAATACAGAACCCCGCGCCGCCGGCCAGGTCGTGGCCGCAGTGGGTGCAATACCGCCTATTCGCTTCAGTCGAGGTCAGCGAAGCGTTGCCAAACGATGCTTGAATAGGCGACGCAGGCACGCCCATGGTGCTGGTGGGCAGGCCCGCCGGCGGAGCTGATGCTGTCAGTTCCAGAGTCGTTCCATCCGGACCCGCGGCACAGCCGAGAACGGCGCATCCGCCATTGTCCTGCCAGCAGTCTTGGTGATGCACCGCATCGCAATCCGGACAGCGAGCGGCGGTCACCCGATCCATCTCAGTCTGGCAGTACGCGCAGACCGCCCTGTCGATCACAGCCTCCACGCTCCCCGCCTAGATCCGCATCGGATACGGCTCAGTCGCGGACACTACCGTCCTAGGTCGGTCAACGCTGAGTGAAAAAAACACGGACGACCGCCGAGCTCAGACCGGAAGCCACGGGGGAACGATTGCCACGTCAATCACAGCTGCACGCTCCCGAAAGATTGTCAGACACGCAGTCTTCGCGCCCCTTCAAAGCCTATAGAGGTGCCTACCTCAAATTTTATGCGTGTTCATGGGGACTGTCAGGTAAACGGTCTAAGTGGCCCGACAGGATCAGATGCGGATCGGCGGGAGAGGGTCGACGTGACCGAAATATAGGTGTGAGGGGTCCATCCTCGAAGGAACAACCGATATCCTCGGCGGTCACGAAGGTAGACGCTCGAATAACTGTGGTGTTTCTCCGCCAGCGTCACCTTCGGTTGCAGTCAGGTCACCGGTAGCAGGCTCGTCGCAGCCTTGGCCCGCAGTACGCGAAGCGCCGCACTGTCGACCTGCCTTCGGAAGGAAGCGCTGCTGTTCGCCTTGGCTGCGATGGCCTCCGCCATCGCGGGAGCCAGCGCTGGGTCGACGGTCAGGACCACGTCCCCGCCGGCTGCGATGAATTGCGTCGCTCGTGAGCCCGCGGACCAGCGCGCGACCTGTTGGGCGCGGCCGAGGTCGTCGCTGATGACCACTCCCTGGAATCCAAGGTCGCCACGCAACATGCCGGTCACGACCACGCGCGAGAAGCACGCCGGGTGGTTGGAGTCGATCTTCGAGTAGTACGCGCTCGACATCATGACGAAGGGCGCCCCCGCCGCGATCGCTTGCCGGAAAGGTCCCAGGTAGGTGCTCGTGCGGGTGGTGATCGAGTCCGTGACACCAGCTGTTGTGTCGGTGTTGCCCATGACCCGCCCCAGGCCGGGAAAGTGCTTCGGCGTGGCTGCAACACGGGCGGATTGCATGCCTTGAACAAAGGCGGAAGCGTGCGGGCCGACCACAGCTGTGGTGAAGCCGAACTCCCGCTGGTAGAAGCCGATGGGTCGATTGGACTGGGCTGTGGCGTGTGGCACGGTGTCAGTGACCGGGGCCAGGTTGACGTTCACGCCGGCCGATCTCAGTTGCCTGCCCCAGGTGGCCGCGCGAGCGCGCAGAGTCGACGTGGCCCAGACGCCCTGCGTCAGTGCGCTGGGAATGGTGCTGAACCCCGGCCCGCTAAGAACTTGCACCTTTCCGCCTTCTTGGTCTGTGGCTACAAACAGGCCGACCTTCGCCGTCGCGGACACAGTGGTCCGCGCGCGCAGTCGCGCAACGACCCTGGTGGTGGAAGCGATCCCGAGGGTACTGCGACCGGTAAGGATCACATTGCCGACGTGGTAGTTACTGATCGCGCTCAGCGTCGAGCTCGAGGCACCGGTCGCCTTGGTGCCGACCATGATCAGCTGGCCGACGCGCTGCTGCTGGCTCATGGCGGCGAGCATTCGGACAGCGGGGTCAGTGGTCGCAGCAGGGGCTGGCGAGGTAGGGGCGAAGATCGCCGTCGGCGATGGCGTCGCGCCCAACCCGGTCGTCCTGGTTGGCTTGCTCTGACTCGATGCCGCGGACGTGACCGTCGTTGAGGTCGCCTCCGCAGGCAGTGTTGAGGCCCGGACTGTGGCCACCGCGGACGACGGGGGTGAGGATGACTCCGACGATCCTGCGCAACTCGAGGCCGCGAGCCCAAAGCACAAGGTCGTGGCCATCAACCACCATTTTGCATGGCCCCCACTCCTCATACGGGGCAGCCTAACTCGTGCCGGGGCCACTGATGCCTCGAAGTTCCCCGTCAGCTGACAACCCCCTCCCAAACATCGCGCGCATGACGTTCTCGCGCCGAGCCGGCTCAATCAGAATTGACGGGGCGAACGAAACAGGAGCTGTTGCCCCACTCTGGGCTTTCGTCGTGAGGGGAATTCGAGGAGGCTGAGAACATGGCAGCGAACCACGGTCCAGATGACGAGTCCCAACCCGCTGGCCAGGCCACCCCCAGACCTCCGGCACCCCTGGCGTCCGGCGTCACAGCGCGCTCTAGGCCCCCTGCTCGCCTGGTGATGCTCACCAGTCCGCTGGCTCGTCAGCTCGCCGGTCGACGCTGGTTCCCGCTGTGGGCCGTGCTTCGCCATCGCGGCCGCCGCACTGGTCACGAGTACGCGATCCCCGTGGCCGTGCTGGTGACGCCAGAGACTTTCGTTATTGGGCTGCCGTGGGGGTCCAATACCAACTGGGTTCAGAACGTTCTCGCCGCCAAGGGGTGCAGCATCCGCTGGAAGGGCGTCCAGTATCGGGTCACAGATCCTCAGCTGGTCGGCGTCGACGTTGCCCTCAGAGCGGCTGGAGGACTGGAACGCGTGGTCATCCGCCGGTTCGGCTTCCCGGCGTTTCTGCAGCTGCAACGCTGAGGTGCCGCTGAGTTGATGAGTCAGCGCCGCCGCCTGCTCGTCCTGGCGATCTGTTGCATGAGCCTGCTGATCGTCGGCATGGACAACACGATCGTCAACGTCGCGCTGCCGTCCATTCGCAAGGATCTGTACGTGTCGCTGTCGGGTCTCCAGTGGACGATCGACGCCTACATCCTGGTGCTCGCGAGCCTGCTGCTGCTGTCCGGTTCGACGGCCGACCGGCTGGGGCGGCGGCGGACCTTCCAGACCGGCCTGGTGCTCTTCACGTTCGGCTCGCTGCTGTGCAGCCTGGCACCAGGGCTGGGCTGGCTGATCGCGTTCCGGATGGTGCAGGCGATCGGCGCCTCGATGCTGAACCCAGTCGCGATGTCCATCATCACCAACGTCTTCACCGAACCGCGCGAGCGCGCTCGCGCCATCGGGGTGTGGGGCGGCGTCGTCGGTATCAGCCTGGGACTCGGCCCGATCGTCGGCGGCGTGCTCACCGAGACGGTTGGCTGGCGGTCCATCTTCTGGATCAACATCCCGATCGGCCTCGCCGCGATCGGCCTCGCCGCCCGCTTCGTCCCCGAGTCGAGGGCACCACGCGCCCGGCGAGTGGACGCCGTGGGCCAGCTGCTGGTGATCGTGGTGCTGGCGAGCCTGACGTACGCGATCATCGACGCGCCGCGGACGGGCTGGACGTCGGCGACGACACTGGGCCTGCTCGCGCTGGCGCTCGTCGCGATCGGGACGCTGCTCGTCTACGAGCCTCGCCGGATCGATCCGCTGATCGAGCTGCGCTTCTTCCGCAGCGCTCCATTCTCCGGCGCGACGGTCATCGCGATCGGCGCGTTTGGCGCATTCTCGGGCTTCTTGTTCCTCAATACGCTCTACCTCCAAGACGTGCGCGGGTTGTCTGCCCTGCAGGCAGGGTTGTGCACGATGCCGCTGGCGGTGATGACGCTGATCTTCGCGCCCCTGTCCGGACGCCTCGTCGGTTCGCGTGGCCCGCGCGTCCCGCTGCTCGTCGCCGGCGCCTCGATGTGCGCCGGGGGCCTGATGCTCGTCGGCCTCGACGCGGACACGGCGCTGGTGTGGGTGCTCGCGAGCTACGTCGTCTTCGGTTTGGGGTTCGGACTGGTCAACGCGCCGATCACGAACACGGCCGTGTCCGGTATGCCGCGCAGCCAGGCCGGCGTCGCCGCGGCGGTTGCGTCCACGAGCCGCCAGATCGGCATGGCACTCGGCGTCGCGGTGGTTGGCTCGGTGCTGAGCTCGGGCCTGGCCGGTCCGCTGAAGACCGGCTTCGCCGCGGCCAGCCATCCGGCGTGGTGGATCGTTGCGGGCTGTGGGCTCGCCGTACTCGGCATAGGTGCGCTGACGTCGGGACGCTGGGCGTTCGGCACCGCGGCGCGGACCGCGCACCTGTTCCGCGACGAGTGAGCATTCACCCTCGGAATCCAAGTGCCCAACGACGTCATGACCGCTCTGGGCCCCACCAAACGCCCACCCGTGCGCGTCACCATCAAGGGGTTCACCTACCAAGAAGGATGAGACCCCGGCAGCGGCGGATTCCCGACGCGATCCGGATGCTGCGCGAGAGGCGAGCCCAACGGTGACGCCAGCCTGATCAGGACAGCTTCACCTTCACGCCGGTCGAGATCATGGAGTCGTGCAGCTCGATGCTGGCGATCTTGGTTCCGGGGGTCATTTCGAACAGCAGTGGGGCGCCCATCACTTTGGTGCCGGGATTGATGTTCTTCAGGAAGAACTTGTCGGCGCCCGTGAGGGACAAGATCGCCGCACTGGTCGCGAATCTCTGGCCCTTGTCGTCGAACAGGAACTGACCCATGGTGGTGAGGGTCTGTGGCGTGTTGCCGACGTTGGTGACATTGACCCGGACGATCACGAACTCGCTTGTGCGGTCTTCGTCATGCCGGACTGGCTCGCGAGGGTCCTTCCGAGCCGCTGCATGGAGGTCACGACGAACTCAAACTCGCCGTCGCGGACTCTCGTGCCGATCCAGGCGCCCGCCGGCTTGGCTTCAGGGGCGCTCGCGACGTTTGACTGTGAGCCGCTTCTGGCCGGGTCGGAGGTCCCGTTGTCGCCGCTTCCCGCGCTGGCCTTGATGATCACGAACGGAAGGATGACGGCCAACAGAATGAAGCGCTTCTTCCCGAACCAGGGGCGTGTTGCCTTGCGATGCGCATTCTCCGCGTCGGCCTGCATCTCGGCCTGCACTTTGGCGCCCATGGCCTGCACTTTGGCGCCCTGGGCCTGCACCTCCCCTTGCACCTCGGCGTGCTTCGGGGATGTCGACTCGGGGGATGGGGTGGTCCGTTGATCGGTCATTTCTCTTCCCGCCCGTAATGAGTTTCCGGGCAGGCGCCTGGTGCTCCCACCAAAGTCATATCTACTCCCGTTATGCGCCGAATCGGGTGTTATGTCGTATGACGTATGTCATGGCAGTCCGCGGGGTGTTGTCTTGACTACGGTGGATCCAAGCCGACGCCGCGCAGGGTGGCGAGGCGGGCTCACCAGGAGGGTCAGCATGGCCACACGGTCGAGGTCGAGCGACAATGGGGACACCGGGACGGTCGCGGTCGTCCTGTCCGGAGCGGCCGCGCGTGGCGCCTTCCAGGCCGGGGCGCTGGCTGAGCTGATCCCGGCACTCGAGCGCGACGGGTTGACGCCGACGATCTGGCTCGGCACGAGCGCAGGCAGCATCAACGCCGTTCTATGGGGGTCTGTGGCGCACCTGGGTGCCGAGAAGGCCGCCGAGGAGGTGATTGGGGTCTGGCGGCAGATGAGCGACGAACACGTGTACCGACGGCTGTTGTCGTTCTCGTCGGCACTCACCGGCTTGCAGTATGCCGCCGGCGCGTTCCTCGGCATCGGCCCTGGGGCATCGAGCCTGCTGGACACCGGACCGTTACGCCGGACCGCAGCCGACGAGCTTCAGACCCAGCAGCTGGCCGCCAACGTCGCGGGCGGTGTGCTGGCCGCCGTGGGTGTGATCGCCACCCGGATGCCAGCCGAGTCGGACAGCACCGTCGCCGGCGAGGCGAGCGGGCGCAGCGTGCTGTTCCTGGACGAACACGTTGCCAGCGACTATGGCGGATTTCGGGACCGGGCCCTGGACGTGGTGCGCGGACCCCTGACCCCCGGCCACGTGCTGGCGTCCTCGGCGATCCCGGTGGCCTTCCCCCCGGTGCGGATCACCGAGCCCGAGCACGCCACTGGCTGGTATCTGGACGGCGGGGTCCGGCTCAACACTCCGCTGCACCCAGCGGTTGGCCTGGGCGCATCCAAGGTCGTGCTCGTCTCGGCGACCGCCACGACCTATGGTCCACCGCCACCACCCGACTTTACGAACCAGAGCCCCGATATCGCCGACGCGGCTGCGCAGGTCCTGCATGCCGCCCTCGCCGACCGGACGACAGAGGACCTGCATTCGTTGCGTCGCACCAACCGGCTGGTGGCAAAGGCGTGTAAAGCCGGTCGGCCAGACCTGCTGACCGGCAGCCAAGGTCGCCCATACCGGCAGATCGACGTGATGGCGGTGTCCCCGCCCCCCGGCGAGATGGGACGGTGTGCAGCGGAGGTCTTCGAGCGCCGAACCAATGGTCTCGGCCGGCTCACCGCGATGGACAACTGGTTGGTCGGGCAGGCCATCCGCGGCGCTGGGGATGCATTGGGACGCCGCGAGCTGCTCAGCTACTTGTTCTTCGATGAGGGGTACTTCGCGGCTGGAATCGAGCTGGGGCGACGGGCGGCCGCGGCCGCCCTGTCCCGCGGATGGGAAAACTGAGGCCAACCTCGGGCGGGCGTCAGCGGAAGGTTCGCCACGTCGTATGCCGAGCGGTTGGCTGAGCCGCCGAAAATCGTTGCGCTGGGGTGCTGGCGCGGGCGACAATGCGGCCATGGGCATCGGAGCCAGGAACCCGGTCGACGGCGGTTGGAGCACACCGTGACGTACCGCCTACACGACGTGCCAGCGGACGGCGGAACTCTCCGTGTCGGCGAATGGGGTTCGGACGACCCGGCCGCGCCGACGGTCATTGCCGTGCATGGGGTCACCGCGTCCCACCTGGCCTGGGCGGTGATCGCCGAGGCCATACCCGAGGTGCGTCTCATCGCCCCCGACCTACGGGGCCGGGGCCGCAGCGCCGGGCTGCCCGGGCCGTACGGGATGGCCAGGCACGCAGCGGATGTCGAGGCTGTGATCGAGGCACTGGAGCTGCCGCGCGCGATTCTCGTCGGGCATTCGATGGGCGGATTCGTCGCGGTCGTCACGGCTCACCTGTATCCAGATCGGTTCAGCGAGGTGCTGCTGATCGATGGCGGCTTCCCGCTGTCCATCCCGGCAGGCGTCAGTAAGGAGGACTTGCTGGAGGCCACCCTCGGCCCTGCCGCCCGGCGCTTGTCCATGACCTTCCCGGATCGCGCGGCGTACCTCGAGTTCTGGAAGCAGCACCCGGCCTTCGCCGCCGAGTGGAACCAGTCCGTCGTCGACTACGCCAACTACGACCTGACCGGCACCGAGCCGGAGCTGCGTCCGTCGGCCTCCATGGAGGCGGTGAAGCAGGACTCGATGGACCTGTATGGCGGGGAGTTCGTGCTGACCGCGATTGCCGAGCTGAGGCAACCGGTCACGCTGATGACCGCACCACGTGGAATGCTCAACGAGACGCCCGGTCTCTACAGCCCGAGCGAGGTCGAGCGTTGGAAGGCGGAGCTGCCCGACGTGACAATCCGTGCAGTGCCTGACGTCAACCACTACACGATCGTGATGGGCGCTGAGGGGGCCAGCGCCGTTGCCCGCGAGGTGCGGCGGCGCGACGTGAGGCAGCGCTAGGAGCGGGACGTCGCGACCCCGGGGATCTCGAGCCAGTCCATCAGCGCAGTACAGACCTTCGGCTGGATGAAGTAGTTGAGGTGGTAGACGACCCCGTTGGTGCCGAAGTCCAACGAGTCCTTGATGAACCCGCCCCCGGACGGCAGGTCAACGGACCCCATCGACGCGGTATCGACGACGATGTCGTTCCTGGTGCCAATCAACCGGTCAGCCAGACCGTCGGCCAGCTTGGCCACGAGCTCTGCTGGCAGCTCGGGCGGCTCATGCTGGTTATCGAAGAGCTTCGCGTCGAAGTCCGAGGAGACGACGTACCACGGTGTGCCGGGCACAGGCTGACCCGGCTGTGTCTGATTGATCCGCTTGATGAACGGGCCATCGGGCTCCATCGCCGCCAGGCCCGGGATCTGTCGTTCGGTGACCGACACGAGGTACTTCACGAACGGGCCAACCCCCTTGAGCAGGCCTTTCACCACCTCGGCCACCGGCGCCTTTCCAGTGCCGGACTCGATGGACCGCGCCACTCCCGCCGCGAGGTTGGTGTGGAGGTCGACGAAGGCCCCCCAGTTGTCCGGTTCGGCCAGCAGGGTCCCGTCGTTGGTCGCGCCGACGAAGACGACCTTGCCGATGTTCGCGGGCAACGTCTCCTTCGGCAACAGGTACTCGATGAGGCTGCGCGCCACGAGTGCGCCGCGGCTGTGCGAGACGATGTCGATCGTCGGGGTGTGGGTCAGGTGCTGGGCCTTCAGGCGGGCTAGCAGGTCGGTCGCGTTCGCCAGCGGGTCGCGGCTCAGGGTCCGGTGGTCGAAGCCGATGACCGCGTCGTACGAGTGTGCGGCAGCGTCCAGCAGCTCCTGCCCCGGTGCCGTCGACGTGAGCACGCCGTAGCAGCCCGCGGTGGACGAGAACGTCCCATGGATGAGGAGGAGGATCTTCGCGGGTTGGGTCTCGGGCAGCGCCACCTGGGTGAGGTTGTCGACGAGCGGCCAGCCCTTCACATCCTTGCCGGTCATCACCACCAGCCCGGGCTGGATGTCCCGTTCGAGGATTGTCGTGATCACGCCGGGGATGAACTTCAGCACGTACGCCTTCAGACGACCGATGACGACGTCACCAAAGGGCCCGAATGCGGCGCTGGTGCGAGCGGCCGGCCTGGCAGGTGCTGCGGGTCGCACATCGATCTCGAACCGAACGACCCGGGTCGTCGGTGGTACCGCACCACGCTGGCCCGTCGATGGCGGTCCTGAACGACGCCGGGCCCTCGTCGGCGCCCGGTCGTAACCGACGGGTCGCTGCCACGAGAAGAACCCGTCCTGTTCGAGCAGGACCACCGCGTCCTCGCCCTCGGCCAGGTCCAGTGCGAGGTGTATCTTCGCGGGCCGGCTGGGCCGACGCGCGCGTGGTCCGGTCAGATTCGCCTGGGTGGAGGGCACCAGCTCGACGGGTTCCACCAGCTCCAGGCTCTGTGCGGCGAACGCCTCGAGCAGGGCCGAGGAGACGTCGTGGGTGGGCCCCACTGGCTCTGTCCCGGCAGCGGTGCGCGGTGGTAGCCCCCGCCGGTGGTCCGCCGCCGCGGAACGCCCTCGAGGCACGCTGTACGAGTCAGGGTGCCTCACCCGAAGCCTGCCATCAGCCAGTACCAGAAAAGCCACTTGGGTCTTCCCTCCCACGTTCATGCGAACCCGCTCAGCACACGCTATCTGTGCAGTCAAGCCTTAGTTCCTCACGCGGGATGGGCATTGGCACAAAGCGTCAGGTGATGTTCCGGGTGGATCTGCACATCCTCAAGGGGGAGGTTCCGGCCGTCACCGACGGCGTCCCTGAGTGTTCCGCCAGAACCGGCAGCTCTTACTTGTTTTCGGGACCGGGGGGACGGGGTGCAGTTGCTCCGCGGAGGTGATCAGGTTGTCTTCAACGCCTCGGAGTTTCCTGGGACCTCGAACGATGGCCACGGGGCAGTGAGCCTTGTGCATCACGCCTTGGCTGACCGAGCCCAGGAGGAGCCCGGCGAATCCACCGCGGCCGCGAGTACCCACGACCACGAGGCAGGCGTTCTCGCTCTGACGCACGAGCGCCTCGACCGGGACCCCGCGGACGCTGTGTCGGCGAACCTCCACGTCTGGGTACTTCTCCTGCCAGCCGGCGAGTGACTCGGCAACCAGGGCCTGCTCTTCCTCAGCGAACTTCTGCCAGTCGACGCTCCAGATGGTCGAGGTCGAGGAACCTTCGACGTACTCCAGCCACCATCCGTGGACAACGGTCAGGCCAACCCCGCGTGCCGATGCCTGCGCATAGGCATAGGCGATCGCGTTCTTCGACAACGCCGAGCCGTCAACCCCGACGACGACGGGGGCGCCCTCCGGGGCCGATGTGGCCGATGTGTCGTGCACGACGACCACGGGACACCGGGCGTGCGCCGCCACCTGAACCGAGATCGCCCCCAGGAGCAAGCCACCTGCGTTCCTGCTACTGGCGCCTACAACCACCGTGTCGGCCGAGTCCGAGGCGCTCACCAGAGCTGGTGCCGCCCCGAGCGCCGGGTCGCTCCAGGTGGTGACCAGCTCGGGATTCGCACGGTGCGCGCGGACAATGGCGTCCGTCCGAACGCTGTCGGCGCGCTGACGCACGCTGCCCGTGGAGTACCCGATCCCGGTGTTCGTCATCGGGTACCCGTGGGGGAACGCGTGAATGATGTGCAACGGCAGCCCTCTTCGAGCGCATTCCTTGACCGCCCAGTCCAGGGCCAGGTCGCTGCTCGGTGAGCCGTCGACGCCGACGACGACAGCCCCTCGCGGAACGGGCTTGTTGCTCATGGCGTTCTCCTTGTTCATCTGGTTGTCCAGCAATACCAACTCTTGTCATTCCGAGCGTGCGCGGACAGGGAACTAGGTCCTGTCCTGTTGAACCGAGGAGTGACGCTGCGACGGGACTTTCGACTCTGCCGCGCGCAACCGATGAACGCGACGATCGGTGACATGCAGACATCCACCACGTCAGGACCTGCGGGCACGCAGTCACCCCACCACGCGGGCGACGTCGTGGCCGGGCTTGCGAACGACGGCATGGCAACCCTGGTCGCAGGTGCGGCTGTCCGCGAAGCCGTGCAACGTGGATCCCGGGTGCGCTTCGTCCAGGTGTTGCCCACGGGCCTGAGCGCAGAGGACCGTTCGGAGATGGATGTGGTGATGTTCGGTGTCGCCCTGTGTGCCCTGCATCGGCAGCGGCGAGTTCCGTGCACCTTCGAGACTGTGGAGGGTGACGTGGCGCGGACGCTGGTCGAACGCAGTCGCGGCGCGGCAGTGCTCGTTGTCGGTCGCGATGCGCCCGACGCCGACGTTCTTGTGGGCAAGTACTGTCAGGAGCACGCCTTTTGCGACGTTCTGACCGTGACCGGCCCGGACCCAACGCTACAGCCCGCGGGCGGCACCCGAGTGAGAACGCCAGGCACGTCCTAGTCCACCGGGCACAGGACCCCACATGTCGCATCCGTCGTAGTCCACCGGGCACGCCCTGGTCCACCGGGCACGCCCTAGTATCAACAAGGTGGAGTCTGACCCAAGCTCTGACGGACCGGCATCCCCTTGGCCGGCCGCGGCCGGGCTCGACCCGGACAAGCTGCTCGACGAGCTACGCAGTCGCGGGCGGGCTTCGAACCGAGCCCAACAGCGTCTGACTGCCCTCCTGGACGCCGTGATGGCGGTCTCGGCCGACCTCGAGCTGGCCGATGTCCTCAACCGGATCGTGCGTTCGGCCTGTGAGCTCGTCAACGCGAAGTATGGCGCGTTGGGCGTGCTTGGCCAGGACGGCGAGCACCTCGTGGAGTTCGTGGCGCAAGGGCTCAGCGAGGGGCAGCGCGAGGCGATCGGGGACCTGCCTCGTGGGCATGGCGTGCTCGGTCTGCTGATCCGTGAACCGCGGCCTCGGCGGCTGCACGACCTCGCCGACCACCCCGACTCCTACGGTTTTCCGCCCCACCACCCACCGATGCACACCTTCCTTGGTACGCCGATTCGGATTCGGGACGAAGTCTTCGGCAACCTCTATCTGACCGAGAAGCAGGGCGACGCGGACTTCACCACAGACGACGAAGCGATCCTGGTGGCCCTCGCGTCTGCGGCTGGCGTCGCCATCGACAATGCCCGCCTGTACGAGCGCAGCCGGCAGCAGCGGCGGTGGCTGGAGACCACCGGGGCGGTGACCCAGCTGTTCCTCGAGGGCAGGGACGAGAGGTCCGCGATGGACTTCCTGGCTCAACGCACCCGCGAGCTGTCCGAGGCCCAGCTGGCGATGGTCGCGCTGTATGACGAGGACGGAGACCTGGTGGTGAGGGCTGTCCAGCGCGGGGAGCCCCACGGAGCCGCGGTACGGACCGATGCGGTGCTCGGAACGGTTCTGCACAAGCGCCACTGGCGCTTGCTCGTTGCTGCGCGTGAGCCAGTTCTCCTGCTCACCAGGCCTGATGACCCGACGATCGACGGCCTGACCACTGACGTGAGGGAGCTGGGCGCCGCGGATCCCGAAGGTCCAACCGCGCTCATGCCGATCACCGTGGGCGACCAAGAGATTGGCGTGCTCGCCGTTGCCTGGGCCATGGACGCCGAGACGTTCGTTGACGACGTTGTGCCGTCATTGGCGGCGCTCGCCCAGCAGATGGGGCTCGGCTTGGTGGCGGCTCGCAGCCAGCAGGACCGATCGCGTCTTGCCCTGTTGGAGGACCGCGACAGGATCGCTCGCGACATGCACGACCACGTGATCCAACGACTCTTCGCCACGGGTCTGTCGCTGCAGTCGGCTGGACGATTTGCGGAGCATCCGGCCGTTCGCACGAGGCTCGACGAGGCCGTGGACAGCCTCGATGCGGCCATCAAGGACATTCGGCACACCATCTTCGAGCTGCATCGGGCAATGCCCGCGCGGGAGCTGCGCGAGGAGATCGTGGAGCTCGTGCGGGCGTCCACCGAGACCCTCGGCTTCGCGCCGGATCTGACGATCGACGGAAATCTTGACGGGCTCACCGCCGACCTCGAAGCCGATCTGGTCGCCGTCGTTCGAGAGGGTCTGTCCAATGTCGTCAAACATGCTGCGGCGTCCAGGGTGAGTGTCCGGGTCACCAGCGACGATACGATTCAGGTCGAGGTCGCCGACGACGGCGTCGGAGTCTCGCAAGCCGTCGTACAGAGTGGGTTAGCCAACCTACGGCAACGCGCCGAGTCCCGTGGAGGTTCGCTGACCCTGCGGGCACGGACGCCGCGGGGGACTGAGTTGGTGTGGGAGGCAATGATGGACCGTGACTGACCCGCGGGACGTTGGTCACTGTCTTACGTTACTGCGGCCAAACATGCTGGCCGCAGGACGTTGTGGTGTTCAAGGGAGTGACTGACATGCTTGTTCGCGAGATCATGACCAGCCCGGCATACAGCGTGCACGAGGACGCGTCGCTGGAAGCAGCGCTGCAGCTCATGGCGAGGGCGAAGGTGACCGGACTTCCTGTCGTGGACAGTGGCGGGCTCCTGGTCGGCATCATCAGCGAGGCTGATCTGCTCAAAGCAGATCTGGAGCCGGATCCCAGAGCACATTTGCGATTGGCCCGTTCATCGTCCGGACCATTGCCATCCACGGTGGGTCAGGTGATGACGGCGCGTCCACACACAGTGCGGGAGGACAGCGACGTCGCCGAGCTCGCCCACACTTTTGCTCGTACGGCGTGGAAGAGCGTGCCCGTGGTCCGTGGCGAGTCGCTCCTTGGCGTCGTCAGCCGAAGTGACGTGATCCGGGCAATGGCCCGACCCGACAGGGAGATCTCCGCGGAGATATCCCGGATCCTCGGAGAAATCGGTCTGCAGGGATGGCACGCGGAGGTCACCAGTGGGGTGGTGCACATCACGGGGACTGCCTCGGACCGTGAGCGAGCAGCTGCCACCTCCATCGCCCAGTCCGTCCTGGGCGTTCGCCGGGTCACGTCGCACCAGTCCGATGGCTGACCGGCCTGACACTCCGCCGGCGCAGGTGGAAGCGATTCGCGAACGCTTTCGATGCACCATGATGGAGGGATCAGGCATGGGAAGGTGAACATATGACGATCCGCATATTTCTCCTCGACGATCATGAGATCGTGCGACGCGGACTGCGGGAGCTTCTCGAGACCGTTGATGACTTCGAGGTGGTCGGTGAGTCCGGCTCTGCGGTCGAGGCCAGCCGGCGAATCCCGGCGCTACGTCCCAACGTGGCGATCTTCGACGCCAGGCTGCCGGATGGCTCTGGCATCGACGTGTGTCGGGACGTACGGTCCGTGGACCCCGCGATCGCCGGGTTGATCCTGACCTCCTTTGACGATGAGCAGGCGCTCGCAACGGCCATCCTTGCCGGGGCGGCCGGGTATCTGCTGAAGGACATCAAGGGAAATGGACTGATCGAGGCCATTCGCAAGGTGGCCAATGGCGAGCAGCTGATCGATCCGGCGACGGTTGACCGGATCCGGCGCGGATGGACCAGCGACGTGGGGGCCGATCCTCGACTGAGGCTGCTGTCTCCGCAGGAGCGACGAATCCTCGACCACGTCGCCGAGGGTCTGACCAACCGCCAGATCGGTGAGGTCATGTCCCTGGCGGAGAAGACCGTGAAGAACTACATCACCGCGGTGCTGGGCAAGCTGGGCATGGAGCGGCGGACCCAGGCCGCCGTCTTCGCCGTGACGCATCAACCCGGCAAGGGGCGTCGACCGCCGGACTGAATAACTCGCCGACGTGGTGCTGAGTCGGCGTGGGACCGAGTCGGCGTGGGGCCGAGTCGGCCACCATCTGGCCTTCGGGACCTTTGGCCGTGCATTGCCGAGGTCATAGCGCGACACTGACTGCATGAGTAATGACGACGTGAACGCGGGTGACGATGTGAACGCGGGTGACGAGCCGACTTCGGGTTTCGAGCTGACCTCGACGGAGTCGTGGACCTTGCTCCGGGAAGCCGAGGTGGGTCGATTGGCGGTGATCGTTGACGGCCGCCCGGACATCTTCCCGGTCAACCACCTGGTCGACCACGGCAGCCTGGTGTTCCGCACCGCCGCCGGGACGAAGCTCGCTGCGGCCTCAGGGCATCAGGTCGCGTTCGAGGTGGACGGGTACGACGCCGAAACCGCGAGCGCCTGGAGCGTCGTGGTCAAGGGTGAGGCTCAGCACGTGAACCGCCTGTACGACATGCTGGAGGTGATCGAGCTGCCGCTCTTTCCGTGGCACGCGTCGCCGAAGCCGCACTTCATCAGGATCACGGCCGACACCATCACCGGCCGTCGGTTCGAGGTGGCGGGCCGTACACGATCGGCGGTGCCTCCGGCCGAATAACGGGACGCTCGTCGGGCACAATGACGTCGTGCGAACGATAAGCCTCGATCAGCTGCAACGTCGCCTGGCAGTGATTGAGGGCGTTCCGCGGGTGATAGTCGGCGGCAACGCGGCCACGCCGTGGTTGGTCGTTGACGCCATCGACCGTTCGATCGAGCGGTATCGCCTGCACGCGCTCAACATCGGTGTGGGCGTACCCGAACGCCCGGGTGTCATTGCCGAGACCAGTTTTGTCGGGCCAGGCATGCGTCATCACCCAGCGCTGGAGTACGTACCGAGCAGGCTGTCCATGGCGCCATTGCTCTTCGAGCGGAGCTTGCCGCCCGATGTCGTGGTGTTGCACTGCGCTCCGCCGCGATCAGGCCTGCTGAGTCTGGGAATCGAGGTGAACGTGCTTCCGGCGGCGCTCGAGGTCTGTTGCGCCCGCGGCGGCCTGGTGATCGCGGTGATCAACTCCCGTATGCCGTACACGTTCGGGGACGCGGAGATCGCGGTCGAGGCGGTCGACCTGGCCGTGGAGGCGGAGTTCGAGCTCACTGACACACCCCCGAACACCGTTGATGACGCCAGTCGCGTTATTGCGGAACGTATTGCCGCCATGATCGATGACGGGGCAACCCTGCAGATGGGCATCGGGGCAGTGCCCGACTCGATCCTGCAGGCGCTGTCGGCCCGGCGTGGTCTGCGGGTCTGGACGGAGATGTTCTCGGACGGGCTCCTGGACCTCGACGAGGTACATGGGCTGGACGTGGAGCACCCCCTGACGGCGTCCTTCTGCTTCGGCTCGCGCAGGCTGTTCGACTGGGTGGACGGCAACCCCCGCGTGCGCATGCTGCGGACGGAGAAGACCAACAGTCCGACCCTGATTGCCGCCAACCGCGCGATGACGAGCGTGAACTCCGCACTTGAGGTGGACCTGTTCGGGCAGGCGAATGCCTCGCGGATCAATGCCAGGATCCATTCCGGGTATGGCGGACAGACCGACTTCATCGTCGGTGCTCTCCACGCCGCCGGCGGTCAGGCCTTCATCGCCCTGCGCAGCTGGCACCCACGCGCCGATGTCTCCTGCGTGGTTCCGTTGCTGGACGAGCCGGTGACCTCGTTCCAGCAGACCGCCGTCGTGACCGAGCAGGGTGTCGCCAGGTTATGGGGTTACGACGAGAAGACGCAGGCCCGACATCTCATCGAACACGCCGCTCATCCAAGCGTGCGCTCGGAGCTCTGGGAGGAAGCCCAGGAGCTGGGCCTGACCTGAACAGGCGACGGCGTACAGTGGGGAGCGCAACGAAGGACCTACCTCTCGCCAGGTAGGACCTTCGTTGCGTTTCGTGATGTCGGCAGTTCGTTCGCCCGCAGTGCCTTCATCGGCCGAGGGCTCAGCCGATCTCCGCGGGGATGCCCTCGATGCCCTTGGCTTGGGTCTTGCGTGCAGACCGCTGGTCGACCCAGGTGGCGAGCCGGCTGAGGCTGTAGTTGATCAGGATGAAGATGACTGCGACGACGGACAGGATCTGGATCGGGTTGTTGAGGTTGAGCGCGATCAGATTCCCCTGACGCAGAAGCTCGGTGTAGAGGCCGAGCACGGCAGCCAACGAGGTGTCTTTCAGGATCACCACGAGCTGGCTGATCAGAGCCGGCAGCATGACCCGGACGGCCTGGGGGAGCAACACCAGACGCATCGAGGCTCCGGGAGTGAGACCGATTGCCAGGGCCGCCTCCCTCTGACCGCGCGGGAGCGAGGCGACGCCCGCCCTGATGATCTCGGCGATGATGACCGAGTTGTAGGCGGTGAGACCAATGACGAGGAACCAGAGGCCTGCCCCACCAGGCATCCCGGTCAGGTTGACGCCGAACTCGGGCAGGACCCGGCTGGCGAAGTAGATCGTGATCACGACGGGGAGGCCACGAAGGAGTTCGATCAGAGCGACGATCGGCATCCGGGACCGGCGGCCGAGCATCATCCGGGCGACGCCGGTCACACCGCCGATGATCAGGGAGAAGGCGATGGCGAGCACCGCGGCCGTCAATGTTGCAAGAACGCCCTTGGCGAGCAGCTGCCACACGAGCGGAAAGTCCTCGTTGGACGGGTTCAGGATCGGGCCCCACAGCTTGCCGGAGAACTGGCCCTGGTCCGCGAGGCGCTTGAGGACCAGCCCCATCAGCACGAGGATCACGAGGGTGGCGCTCGCACCGCCAATCCAGGCCCGGCGTCGGGCGCGGGGGCCGGGTGCGTCATACAGGACGTTGGCGCTGCTCATCGGGCGATCGCCACCTTGCGTTCGAGCACGCCGAGGGACACGCCGGCGGGCAGTGTGATCATGAGGTAGCCGAATGCCACTCCGGTCAGGACGGGAAGTACTGCGTAGCCCTGGGCGCTGGTCAGCGACTCGCCGAGGCTGTAGAGGTCGCGGCCTACGCCGAAAGCGCCGACGACGGCGGAGTTCTTGAACATCGCGATGATCACGCTGCCGACCGGCGGAATCGATGTCCGGAAGGCCTGGGGCAGCACGATCTGGGTCAACGACTGGGTGAAGGTCAGGCCGATCGCGCGGGCTGCCTCGGCCTGACCGGCCGAGACGGAGTTGATGCCGGACCGCAACGCTTCACAAACGAAGGCCGAGGTGTAGATGATCAGTGCCGAGAGCCCGAAGACGTAGTAGTCGGCGTTGATGCCGATCTCGGGAAGGCCGAATGCGAACCCGAACAGCACCACAGACAAGGGACAGTTGCGGATGACGGTAACCCAAGCCGTGCCGAACGTGCGTAGCGGTGCGACGGGGGAGACGCGGCATGCGGCGATGGTCGTGCCGAGCAGCAGCGAGCCGACCGCTCCCCATAGACAGATGGTCAGGGAGCGCAGGAACCCGCTCCAGAACAGATCGAGGTTCTGGGTGATGGCGTCCATCTCGCACCTCCTCTCTGGCGTTCGATGTATCTAGCGTTCGATGAATCTAGCGTTCGATGAATCTAGCGTTCGATGAATCTAGCGTTCGATGAATCTAGCGTTCGATGTACAAAGCGTTCGAGGCATCTGGTTGTTCGACGCCTCCGGGTGACTGCTCGTGCGGGTGAGGGCGCTCGCCGGATCCGGCGAACGCCCTCTGCTGTTGGACGGCTCCTCAGCCGCTGGCGGCTCAGGCGCAGGCCGCGGCCACCGGCAGCTTGGCCGGCGATGCACCCTCGACCTTGCCCGCGGTGTCAGACCACGCCTTGTTGTAGGCCGCCTTGTTGTCCTTGAGCGTCTTGTTGATGAACTCGCAGAACTTGACGTCACCCTTTTTGATGCCGATGCCGTAGGGCTCCTTCGTGAACTGCTGGCCGACCAGCTTGAACGCCTTGTCCGACTTGGAGACGAAGCCCAGCAGGATGACGTTGTCGGTGGTCACGACCTGGACCTGGCCGGTGCGCAGGGCATTGGCACACTTGTCGTAGACGTCGAACAGCACCAGCTGGGCATCGCTGGCGAGATATGGCTTGATCTGCTCAGCAGGCGTGGAGCCGGTCACCGAGCAGACCTTCTGGTCCGGGTTGGCCTTCAAATCGGCCGGACCCTTGATCTTGGTGTTGTCGGACTTGACCATCAGCTGCTGACCCGCGATGTAGTACGGACCCGCGAAGGTGACCCGCTTCTTGCGCTTGTCGTTGATCGTGTAGGTGGCGGCGACCAGGTCGACGTCGCCCTTCTCGATGCGCTCCTCGCGCACCTTCGAGGGGCTCTCGACATACTCGATGTTCTCAGCCGTGACACCCATGGCCCCGGCAATGATCTTGGCCACCTCGACGTCGAAGCCGGCCAGCTTGCCGTCCAGGCCCTTGAGGCCGAATCCGGGCTGGTCGAACTTGGTGCCGACCTTGAGCTTGCCCGCGGCCGCGATCTTGGCCATGGTCGTGCCCGCGTCGAAGCTCGGCTTGGCGGCCACCTTGGGTGCGTCCCCGCTGCCTGAGCCACATGCGCTCAGGCTGAGAGCGGCGACCGCGAGGCCCGCCGTGAAGCTGAATCGACGTTGTCCCATAGTTTTCCTCCTGGTTTGGCGCTGGTGCGCTGATGTGCGGGGCAGCTTAGTGAGTGAGGATCTTGCCCAGGAAGTCCTGGGCCCGGCTGGACTTCGGGTTGGTGAAGAACTCCTGGGGTGTGTTCTCCTCGACAATCTGGCCTTCGGCCATGAACACCACACGGTTGGCGGCCCGGCGAGCGAAGCCCATCTCGTGTGTGACGACGACCATCGTCATGCCGTCCTTTGCCAGACCGGTCATGACGTCGAGGACCTCGTTGATCATCTCGGGGTCGAGTGCCGAAGTCGGCTCGTCGAAGAGCATGACCTTTGGATCCATTGCCAATGCGCGGGCGATGGCCACGCGCTGCTGCTGGCCGCCGGAAAGCTGGGCGGGGTACTTGTCGGCCTGTTCCGTGATGCCGACGCGCTCCAGCAGCAGGGTGGCGCGCTCGTTCGCCGTGTCCTTGTCAAGGCCGCGAACCTTGATCGGACCGAGGGTGACGTTCTCGCGAATCGTCTTGTGCGCGAACAAGTTGAAGGACTGGAAGACCAT
>DHJN01000021.1:482-1772 GCA_002404345.1 Actinobacteria bacterium UBA4719 | reverse complement strand
GTGGACTTGCCCGAGCCGGAGGGGCCGATGACGACGACGACCTCGCCCTCGCCAATCGTCAGGTCGATGTCCTTGAGGACGTGCAGCGCCCCGAAGTGCTTGTTGACCTTGTCCAGCACCACCAGGGGCCGATGCGTTGCCGCCGCCGATTCCGTCGAGGTGGTGTCCGTGGGTGCGTCCGTCATGCGGACACACTAACCGGTTGCTCGGCGGCCGATGGGTTGGCAATCATCACGGTTCGGACAGGTCCGCTGTGGACGGTCCAGCACTCCTGTCGTCCGGCCCCAGATCCAGATTCGGTCTGGCTCTGGGGCTCGGACGGGTCCATTCGGCCTTAACCGGTGGTCAGATAGTTGTGTACCTCGTAGAACGTCACCTTCGGTGGCCCGGGCACGCCAACCTCGGCTGTGATCGGACCGATCTTCTCTGCGGCGAACTTGTCGAATATTTCGCGGGTCTGCCAGACGTCGGTGACGCGGATCCCGTCGTCGGTCGTGGCGACCCAGTGGAACAGGCCGCCGGGTTCGCCTGGACCTTCGGGCGTGAAGCCCATCCGGGCGATCACTTCGTCGTAGGACCGGTGGTCTGGCATCTTCCCTCTGATCATGGACCAGAAGGCCGTAGGGGTGATCGAGGCCAAGCCTGCGGGCACGACGCTGTCGGGGGTGGAGTGGCAGAGCGCGATGTATGCCGAGGGGTTGCCTGCCGAGGTCCGGCTCAAGGCCGTGACCACGGACGGGCGGAAGGTCGCCGCGTTGCCGGAGTTAGACGTCAAGGCGTTGCGTCCGGCGCAGATCACCGCGATCGGTGGCATCGAACGGTCCCTGGCGGAGCAGCGTTTCGAAAAGTCATTGAAGCTCCGACCCCCACTCTTGAGCGACAGCGGGAATTGGTCGCTGAACTTCAAGGCGTTCGGGATCGAAGAAGATGGCTTGCCGTTGAGCTGAACTCGGCGGTTTCGAGGACCAAGCAGTTGCGTCGCTCACTTCTGGCGGCTGCATTCTCAGGTCGGCTGACCGGTCGCTCCAGCGACCTCGACATCGCGGAAGAGCTCTCTGTCAGTGCAGTCTGATAGGGGCGCTGACGGGCGCTTCTATCCAGTTGCTTTTGTTTGCAAGGAGATTCGTCGAGCCAAAGCCTGGCTCTTGTCGATCGTTTGTTCTAAACTGGACATATGTTCGAACGCGACGCAACTCAGGAGGATCAGGACCCCGCTGGGTTCCTGACCGCCGCCAGCGAACAGCTTGCCAAGCTCCCCTCCCAGCTGTGGCGCACCGGCAACGACGGCTT
>DHJN01000021.1:0-321 GCA_002404345.1 Actinobacteria bacterium UBA4719 | reverse complement strand
CCCTGGCCGTGCAGCTGGACTGTACCCGGGTCGCGCTGGTCCAGGAGGCCGAGGCGCGTGGGGTGGTGGACCAGTCTCCGTCGCCGTCTTCGACGGACTGGCTCCTTCAGAACAGCTTCCACCTCGAGCCGGGTGACGCGTCGCGGATCGTGAAGCTGGCCCACCTGTGTGCCCTGCCCAAGAACCAGATCATGGCTGCGGCAGTCTCCGGTGGGACCGTCACGGTGCGTAAGGCGATGACCGCTTTGCGTCAGCTCGGCCAGATCGAGCACGATCTGGCCCCCGGCAAACGTGAAGAAGCCCTGATCTCACTGACCCTGA
>DHJN01000042.1 GCA_002404345.1 Actinobacteria bacterium UBA4719 | reverse complement strand
CATCCGGGAACCATCCGGGATCCTCAAGAAGGAGCCATCAGATGCTCGACCACAGGACGACCTCGTGCAAGGTGGGCAATGCCAGACCTCCCACCAACTGGGTGCCAGCCGGGTCCCTGAACCGCCGCGGCTCCCACCGGCCACGCAACCACCGGAGCCGGCGGCCGGGCTGGCCATCCACCCAGGCCACACCGGTGGTCGAACTGCGCCGCTGGTAGCGGTTGTTGGGAAACAGCCCGGTGCCTCAAAGAGCTAGGAGTACCTGCCTTGCCACTGACATCCCTGAGGTTGCTGGCCGTCTGCATCGGCCTAGCCATCGGCATCCCCGTGGCGCTGGGCATCCTGTGGCGTCGAGGACCCCGGACCGCAACCTGGGCGCTACCCCTAGTCCTCGCCAGCGTCCTAGCCGCGCAGGGATCCGCCATGGCCGCGGTCGCCGTTCAGGTCAACAGGGTCTACGGTACCTACCCCTCGTGGTCATCATTGTTCGGCACACCGGTGGCGCCGCCGGTCTTGTCCGGCTCCCGTCGAGTCTTCCCGCCCGGTGTCGTTGGCTCCGCCTCCGACACCGGGCGCTACCAGCGGATCCGGCTCACGGGCCCAAGGTCAGGCATCTCACAGACGGTGATCACCTGGCTGCCGCCTCAGTACCACGATCCCCGCTACGCCAGGACTCGTTTTCCCGTGGTGATGGTGCTCGGCGGCGCCCAGGTACACATCTCATATGTCGTCCAGAGACTCGACTTTGCCAGGACCGCCAGCGCGGAGATCCGCAGCGGCCGGGTAGCACCCTTCGTCGCCGTGTTCCCCGAGATCAACGTGGGACTTCCCGTGGAGACCGAGTGCACTGACTACCCCGGATCGACACAGGCCTACACCTGGCTCAACCAGGATGTCAGAAACTGGGCCACCGGGGCGCTACGTGTCGCCCCCGATGCCCAGAGCTGGAGCGTGATCGGCTGGTCCACCGGCGGCTACTGCGCCGCGTTGCTGCACCTGCGCAACCCGGAACGCTTCGGCGCCGCCGCCTCAGTCGAGGGGTACTTCACGCCGGCCCCTGACCGGAACACCGGCAACCTGGCCCAGCTCCTCAACCAGTACCCGAACCTGGCCCACGAGAGCACCCCTGAGTGGCTGATCCTTAACCACCCGCCTCGGCAGGTACATCTGCTGGTGATGACTTCCAACACCGACCCTCAGTCCCGCCCGCAAGCAGAGCAGTTTCTGCGACGGACACGGGGCCTGCCCGGCATACAACCTTATCTCATTCCGAACTTAGGCCATTCACTCGATGCCTACCGGGCGGTTCTGGGACCGATCCTGGGCTGGTTCGCGATCGTGGGGAAAGCGTAGGCGACCTCTGATCAGGGGCGTCCCAACTGCTGTAGCCGGCGCACTGGCCTGCCAGTTGCGAGGATGCAGGACCTTTCGTGGCCCGCGCACCCCATCACCGAGCAACGACACCCCCACGGCCGCCGGCAAAGCCACCTCGACGACCCACAGGATCGCGGTCGCCGGACCGACGGGCCCCCGCTCGAGTGCCAAGGTGTAGCTGGCTATGCCGATAGCGCCGTAGCCGAGCACCACCCAGGCTAAAGGTTCCTGGCCCAAGACGGCCCACCCGCCCGATGAGTCAGTCGCCCGGGCGCACAATGCGGCACCGGAGAACGCGACCCCCGCGACGGAAGCCTGCACGACCCAACGCGGGCGCCGGTAGGTCACTGCGGTGATCGCGGCCAGGACCCCGAGCCCAAGCAGCATGACCGCGGTGAAAGTCGGCGGCGGCGGCGTGACTGACGACGGCCCAGCGCCCGCGGCAAGGACGACCAGTGACGCTGTGACGACACCGACGGCACCGACGTCTCGGGCTCGCATCTGGGTCTTCAGAACCACCCTGGCCAGGAGCACGGTCACGGCCAACGACCCGGCCAGCAGGCTTTGAACGGCGAACAGCGGCAACTGGCGCAACGCGAGCAGCGAGGAAACCCAGGCCAACACATCGCAGGCCAGACCAGCGAGGTACGTCGGCTGCCGTAGCACCGCCAGGCCCGTCGCTCGGGCCGTGCCGATCGCCTGTAGCACCGACCCGGCCCCGTACCCGAGGGTGCCGACCAACGCAGCCAGCAGTGCCAGCGTCATCGGCCACGGCCGAGGAACCTGCCAATGACAGGGATCTCCTTGACGCCCTCCGCGCCGGCCATCACCAAGCCTTGGGTGAGCATGAACTCGACCGAGTCAAGCACGAGGTAGCGTGGCCGCCACATCGGGTCGTACTTGGCGTTGAACTTCCACAGGGACTCAATCTGCGAATGGTCCGATACCCGGCGGAGCAGGATGCGTCCGACCCTGTGGGCTACCCCGTTCTGCTCCCCGGAGACGACGGTACGCAGCACCGCGAAGTTCAAGGCCAGGCCTTGGCCGCCCAGGGCGCGGATGTGTTGGATGGTCTCCAGGATGAGGAAGTCTGTGATGCCGTTGGGCGTGTCCTCCTCGGTGCTGCGGCGCATCACATCCAGGGACCAACCATCGATGTCCGCGGCGGGGATCCACTGGATGAACCCTCCGACGCGGCCGTCGCTGCGCCGGGCCACGGCCAGCATCAGCCCGGTGTCCGCGGGGTCAAACAACCTCGACAGGGTCATCGAGAAGCCTCGCTCTACCTCACCGCGCCGGCTGTTGGCGCTCATTGCCGTCAACGCGGCCTCCAGCTGCGGTTCCAGCGCCGCAGGGTCGTGGAAGGAGGCTGTGTACCCGGTCCGGACAACCCGGTTCCGCGCGCTGCGCAGGGACTTCATGGGGCGGCCTTGCAGGGTGAAGCCCTGACAGTCCACGATCGCCTCGTCTCCGAGGTACAGGCTACGAAGCCCTGATGCCTCATAGACCGGCAGCCAGTCCGGCAGCGCCCCGATCACCGACACCGACCAGCCGTTGCGCTGGGCGTAGGTCATAAACTCGGCCCAGACCTCCTCCCGCTCGGTTTCTGGACCGATGGGATCGGGGGAGACCAGGCAGACCCCGTTGCGGACGGCATGGGCCACAACGCTCGACCCGGTGAAGAACCACCGTTTGTCGTCGCGCAGCGCGAAGTACGCCAAGGTGTCCCCCCCATACACCCGGAAGACCCGGCGCGCCCGCTCCCGCTCGAACAGGTGCTCCGACGCGGTCAACGGCACTGAAAGGCGTGGGGACAGCAGCAGCCACAACGTGCTGACCAACAAGCCGAGCCCGGTGGCGACCAACATCGGGGTGATGAAGCCGCCGACGCCCCGAAGCGACAGTGGCTCCGAGCCGCCAAGGCCCCTGGCCGCACCCTCGGCGGACTCCCCGAACCGCGGGTAGGCGTCGCTGCCCACCAGTTCCCCCAACCCAGTGGCAACTACGACGGCAACCAGTGCCCCGCCAGCCCCCAACGCGACCGTTCGGAGCAGGACGGCGCGGCTGGGCAGCACGGGGAAGGCCGCGTGCTGGGTAGCCAGCCCGACCAGCACAAGCACGACGACGACAGATTCCTCCGCGTCAAGGCCCTTGAGCACGTGCAGGACCGCGGAGGTCGCCAGCAACAGGAGCGTGGACGCCCACGCCAGGCGCTGGCCGTGGCGCAGACCCCGCGCGGTCAGCAGCAAGGCGAAGGAGACGAACACCAGCGTGATCGCCGCCGAGCGCGGCACGACAAACGGCAGCACCTGGAGCAGGTCCTGAAGTCGTCCCCGGGCCGGGCGTGAAATCGCCGACAGCAACCCGAGCAGGCCAACCAAGGCCACGACATACGACGCGAGCCGCCGGATCCGGTCATAGGCCCGCCACCCCTGGCGCCGCATCATTTTCACACCCCGAGTGTGCCCCACCGACGATGGGAAAGCCCTGAGGATGCGCTGGTGCAGGACGTGAGCCCGCTTGCCAATGATCGCCTTTGGGCTGCGCCGACAGAGGACGTCTGCGTGCGGGCATGACGTGGTGACCGAATGCGCCGGCGCCACTAGGTGCGGCATGCCGAACCGCAAGTGAACCACCGCCGTAGTGAAGCCAGATCCGAGGCGGCGATGGTGCTCAAGGTCAGGGATCACGGCAGCGCACTGAGGTGCCGCTGAGAAAGGCGAGATAGCCCTGGGTTTCACCTGGTCCGACCGTTCTTCGGGCCCTCCTGTTCGTGAAGGCCCACCGGGCGAACCTCGCCGCGGCTGATTGCAGACCGCTGGTTCAGCGTGCGAGACGGCCCCAGGAACCGGCCTGTTGTCAAAGGCCCAATCTCAGGAAGTTCTCAGGGAGAACGCGAGACCGTTCACGTACACCCAGCCGAGTGGAGCTGGCCGAGGTCGTCATTGATGAGGTCCTGTCCGTTAGGGCTGTCTGATGGTGGTGCCATTCGAGATCGCTGTTCGCCGACCGCCGCCTGACCGAAAACTGGGAGCAATCGTGGCAAGCGTTTTCAACACGATCATGTCGTTGTCTGGGGTCTTGGCATACGCCCTGGTCGGAACTTTGGCCTTCACGGAGGCGGCCCTTTTCATCGGCCTTGTCCTGCCTGGTGAGACTGCCCTGTTGCTCGGCGGGGTTCTGGCCAGCCAGGGTCGGATGAGTCTTCCCGTCCTCTTGGCTGTTGCGGTCGTCGCGGCGATCGCGGGTGACTCTGTCGGGTATGAAGTTGGGCGCCGCTTCGGTCCGGCCTTGAAGGCCGGCCGGCTTGGTCGAATGATCGGCGACCAGCGCTGGGCGCGGGCTGAGGCCTACGTCTCCAGGCGTGGCGGGTCGGCAGTCTTTCTCGGCCGCTGGGTAGGTCTGCTCCGGGCGCTTGTGCCCGCCGTGGCAGGGATGGTCCGGATGCCTTACCGGCGGTTCCTGGTGTACAACCTCGCTGGCGGCACCATCTGGTCGGTCACAGTCGTGCTGCTGGGATACTTCGCTGGAGCCTCATTCAAGCGCGTGGAGATGTATCTGGGTCGGGCCAGCCTCCTGCTGCTCGGCGTCGTCGTTGCCGTGGCTGTCGGGGCGGCCGCTACTCGCTACGTCGCCGGTCACCGCGACGGCGTGCTGGCGCTGACAGGACGCCTGACACGCACAGCCCCGGTGCGAGTGACCGTCCGTGCCACGGGCTCGGTGATCGAATGGATATCGACCCGCAGTATGAAAATCCCTGCCTTGAGCGCCGGCTTGGCTGCGGCGCTGGCGACGGTGACAGGGCTGACACTTGCGTTCGCGCAGCTGTTCGACAACGTCCTGGACGGTGGCGGGGTCGCATCGCTGGATCGTCCGGTTCTCGCCTGGCTTGCCGCTCACCGCGACGGTGAGGTGACCGTAGCGATGCAGGCGATAACCACCATCGGCGGGCCGATTCTACTGCCCGTGCTGGCTCTTGCTGGAGCGGGTCTGCTGCGTTGGCGCACGCGGAGTTGGGAACCGGTGGTTTTCGTCGCCGCAACCGCGGCCGGATCAGCGACCATCACGCTGGCAGGAAAGTACCTCGTGGGTCGAGCCCGGCCCGCCACACAGTTCGCGTTGGCCGGCGAGGGCGGCTTTTCCTTCCCTTCGGGCCACTCACTGAATGCGATGGCCATCCTGGGCGTCCTGGCATTCTTGACAGTTCAGTCGACCCGCAGTTGGGCTCGCCGGGTCTGGGCGAGCGCTTTCACAGCACTCACCGTCGCGCTGATCGGGCTCAGCCGCCTGTACCTTGGAGTCCACTGGCTCACCGATGTGCTCGCCGCCTGGCTGCTCGGCGGCATGTGGCTGATTCTGGTCCTTGCGGTGCGGCACTATGTGAATCGGAACCGTCGTGGCCACATTCCGCTAGCCGACAGCCAGGCCCGCCCAGGAGACCTGGTCGGCGTTGCTTCCAAATCAACAGCGGATCTAGGGCTATGAAGAGAGCGTTGCTGTGGCCGCTCGCTCTGGGGTGCCGGGCACGCAACCTATGGTCTTGGGGATAGATCAAGTCGGTAGCCGTGACCGCGCAACGTCGTGATGGTGGGCATGTGCGACGTCCCCAATCCCTCGATCGGGGATGCCGCTTCGGCCAGTCTTCGCCGCAGTGCCGCCATGGTCACATCGAGGGTTTTGGTTGAGCCGAACCAGTTCTCGTCCCATACCTGGGCCATGAGGTCTTCACGTGTGACGGCTGCTCCTGGGTGGCGGGCCAGCGTCAGGAGGAGCTCGAACTCCTTTGGTCGCAGGTCGATCTCGCGGTCGCGTAGCAGGCACCGTCGTGCGGCTGGGTCAACGACGAGGTAGCCCATGCGGATCGGTTCAGTGTCCGTGGCCGAATCTGGTCGTCGGCGCAGGTGTGCGCGCAGCCGTGCCAGAAGAACTGTCAGGTTGAACGGCTTGACCAGGTAGTCGTCGGCGCCGGCGTCCAAACCCACAATGACGTCGATCTCTTCGCTGCGTGCGGTCAAGATGATGATAAGGAGATCGGGTTGCTCGGCGCGGAGAGTGCGAGCCACTTCAACGCCGTCGATGTCCGGAAGGCCAAGGTCGAGCAGGACGACGTCCGGGGCCGACTCACGTGCCCGGATCAGTCCGGATCCGCCTGTTCGACTCCAGTACGTGCCGTAGCCGCCGCTCAACAACCCGGCCTCGAGGTGTCGGCCGATGGTCTCATCGTCCTCGATCACCAGTACCTGGACCCTGTTCGCGGCTAGTGTTCGGTTCATGGACCAGATCGTAGCCACGACAGTGGCGCGGGTTGTGACCGTGTCGCAGGCTTCGTCCATGTCGCCAGCCGCCCTGTCAAAGGTCCCGTAGTTCTTCGACTGCTGGGCGGGTTGAGGCTCGGGCGCTCACCATCGCCGCGGTTCCCAGGGCACCTACGACCGCTAGCACGGTGACAGTCAGGTAGCCCCATGGGATCGCGATAACCGATGGTGGAGGGTCGAAGACGCCGGTCAGGACCTTAACCAGCATCTGGGATAGACCCCACGCGATCAGGCCTCCGCCGATGAGGCCACCGATGGTGATCAGGAGTCCTTCGCTGAGGGCCAGCCCGCGCAGCTGGCGTCGTCGGGCCCCGAGCACCGAGAGGATCGCGAGGCTGCGCCTGCGTTCGGCGAGCCCGACTGCCAGGACGATGCCGCCGGCGCTGGCGGCCAGCAGGACGGCGAATACCAGTTCGAGTCGGGTCAGGCCGGCGAGGTTGACCGAGGTCAGGCTTGACCCGACCTGGGAGCGGGCCTGGGTCACGTTCGTGATCGTGGCCGCGGCGCCGAGTTGCTGCTGAAGATTGGCTGCGACGGCGTTCTGGTTGGTGCCGCCGGTGTCGACCAGGAACGCGCCGACCGCGTTCGAGCCGGTGGCTTTGGTGATGTAGTCGGCGTTGGCGACGAAGAAGCTGTCCTTGGGGGCGGTCGGGAACTCTTTGACGATCCCGGCGTAGTGGAACGGGACGGTTTGTAGCTTCTTGGTCCGGCTGTCCTGGAGCCTGAGGTTGAGCAGGTCGCCGGGGGCGAGCTGGAAGTCCTTGACGGTCTCGTCGCTGACCAGAATGGCGTCCGGTTGGGCCTTCAGCCTGGCCATCAGTGTCTTTGCGGTGCCGCCAGCGAAATAGGCATTCTGAAGCGCGGTCGCGCTGGTGATGCTCGCAGGTCGCACGCCGTACAGATCCTGCAGGTCGGCTCCGACATAGGCGAACCGGTGCTGAATCGGCTCTACGTGACGGACCCCGGCAACGGTCTGCATCCCGGCTGCGGCCGCGGGTGGGACTCGCAGGCCGGGGGGCTCGGTGACCGTCACGTCGGCGCCGTTGCTCAGCTGCGCGTCGGCCTCTGCCTGTTGCTGGTATGTCGCGTTGAAGGTTGCGGTCGAGGCTGCGAAGGAGATGGCCAGCGCGAGCAGGACGGTGGCGCGGGCCAGGGGCCGGCGTTGCCTGGACATGCTCGCTGCGCCGCTTGGGGCGAGACGGCCGGTCAGCGGCCGGATAAACCGGGCGAGCGGGCGACGACCATGGTGAAGTGCCAAGTTGGCGATCCGCCACAGCAGCATCGCGGCCCCGAGCCACAGCAGTGCCGGGCCTAGGAACGCCCAGTAGGACACCGAGATCGTGGCCACGCCCTCGGGGGCCAGGACCAGGGAGTAGTTGTTGGCGCTGGAGGCCCAGAACACCAGGAGCGCACCGGCGATCAGGATAAAGTCGACTCCGCCCTTCATCCACAAGGGCGTGCGTGATCGACCGACTGCGTGCCTGGCGTCGGCGACAGTGCGGCCTCGGAGGTCTCGTAGCGCCGGGACCAGGACCGTCAGCGTCGCAATGGCGAGCCCGGCGATGAACGCTATGGCGGCCCAGACGAGGGACGTGGAGAGGCTGCTGCCAGCGGGTGAGGGTCCGAAAGCGAGGCGACCTGCGGCAGCGCCGATTCCCAGGCCCAGGATCCCGCCGGTCGTACCGACCAGGAGGGCTTCGACCACGGCCAGCCGGGCGACCTTGCGTGGCGCCAGGCCACGGGTCCGCAGGAGTGCCTGTTCGGCGCGTCGGCGGTCTGCGCCGGCGCTGGCCAGGGCTGCGGTGAGCAGTGCGGCCAAGATCGCGCCGGGCAGACCCAGGAACAGGAACAGCATCTGGGCGTAGATCGCGTCGCTGCGAGCGCCCTGCAAAGCCGCTCCGAGGTTGTTGCCGACCACAGCCTGCCCGGCGAGGTGGGCTTCGAGGTTGTGGGCGGCTCCGGTCACCGACTCGTAGGCGGCGGCCGGGTCGTTCGACAGCGGGGCTCCGCGGGCGACGTGGATCTGGGTGGTCGGGGCCGGGGTCGCAGCAGACGATCGGTTGCCCATGACGGTGTTGAAGGTGGCCTGAGGTAGCAGGATCACATTGTCCGGGGGCGCCGAGGGCTGGGACTGAGGTGGTGCGCCGACCTTCTGGAACAGGGAGTCCGCCTGTGGCAGGTCCACGACGCCCGCGACGGTGACCACGGCCGGGGCCGCGCCGGCCCGACCGATGCTGACTCTGTCGCCGGGGCGGACGTGCAGGTTCGCAGCGGTCTGCTGGGCCAGAAGGACCCCGGTGGGTGATCCGCTGAGCTGGCGGATCTCACCGGGGAACGTGTGGCGGTACGTCGGAGTCAGGCCCAGAACCAGGCCGGGCCCGGTGGTCTGGGTGGTGCCTCCGGCGGTGGCCGACAAGCCCGTGGTCTGTGTCGTCGACACGGATTCGGTCGCGGTGACGCCGGATGTCCTGGTGACCGCGTCCCGCACCGCGGTCGGGTTCGCGCCAGGCTGGACCTGGACCTGCCAGTCGACCGCCACCGAGCGCACCGCCCGGGCGGTCATGGTCGCCTTCGAGGTCGTCAGGAATGTACCCAGGGCGGCGATCAGTGCCACCGCCAGGGAGATGCCGACAGCCGTGGCCAGCAGGCGTCCGGTGCGCCGCCGAAGCAGGCCACCCAGCCAGGTGATTGTCATGCAGAGGCTCCTTGGGTGGTCGCGGTGCGTAGCTGGCCCTCGTGCATCCACCAGTGGGTGTCGAGGCGTTCCAGAACGGTCCGGTCGTGGGTGGTGACCACCAGTGCGGCACCGATCTGAGTGGTGGTGGCCATGAGGACATCGATGAGGTGCTGGCCCGTTGCGTGGTCGAGCTGGCCGGTCGGCTCGTCCGCCAGGACCAGCCGTGGCCTCAGGGCGAGCACCCGGGCAACAGCGACCCGTTGGGCCTGGCCTCCGGAGAGCTCCTCGGGCAGCTTGGCGGCCAGATCGCTGACCCCGACCAGCTCGAGGGCTTCGGCGACCCGGTCGCGGCATTCCTGCTCGCCGACCCCCGCCAGGATCAGGGGCAGACCAGTGTTCTCGGCGACGTCCAGGGCCGGCACCAGACTCGGGCTCTGAAAGACGACCCCGATGTCCTGGGCGCGGTCAGCGGCGTCGGTGGAGAAGCTGGGCCAGGTGACCTGTCCGCGAGTGGGGACCTCAAGGCCCGCCATCAGGTGCAGGAGCGTGGACTTGCCCGACCCCGACGGCCCGGCGATCGCGATCCGGGCTCCGGGACTCACCTTGGCGGTGGTGCCTTGCACTGCGACCACCGCGGATGGGCCCGAACCAAACGTACGGGACGCATCGGTGCAGACGACCAGATCACCGTCGGGGCTCATCAGAGCGTTGTCGGGGTTCAGCTGAGCGGTCATGAGAGCACGGCTCCGTCTTGAAGGGAGATGACGCGGCCCGCGATGCGGACCACCTCGGGGCTGTGGGTCACCACGAGCAGGCCCGCGCCATCGGCGACGCGTTCTCGCAACAACGTCAGGATCTGCTGCTCGCTCTGCCCGTCGAGCTCACCGGTGGGCTCGTCAGCCAGGACGATGTCCGGGTCGTTGGCCAGAGCCACGGCCAGACCAGCACGTGCCAGCTCACCCCCGGACAGCTCCTGGGGCACCGCCCGCCCGCGCCCGCTGAGCCCGACCTGCTCGAGAAGCTCGTCGGGGTTGTACCGCCGGTCGTCCTGGTCGCTGGCCAGCTGGGCGAGGCGGATGTTCGCCCGGACATCCAGGTGGGGCAACAGGTTTCGGGACTGCATGAGGATTCCGATGCGCCGCGCCCGGATACGCGCCCGATCGGCCTCGGGGCGGTGGCTGACCCGCTCACCACCGACCGTGACGGTGCCGCCAGCCGGCTCGTCCAGCCCAGCCAGGCACGACAACAGGGTCGACTTGCCCGACCCCGACGGGCCGACAACAGCAACGGTCTCCCCGCGCTCCACGGTCAGCGACACGCCCCGCAGGGCCAGGGTCTCGTCCTCGCCGGTCCGGAAGAACCGGTACAGATCGCGGGCCTGCAGCGCCGGCGCGGCCATCAGTTCCACCGCAGCGAGTCAGACACGATCCGCCACGGATCGACGTTGTCGGCGTTGGTCGGGCCAGAAAGGGTCAGGTCAACCCTCTTGCCCGCCCGGTAAAACGTGTAGCGCTCGAAGGCGTCGCGGACCACTTTGCCGGTCACCTGGTCGGGCGCCGAATCGCCTTGGTAGGTCAGCAGAATCGCGCTGCCTCCGCGGCGGACCACGGTGGACACCTTCCCCATGGCGAACTTGGCGACCGTGGCCTTCACCAGCGGAACGTCGGTCTTTGTGACCGAAGCGACATCGGGTTGGGTCGCCGCGGCTGCGGCCGACACCTGGATACGGTTCAGCTTGTCGGTGAAGGACGTCGTCGTCCCGGTGGATGTCCGAGACCATCCCTCCGGAGTCTTCACCGAGTACCCGCCACCGGCAGGGCTGAAAATCACGTAGGACTGGGTATCGGGGATATCGCCCGGCGGGTTCACCTCGGTCGCCCTGGGAGCCGGCTGGCCGGCAGCCACCACCGCCGGTGAGGTGCCGGTCGAGCTGGTCGCTGGCCCTGGTGTGCCCGAACAGCCTGCCAAAATGGCAGTCGCGGCGATAGCTCCAACCATGGTCAGGGTCGATCGTGCGGTCATGATTCCTCCAGCTCGGCTGCCAACAACAACACTGACAACGCTAGGAAACCGACGGTTAGCCGAAGGACCCCAAACGGCAAAAGGACGGCAAAACCTTTCGGTGAAACGCAAGGAAGAGAAGTCATCCTCGACACAAAAACCCCTGATCCTCCAAGATCGACCTTTGCAGAAGCCATGATGGGTCCATGCGCCAACGCGTGGTCCGAGTATCGGTGTGGGCAGTAGCCAGGGCCCCGGCAAAGTCGCC
>DHJN01000245.1:55491-56845 GCA_002404345.1 Actinobacteria bacterium UBA4719 | reverse complement strand
CGCTATGAAATCTCGAGGCTAGCGCTTGACCTTGCCGGCCTTGAGGCACGATGTGCAGACATTGAGACGCTTCGGGGTCACACCGGCAACGCCGACCAGGGCCTTGATGCGCTGGATGTTGGGGTTCCAGCGGCGCTTGGTGCGTCGGTGCGAGTGCGAGATGTTGTGACCGAAGCTCGGTCCCTTGCCGCAGACGTCGCAGTTGGCAGCCACGGGTTTCTCCTGAGGTTCGATGGGGTGCTGGCGTTGTTGCATGAACACAGTGTTGATCTGAACAGGGTGTTGCCATGAACAGAACAAGGCCCCGAGGCAGGCAGACAGGACGCACCAACCAAGGGAACCGGTCAAGCGTAGCCGAGTCGGTGGTCTGGGCCAAAATGGTTGCGTCGGCATGCACGGACCTACCGTTGACAAGGGCATGCGAACGTTAGCCTCACGGCAGACAGGAGAGGTGGTGCGTGTGAACGGGAAAGGCAGCCGGCTCGAGCGTCTCGATGCCCGCGCGGCCCGGCGCTGGGCCATGGCCACGAGGGCCGCCTTCGCCGCGCACCGGGCCGAGATCGACGACGTCAACGTCTTTCCGGTGCCCGACGGCGACACCGGCACGAACCTCTACATCACGCTGGACTCCGCACTCGAGGCCGTACGCGAGCCACGCGAGTCACGCGAGTCAGGCGAGTCAGGCGAGTCATTGCCGGGATCGGCTCCAGGCGCGAAGCCGACACTGGCCGGTGACGCCGCGGCATTGGCCCGGGCCACCCTGCTGGCCGCTCGTGGCAACTCCGGCGTCATCCTCAGCCAGGTGATCCGGGGCTTGAGCGAGGTCATCGCCGAGGCGGCTGACGCAGGCGGCGATGACTTGGCTGACGCAGGCGGCGATGACTTGGCTGACGCGGGCAGTGGCACCCATGGCACGCATGGCACCAATGGCACGGATGGCCTCGATGGGCCAACCCTGGCACTGGCCGTGCGCCGGGCCAGCGACCGCGCCTACGGCAGCGTGACCCGTCCGGTCGAGGGGACGATCCTCTCGGTGGCATCTGCCGCTGCCAGCGCCGCTGAGCTGGCCGCGGAATCGGGCTCCGACCTGTATGCCGTCGCACACGCCGCGCTGGCTGCGGCCAGGGTGGCGCTGGCCGGGACCACGGCGCAGCTGCCGGTCCTCGCCAGCGCGGGGGTGGTTGATGCCGGCGGCATGGGTTACGTCCTCGTGCTCGAGGCGCTCGAGCGGGTCATCGCCGGTGAGCTGGTCGCCGAACCGCTACCTGAGCCTGCGGCGCGGCCTGCTCCGGTAGCGTTCCGGACCGCGGCCCACGCTGACCACGACGCGGGCGGCGACGGGGGCGATGGCGGC
>DHJN01000245.1:48221-55438 GCA_002404345.1 Actinobacteria bacterium UBA4719 | reverse complement strand
ATGGCGGCGACACGAGCGGCGACACGAGCGACGGCGGCCAGCCCGAGCCGGGAGTCCCGGCATACGAGGTCATGTACCTGCTCTCCGACAGCGCCGAAGACGCGGTGGCCAGGCTTCGTGAACGGCTGGACTCACTGGGTGACTCGGTCCTGGTCGTCGGTGGTGAGGATCTCTGGAACGTGCACGTGCACGTCGACGACGTCGGTGCGGCCATCCAGGCCGGCATCGAGGCGGGACGACCGCATCGCATCGTGGTGACGCATTTCGGCGACCAGCAACGCGCCCGGACGGCTCAGTCGCCGCGCGGCCCGGTCGCGGTCGTGGCCTGCGCGGCCGGTGCGGGCCTGGCCGAGGTGTTCAGCGCAGCCGGCGCGGTGGTCGTGTTCAACGGACCGGGCCGGCGTGCCTCTGCGGGCCGGCTGCTGGACGCCATGCTCTCCGCCGGCTCACGATGTGTGCTCGTCCTGCCCAATGACATCGACACCCAGCATGCAGCGGAGGCGGCAGCCTCGGCAGCCGGCGACGCGGGGCTCGAGGTCTACATCGTGCGGTCGAGGTCGGCAGTCCAGGGCATCGCGGCGCTCGCCGTGTTCGAGCCGGCCGCCAGCGGTCAGGACAACCTGGTCGCCATGAGCGCTGCTGCTGCGGCGACTCGACACGCAGCGGTCGAGGTGGCCAGCAAGGAGACGCTGACCAGCGCCGGGTGGTGCCGCCCGGGCGACGTCCTGGGCGTGGTCGACGGTGATGTTGTTGTCATCGGCAGGGATCTGGCCGTGGTCGGCGCCGAGATGGTTGCCCGACTTCTGGCCGGCGGCGGTGAGCTGCTGACCGTGGTCAGCGGTGCCGGCGGCGGACCGGAGCTCTCGGCCGTCGTCGTCGGGTCGGCACGCGAGGGTCATCACGACGTCGAGGTCAGCATCATCGAAGGCGGGCAGTCGACGTATCCCCTGTTGCTCGGGGTCGAGTGACGTGGCAGATCTGTCCACTCCGCTGGGCAAGGTTGTCGGTCAGCCGTCAGCCAGCCCGCTGGCCAAGCATCGCGGCATCCACACAGTCGGCGACCTGCTCGACTTCGTCCCACGCCGATATGTCGAGCCCGGCAAGCTGACCGACCTGTCCAGCCTGGTCGAGGGAGAAGAGGTGACGGTCGTGGCCCGCGTGGACCGCGCCACGACCCGGCCGATGCGTCAGCGCAAGGGCAGGATGCTCAACGCCACCATCACCGATGGCACGCGTGAGCTCGACCTGACCTTCTTCAGCGCCTATGGCCACGAGGGCCGGCTGGTCCCCGGTGCGCTTGGCCTTTTCGCGGGCATCGTCGGGCGCTACCAGCGGACCTGGCAGCTGACCCACCCGAACTACCAGATCTTCGACCCGGAGGAGGAGGACGAGGCAGTCGAGGAGTTCCTGAGCAGGCTGATCCCGATCTATCTGCCGGCTGGCAAGAACATGCAGACGTGGAAGGTCCGCAAGGTCGTCCAGATCGTCCTGGCGTCCCTGGGCGAGGTCCGGGACCACGTGCCGCCCGACGTCCGAAAACGGCGCGGTCTGGTCGACCTCATCTCGATGTACCGCCTTCTGCATCAGCCCTCCACGGAAAGAGACGTGTCCCGGGCCAGGTATCGGCGCAAGTACGACGAGGCCTTCACGGTCCAGGCGGTCCTCGCCCAACGACGGATCGCGGGCGATGGTCTGCGCACGACTCCTCGGGTGCCGCATGCCGGTGGGCTGGTCGAGGCCTTCGACGCGCGTATGCCGTTCGAGCTGACCGCTGGTCAGCAGGAGGTCAGTGCCGAGATCGCCAAGGACCTGGCCAGCGAGCACCCCATGCACCGGTTGCTGCAGGGAGAGGTCGGATCTGGCAAGACTGTCGTGGCGTTGCGGGCGATGCTGTCGGTGATCGACTCCGGCGGACAGGCGGCGCTGCTGGCGCCCACTGAAGTCCTTGCCTCACAACACTTTCGGTCGATCACCTCGATGCTCGGCGACCTTGCCGAGGGCGGCCTGCTCGGGGGCAGCGAGATCGGCACCCGGGTGACGCTGCTGACCGGGAGCCAGCCCACCGGCATACGGCGCAAGTCCTTGCTCGAGGCCGCATCGGGCGACGCGGGCATCGTCGTCGGCACACATGCCCTGATCCAGGAGCACGTCCAGTTCTTCGATCTCGGGCTCGTGGTCGTCGACGAACAGCACCGCTTCGGCGTCGAGCAGCGAGATGCGTTGCGCAGCAAGGGAAAACAGCCCCCTCACGTCCTGGTGATGACCGCGACGCCGATCCCGCGGACGGTCGCGATGACGGTGTTCGGCGACATGGAGACGTCTACCCTGACCGAGCTGCCCAAGGGGCGTCTTCCGATCGCATCGCACGTGGTCAGCAACCCCCGCTGGTTCCAACGCACGTGGGAGCGGGTCGCTGAAGAGGTCCGTGCCGGACATCAGACCTACGTCGTGTGTCCACGGATCGGCGACTCCGACCCGGATCCTGACCCGGACCCCGACCCGGACCCCGACTCAGAGCGTGACTCAGCACCGGGTGCCACCAGAGCGGACTGGTCGGACGAGGACGTCGAGGTCACCTTCGACGTCGATGAGTCGGAGCCGCCACCGGTACGTGAGCTGCGCAGTGTCCTTGAGATGGAGGCCGAGCTGCGCGACAACCCTGCACTCGCGGGTTTGCGGATCGCGATCCTGCACGGTCGGATGGCCGCCGACGACAAGGACAAGGTCATGCTGGCCTTCGCCGCCGGCACGATCGACGTCCTCGTGGCAACGACCGTCATCGAGGTGGGCGTGGACGTGGCCAACGCCACCGTCATGGTCATCATGGATGCCGACCGCTTCGGGATCTCCCAGCTGCACCAGCTCAGAGGTCGCATCGGCCGTGGCACGTCACCCGGACTGTGCCTGCTGGTGACCGAGACCGACTCCGAGACGGTGCACGAGCGGCTGATCAGCGTTGCAGCCACGAACGACGGATTCACCTTGGCCAGACTCGACCTGGAGCAGCGCAAGGAGGGCGATGTCCTAGGGGCCCGCCAGAGCGGTGGAAAGTCGCAGCTTCGGCTCTTGCGGCTCCTGCGCGACGAGGACCTCATCCTCGCCGCCCGCGAGGACGCCTTCGCCATCGTCGATGCCGATCCGTGGCTCGAGCAGCACCCCGCTCTGCGCAACGTCATCGCCTCCGCGCTCGATGACGAGCAGGCCGCCTATCTGGAGCGCGGGTGAGGGCCCGATGACTCGCATCATCTCCGGGCTCGCCGGCGGCCGCCGGATCCACACACCGCCCGGCAGCGGCACGCGCCCGACCAGCGACCGGGTGCGCGAGGCGCTGTTCTCACGGCTCGAGCACCTGGACGTGGTGCACCATGCGACGGTTCTTGACCTGTATGCCGGTTCGGGGGCACTCGGTCTTGAAGCCGCGAGCCGTGGAGCCACGAGCGTCCTGTTGGTCGAGTCCGACTGGGCTGCCGTGGCCGTGGTGCGCAAGAACATCGCTGAGCTGGGTCTGCGCGGGGTCAGCATCCGTGCAGACACCGTCGAACGGGCGCTGCTCGTCGGTCCCGCCTCGGATGAGGCGCGGTGTGATCTGGTTCTGGTCGACCCGCCGTACGACGTCACGGAGCAGGCGCTCGGGGACGTGCTCACGCTCCTGGTGACCCACGGGTGGCTCAGTGAGGACGCGTTCGTCGTGGTCGAGAGATCGGCGCGCTCGCCCGAACCTCGCTGGCCGCAGGGTCTGGAGGGCGCTGGGGAACGGCGTTACGGCGAGACCAAGATGTGGTTCGCCGACTTCGCCGGGCCCCGTGGCGTGGCCTGAGCTGCTACCGGAGCCTTCCGACTGAGCTTTCCAGCTTGAGCCTTCCAACGATGTAGCTGCCGTCGCTGCTAGGTTCGGTCGCGTGACGAGTCAACAACGCCGGTGCGTGTGTCCGGGGTCCTACGACCCCGTGACAATGGGACATGTCGATGTGATCTCCCGGGCCTCGGCTCTGTACGACGAGGTGGTCGTCGCCGTGCTGCACAACCCCGCCAAACGGGGCACATTCGGCGTCGACGAGCGGATGAAGCTGCTCGGGGCGGCACTGGCAGCCGTGCCCAACGTGCGCATAGAGGCCTTCGCCGGGCGACTGCTGGTGGACGTCTGTCGCGAGGCTGGTGCGCAGGCGATCGTCAAGGGGCTTCGCGGGGACACCGACTTCGCCTACGAGCTGCCCATGGCCCAGATGAACCGCCACCTGTCGGGCGTCGAGACGGTCTTCCTGCCGGGCGACCCCAGGTTCGGGCACATCTCGAGCTCGCTGATCAAGGAGGTCGCCGCCTTCGGTGGCGACATCACCGGCCTCGTGCCTGAAGAGGTGCGTGCGGCCCTCGTCGCGCGGGTCCAGAACCCGGAAGGAAGCTGACCCCATGGATGTCCACGACCAGCTCAACCAGCTCGCGGCCACGGTTCGCGCCGCCAAGACCATGCCCATGTCGGCGTCTTGTCTGGTCAACCGGGCCGCGATGCTCGATGTCCTCGAGCGGCTGCAGGACGGGCTGCCGGCCAACCTTGACCACGCGGAAGCCCTGCTGTCCGACCGTGATGCCGTCCTGGCAGCTGGTCGCGAGCAGGCCGAGCGCATCCTGGATGGCGCCCGCGCCGAGCGTGACCAGCTGATCGAGCAGACCGACGTGCTGGTGGCCGCACGGGCGCGGGCCTTCACTGTGGTCACCGAGGCGCGGGCCGAGTCGACCCGGTTGCTGGCCGACGCCGACGACTACGTCAATCGCAAGCTTGCCGAGTTCGAGATGGTTCTTGGCCAGCTCCAGTCGCAGGTGAACAACGGTCGACAGCGACTGACCGCCCGTCGTGAGGCTGATCTGGTCCGCGCGAAAGGGGCAGCTCAGGGGTCACAGCACGGGGAGAACGCGCGCCTCGACGGGCTCCCCGAGCCCAGCACGACGTCAGTAGTCGAGGCGGTGGACCATCTGGGCGCCGGAGCGGCCGCGGCGTCCGTGGGAGCTCGTTGATGCTGCATTTGGGCTAACGCCGTCCCCTTGGTAATCTGACTGGTCGATCTACGTCTTGTGGCGTGGGTCGAGCCGTTTCACACGGAATCGACGACATACCGCCATCATCGGAAGCCATGAACCGCCTGAACCCACGCCTGCCCCTGGTGTTTGACACCCGGGAGCTCGGTCGACGTCCAGGGTCCATGGTCGAGATGCAACGGACCGTTCCGGCTCCGGACGACCTCGGTGACATCGACGTGATCGCCATACCGCCAGGCCAGCCCATCGAGGTGGACCTGCGGTTGGAGTCGGTCGTCGAGGGTGTTCTCGTGACTGGCTCGGCACATGCCACGGCAACCGGCGCTTGCGTGCGGTGCCTGGATCCGATCACCCGCCATGTGGGGGGTCATTTCCAGGAGTTGTTCGCCTACGCCGATCGCGCGGCTCACCACCACGAGGTGGCGACCGAGGACGATGAGGACGAGGTGTACGAGCTCGTGGGCGACCTGTTCGACCTCGAGCCCGTGCTCAGGGACGCCATGGTTCCCGCCATGCCGTTCCAACCCGTGTGCCGGAGCGACTGTCCGGGCCTGTGTTCCGAGTGTGGAGCGCACCTGGCAGAAGACCCGACACACCACCACGACCAGCTTGACCCACGATGGGCGGCGTTGCAGAACATCGCTACACCTCACATCGCGACAACTCACATCACATCACCATCTGGCAACCAAGAGAAAAGGAACTGACGTGGCTGTCCCGAAGCGGAAGACGTCGCGCTCCAACACCCGTTCGCGTCGTGCGAACTGGAAGACGACGGCGACCACGCTGACCTCGTGCCCGCAGTGCTCTGCCCCCAAGCAGCCGCACATCGCGTGCCCCTCATGTGGCACCTACGCAGGGCGCCACTACGGCGTCGCGGAGCGTAGCGAGCACCAGAGCTGATTCGGTCAAACCCGCGCGTGAGTATTTCTCAGTCCCCCGAAGGGGACAGCGCGTTCAGGCGGCCCGTCGATCGTCTGGCTGTCCACCTCTTCGAGGTGGTCGACGAGACGATCGACGAGTCGCTGCTTTTGCGTGCCCTGACACATCGTTCGTACGCCTACGAGCACGGCGGTCTGCCGAACAACGAGCGCCTGGAGTTCCTCGGCGACTCCGTGCTTGGGCTGGTGGTCACCGACAGCCTGTATGCCGCGCACCCGGACCTGCCCGAGGGCCAGCTGGCCAAGCTGCGTGCCGCCGTTGTCAACATGCGCGCGCTGGCCGAGGTAGCCCGGACGCTGGGCCTGGGCGAGTATCTCTTTCTGGGTCGGGGCGAGGAGAGCACCGGCGGGCGTCACAAGGCCTCGATCCTGGCCGACACGATGGAAGCCGTCATCGCCGCCGTCTACCTGTCCGCGGGCTTGCCGGCCGCGACCACTTTCGTCCACCACCTTCTCGACCCGTTGATGGAGTCCTCTGCCAGCCTGGGCGCCGGGCTGGACTGGAAGACGAGCCTGCAGGAGCTGACCGCCTCGGGCTCGCTGGGGGCGCCGGAGTACCGCGTCACCGAGGAAGGCCCGGACCACCAGAAAAGCTTTCATGCCGAGTCGCTGGTGGGTTCTGAGCTGGTGGGATCGGGTTCCGGGCGCAGCAAGAAGGAAGCGGAACAAATGGCCGCCGAGGTGGCCTGGACCGAGCTGAGCCGGCGGGCCAACGCGGTCCTGTCCAGTGCGGTCGAACCGGCGCGCTCAGGGACCGACGAATCTGAGCAGCTCGCCCAGGACGAGGACGAGCCCGTCGACCGTCAGGATGCCTGAGCTTCCCGAGGTCGAGGTCGTCCGTCGCGGACTCGATGACCATGTCGTCGGTCGTCGCATCGAGACGGCCGAATTCTTTGGCGCCCGGGTCGCCCGCCGCCACCAGCCGGGGCCCGTTGATCTGGCAGATCGCCTGCGCGGCAACGTGGTTCATGCCGCAGAGCGTCGCGGGAAGTACCTCTGGCTGGTGCTGGACGCCCCGGACGGTCATCGCCAGGGCCTCATCATCCATCTGGGCATGAGTGGCCAGCTCCTCGTCGAGGCGGCGAGTGCGCCTCGTGAGATCCACCTGCATGCGACGTTCGACTTTGCTGATGCTGGACCGCAGCTGCGTTTCGTGGACCAACGCACCTTCGGCGGCATGGCCCTAGCCGACCTGGTGCCGGATCTCGGCGTTCCAAGTCTCGGCGTTCCAAGTCTTGGCGTTCC
>DHJN01000245.1:31152-48128 GCA_002404345.1 Actinobacteria bacterium UBA4719 | reverse complement strand
CCAAGTCTTGGCGTTCCAAGTCTCAGTCCGGTGCCTCGTACGGGCGGGGTCCCCGAAAGTATCGCCCATATCGCGCCCGACCCTCTCGAACCGGCTTTCGACCCGGGCGCGGTCATCGCGCGACTGAAGTCACGGCATACGGCGGTCAAGCGGGCCCTGCTGGACCAGGGGCTCGTCTCAGGCATTGGCAACATCTATGCGGACGAGGCGTTGTGGCGCGCTCGGCTGCACGGTGAGCGGGAGGCCGCGTCATTGTCGAAGCCGGCAGCTGGGCGGCTGATCGAGCATGTCCGTGACGTGATGCTCGAAGCGCTGGGCCAGGGTGGCACGAGCTTCGACGCGTTGTACGTCAACGTCAACGGTGCCAGTGGCTTCTTCGACCGGTCGTTGAACGCCTACGGCCGCGAAGGCCGTCCGTGCCCGCGGTGCGGCGCCCTGATCCGGCGCGAGGCGTTCATGAACCGCTCGTCGTACTCCTGCCCTCGATGCCAGCCGCGGCCCCGACCGACCCGGTGAACCTGCTGCGCTCGTAGGCTCGGCCCATGCAACGCGCCACGATCTTTGTCCGCGGGCAGGTCCAGGGCGTCGGGTTCCGCTGGTGGACTCGTGCACGGGCGCTGGAGCTGGGCCTGACCGGCTTCGCCCGCAACCTGGCCGACGGTCGGGTCGAGATCTGCGCTCAAGGACCGCTCGAGGCGATCGAGCGACTTCGTGAGCTGATCGAGGAGGAGCCCTCAACGACGCGACGGCCCGGACACGTTCAGGCGTGCGTCGTCCAGGGCGGGGATCTTAAACACGGTCTGTCCGGATTTTCATGAATGGTGACCGGTTTTGGCGTTGACCTGGTGCGATGCCGGTGAGATTCTAGGAGAGCCCCCCGAGACGATTCGTGCCCGAGGCGGTTGACATTGGTGTCCATTTGCCCTTCGCACACGCGAAGGATCTCTACGGAGTTGGTATGGCCAAGGCGCTGCTGGGTTATCGAGTTCATGTGGACGATCGTCTGCTGCTGGAGAGTGCTCGACTGAGGTCGCGGGTGCGCGACCTCGAGACCCTGATCGAAGACCTGCAACATGACAACGATCGGCTGCGCGACAATGATCGGTCGCCCGCCGACCTGCCGGCTGAGATCGAGGGGACCCGACAACCCGTCCACTGAGCACGCGGGGGAGCACGTCGAGCTGACCCCCTGAACGAAGTACGCCCCCCGACGGACCCGACAACCCGTCCACTGAGCACGCGGGGGAGCCGCCCGCTCCCGACCGCTCGCCCTCGACCGCTCCCGCTCCTCTGCCACTACAGTGAGGCCGTTCATCGCCGCCCCAGAGGAGCCATCGCTGGTGTACGTCAAGAGCCTGACCATGAGGGGTTTCAAGTCGTTTGCGTCCGTAACCTCGCTGCGACTCGAACCCGGCATCACCTGCATCGTCGGCCCGAACGGCTCCGGCAAGTCCAATGTTGTCGACGCCCTCGCCTGGGTCATGGGCGAGCAGGGTGCCAAGAGCCTGCGCGGCGGCAAGATGGAGGACGTCATCTTTGCGGGCACCGCGGGGCGTGCTCCGCTGGGGCGGGCCGAGGTCTCGCTGACCATCGACAACGCCGACGGCGCCCTGCCGATCGACTACACCGAGGTCACGATCGCACGGACGATGTTTCGCAACGGCGGCTCCGAGTACGCCATCAACGACACCTCCTGCCGCCTGCTGGACATCCAGGAGCTGCTCGCCGACTCCGGTATCGGCCGCGAGATGCACGTCATCGTCGGTCAGGGGCAGCTCGACGCCGTCCTGCGGGCCACTGCCGAAGAACGGCGCGGCTTCATTGAGGAAGCTGCCGGAGTCCTGAAGCACCGCAAGCGTAAGGAGCGCGCGCTGCGCAAGATGGAGGCGATGGAGGCCAACCTCACCCGGGTCAAAGACCTGACCGGCGAGATCCGCCGTCAGCTCGGACCGCTGGGTCGCCAGGCCGAGGCGGCGCGCAAGGCGGCGACGATCCAGGCCGAGGCCCGCGACGCACGGCTTCGGCTGCTTGCCGACGACCTGATCCAGATGACGGGCACCCTCGAGCGGGAGGTCGCCGACGAGACGGCTCTGATCTCCCGCCGTACCGAGGTAGAGCGGGCCCTGGGGGTCGCGCGCTCGCGCCTGACCGCCTTGGAGCTCGAGGCGCGGGAAGCGGCCCCGCTACTGGCTCGCGCACAGGAACGCTGGTTTGCGCTGTCCTCCTTGCGCGAGCGTCTCATGGCGACCGGGTCGCTGGCTGCCGAACGAGTCCGACTCCTGTCCGAGGACGAGGACGACAGCTACGAGGACGACAACTCGCAGAGCCGCTCCCGTGATCCCGAACAGCTGCGCGCGCAGGCCGCTTTGGTTCGTCAGCAGGAGCAGGCGCTGATCGCCGAGACCAGCCAGGCCAAGGATGCGCTGTACGCCGCAGTCACCCACCGTACCGAGATCGAGATCGCGTATGCCGCGGAGACCGCTCGCCTCACCCGTCTCGTGCGTGCCGCCGCAGATCGCCGCGAGGGACTTGCCAAGCTAGCGGGCCAGGTGGGGGCACGGCGCAGCCGGATCGAGGCCGGAGAGGCCGAGATCGGCCGGCTCCAGCAGTCCGTCGAACAGAGCAAGGCCCGCGCAGCCCAGGCCGAGAGGGAGTTTGCGGCTCTGGAAGCATCGGTCGCCGTCGACGAAGAAGGCGAAGCAGGTCTGGACACCGCCTACGAGCAGGCTGCGGCGGCGCTGGATCTGGCCGAGGCGGACGTTTCGCAGTGGCGCGAGGCTGAGCGGGACGCCGACAGCGACCGCTCCAGCTCTGCGGCCCGGCTCGAGGCCCTCGAGCTCAGCCTGCGGCACAAGGATGGCGCCGCCGCGCTGCTCGCGTCGGGGGAGGACGTGCCCGGACTGATGGGTTCGGTCGCCGCCCTGCTCCACGTCCAGTCAGGACACCAGGCCAGCGTGGCAGCCGCCCTCGGGTGGGCAGCGGATGCGGTGGCCGTCGACTCCGTCCGGGCGGCGCAACGCGCCGTCGCGTCGCTGCGGGAGCAGGACGCCGGTCGGGCAGGTCTGCTCGTGGGCGCCACTGCCGTGACGGTCGACGTCGCCGGCTGGCCCAGGCTGAGCGGGCGCGCGGTGTGGGCCCGAGACGTGGTCACCTGCCCGGAAAGTGTGCGACCGGCGGTCGACCAGCTGCTGGATCGTGTTGCCCTTGTTGAAGATCCCTCGACTGCCGTGGATCTGGTTGACCTCGGTCAGGGCATCACAGCGGTCACCCCCGATGGCGACGTCTTCGCCCCGGGCTTCGTCCGTGGCGGTAGCGCGTCAGCGCCCAGCCTGATCGAGGTCCAGGCGGCCGTCGACGAGACGCAGAACAAGGTCCAGGACGCGGTTCGCCGCGGCGAGCAGGCCAAGTTCGCTCTGGCGACCGCTACCGAGCGGGTGACTGCGGCCAACGACTCAGTGGCGGCCGCACTTGAGCGCCTGCACCAGTCCGACGCCAGGATGGCAGCGGTCGCCGAGCGGCTGGGCAGGCTCGCAGGCACGGTTCGCGCCGGGCGCGGCGAGTCCGACCGCATCGAGCGGGCCATCGCTGGGGCCGAGACAGCCTTGGGCAGTGACCGCGCCGAGCACCTCGCACTCAGTGCGCGTCTGGATGGCGCCAGCGCTGAGCCGGGTGAGCAAGAGCCCTCCCACCAGGAACGCGACCGCCTGGAGCACGGTGCCACCCAGGCCCGCGCCGCCGAGACCGAGCTGCGCCTGACGCTGCGCACCCGGGAGGAGCGGGCCCGTGCCATGAAGGGTCGGGCCGAGTCGCTGGAGGCGGCTGCTCGCTCTGAGCTCGCAGCCCGCGAGCGGGCCGCAGCACGCCGGGAGCGTCGCAAGCGTGAGGCCGCGGTGGCGAGCGCGGTGCGTAGCGGTGCGGCATACGCGGTGCAGTGGGTGACTCGCGCGCTCGCGCAGGGGACCGCCGAGCGGGCCGGCGCCGAGCGGGAACGCACCAAGCGTGAGGCCGCGCTGACATTGCTGCGACGCGAGATCGGCGTGCTCGGCGACGAGTTGAGCGACCTCACCAACCTGGTCCATCGCGACGAGGTGGCACGCACGCAGCAGCGGCTGCACATCGAGACGTTGCAGGCCAGGGCGCTGGACGAGCTGGGCATCGACCCAGAGGTGCTGGTCAGGCACTTCGGCCCGGATCAGATGGTGCCGGTGATCACCGATCTCGACGATGGCTCCGATGGCTCCGATGACTCCGCTGACCCCGATGGTTTCGGTGAAGGACTCGTGACCGTTCCTTATGTGCGCGAGGTCCAGGTCAGACGTCTGCGCTCAGCCGAGCGCAAGCTCTCCACCGTCGGCCGGGTCAACCCGCTCGCGCTGGAGGAGTATGCCGCGCTGGAGGAACGCCACAAGTTCCTGACCGAGCAGCTCGAGGACCTCAAGAAGTCCAAACGCGATCTCATGGACATCGTTCGTGAGGTGGACGAGCGCGTCGAGAGGGTCTTCACCGAGGCCTACTACGACACCGCGGCCCAGTTCGAGGGCGTGTTCAGCCGGTTGTTCCCCGGAGGTGAGGGGCGACTCGTCCTCACTGACCCCGACAGCATGCTGACCAGCGGGATCGAGATCGAGGCTCGCCCGCCGGGCAAGAAGATCAAGCGGCTCTCGCTCCTGTCCGGTGGCGAGCGTTCACTGGTGGCCGTGGCGCTGCTGGTCGCCATCTTCAAGGCGCGACCCAGCCCGTTCTACATCCTGGACGAGGTCGAGGCATCACTCGATGACGCCAACCTGGGCCGGTTGATCACGCTGTTGGAGGAGCTGCGTGACTCCAGCCAGCTGATAGTGATCACCCACCAGAAGCGCACGATGGAGATCGCCGACGCGCTTTATGGCGTCACGATGCGTGGCGATGGCGTCAGCACCGTTGTCTCGCAGCGGATCCGGGACGTCCAGAGGGTCTGAGGGTCGGCCGTCCCAACGATCGTTGCGGCCCAGCGACGGCGCGCCGTTTGGCCATCGACAGGGTCAGGAGGCAGCATGGACCCATGCTCGCCCTGATAATCGCCATGCTGCTGTGCGTGGTCCTCGCCGTGGCAGTGGTGGGCCTGGTCGCCATTCCCGCCCGCCGCGAGGGACGTGAACTATTCACGCCCAAGGCTGAAGAGGTCGTCTCCCGGGTGCGCGAGAAGACCGGTTCGGTCGTGGAGACCGCGCGTGAGAAGACGGGCGAGGCCGTGGTCGCCGCCCGCGACAAGGTGGCCGACGTCACCTCGCCCAAGGACGGCTGACCCGACACCGCCACCGTCACCGCATTCGACGTCACCTGGCAGACCTGACGACCCGGATCCTGGTCGGAGGACCGTGTCGGCGGGTGGTGGCGCCGCTGTCCTGGGGTGAGTCAGGGATCTGGGAGAATCGCCAACTGTGACCCAATCCCAGGAAATCTTTGCCCTTGCGGTAGTCATTGCCCTCGCCGGGATCGCCCTGCTGGTCGGGCTGCAACGCGGCCGCGGCGGCAAGGACAAGACGCTTCCACCGCAGACTCCTCCACCACGCGTGGACCGTGGTTCCGAGTCCGACGCCCAGGAGCCCTCGGCGGGTCCGGACGGTGGTCCGACCGTCAGCACCCTCGAACCCGACGTCTTCGAGGCGCCCGCTCCCGCACCGTCGATCGAGCGTCCCGAGTCAGCTACTGGCCGACTGCAACGCCTTCGGGCCAGGTTGGCGCGCTCCAACACGGCTTTGGGCAAAGGACTGCTGTCCCTGTTGTCCACCGGGGGACTGGACGAGCAGTCCTGGGAGGACGTCGAAGCCACGCTGCTCAGCGCAGACCTCGGTGTCTCGGCGACGATGGAGCTGGTCGACTCGTTACGCACCCGGGTCACCATCGAAGGGGTACGTGACGAGGAGACGGTCCGTGGCTGGTTGCGCGAGGATCTGCTCAAGCTCGTGGACCTCTCGCTGGATCGTTCGATCGCCTCCTCGCGGGTCGAGGGTCGTCCAGCCGTGGTGATGGTGGTGGGAGTCAACGGCACCGGCAAGACCACCACGGTCGGCAAGCTGGCGCGCGTTCTGGTGGCTCAGGACAAGGACGTCGTGCTGGGTGCGGCCGACACCTTCCGCGCGGCCGCGGCTGATCAGCTGCAGACTTGGGGCGAGCGCGTGGGCGTGCCCACGATCCGCTCCGACCGTGATGGCGCGGACCCAGCGTCTGTGGCCTTCGACGCGGTGAGGGCGGCTGTCGAGATGGAGGCCGACGTGGTCCTGATCGACACTGCCGGCCGTTTGCACAACAAGGTCGGACTTATGGACGAGCTCAGCAAGGTCAAGCGCGTTGTGGAAAAACAGAGCCCGATCGATGAGGTTCTGCTGGTGCTTGACGCCACGACCGGACAGAACGGACTGCGTCAGGCCGAGGTCTTCGGTGAGGTTGTCAATGTCACCGGCATCGTCCTGACCAAGCTCGACGGGACGGCAAAGGGTGGCATCGTCGTGGCCGTTCAGCGCAAGCTCGGCGTCCCGGTCAAGTTGGTGGGTCTCGGTGAGGGCCCCGACGACCTGGCGCCCTTCGAGCCTGAGGCCTTTGTCGACGCACTGATCTCCTGACCCGCGGATGAGACGCATGTGGAAGATACGCATGTGGAAGATATTGCGCGGGGGCTCTGGAGCGCCCAACGGATGACGCTTGTCGCGGCGCCACCGATAGGGAGGACGATGGCCCGCTCGGCCAATGGCAGGTAGGGCAGGGCCAGGTAAGGGCGGGCCCACAGCGGCAGGAGGGCGACGGCGGCGCCGGCCAGCGCGCCATAGCCGGGTCGGGCGATCCGGGGCAGCGGCGGGTGCAGCAACAGGAACCGCGCCGCTTCCCGGGCCGCCGGCGTGCCCTCGAGCTCGTGTCGGTAGGACTCGACCGCGGCGTCGAGCTCCACCACTGTCGTAGGGGGGGCCATGACGCCGAGTCTCGTCGCCACGACACACGACTGAGCCACGTAGCAGTCGGCCTCGTCAGGCGTGAGGGGAGTGCCGGCATACTGCTGGTGGGCCCTCAGGAAGCTGTCGGCCTCGGCGATGTGCACCCATTTCAGCAGGTGCGGGTCGCTGGCGGCGTAGGGACGCCCATCGGGAGCCCTGCCGCGCACGCGCTCGTGGATCCCCTGGACGCGTTTGATGAGCGCCTCAGCGTCCTGGACGGTGCCGAACGTCGTGGTCGCGAGGAAGTTGCTCGTGCGCTGCAGCCGACCCCAGGGATCGCCCTTGTAGTCCGAGTGTCCGGCGACGCCAGCCATGGCCAACGGGTGCAACGACTGCAGCAGTAGAGCACGGATGCCGGCAACGAACATCGCCGCGTCGGCGTGCACCCGCCAGATCGGGTCGGCCTGGGTGAACCAGCGCTCGCCGGGCGTGTCCCAGATGACAGCGGCCCTCGCGGCGTTGTCCTCGCCGGCAACCCGGTCGCGCAGCGCGCCGGCGACACTGCGGCGTACCCGGTCATGCAGTGGACATACGGCGTCGACCAGGGTGATGCTCAAGGTCATGACTTCAGTATGCGCGGCGCCTCGGAAGGGCCCGCTGCCCCTGACCGCGGCGCGCACCAGATGACTGCGGCCGGCAGGAAAAGTTACTTGATCCTTACCGGGGCTGCGCATTGCTTACACAGTTGTAACAAACGGCGGTACGATCCGAAACGCTTGATCGGCATGGTGTCCCCATGACTATTGACAGTGGCGACACCGCCTGGGTTCTCGCAAGTGCCGCTCTGGTGCTGCTGATGACGCCAGGCGTAGCCCTCTTCTACGGCGGAATGGTCAGGGCCAAGAGCGTCCTGAACATGATGATGATGAGCTTCGGAGCGATGGCGACGATCAGCGTCGTCTGGGTTCTCTGGGGCTACAGCGAGGCGTTCGGTCAGTCTTGGCACGGGCTCGTCGGCAACCCGTTCCAGCACTTCGGCCTGAGTGACCTCCTCAGCGGCGACAAGGCCGTTTTCGGCTTCCATGCGGCGGCAAGCGGGGTCCCCGCCCACGGCGGCATCCCGGCGCTGGCCTTCGTGGCCTTCCAAGCGGTGTTCGCGATCATCACGGTGGCACTGATCAGCGGCGCGATCGCTGACCGCGCGAAGTACTCGACCTGGCTGGTCTTCACCGTGGTGTGGGCGACGATCGTCTACTTCCCGGTGGCGAACTGGGTCTTCGCCTTCGACGGCTTCGCAGCCGAGAAGGGGGGCTGGATCGCCAACCAGCTCCATACGATTGACTTCGCCGGAGGAACGGCGGTTCACATCAACGCCGGCGCCGCAGGCCTGGCCCTGGCCCTGATCCTGGGCAAGCGGATCGGCTTCGCCAGGGACGACATGCGTCCACACAACCTGACCCTCGTCATGCTCGGCGCGGCGCTGCTGTGGTTCGGGTGGTTCGGCTTCAACGCCGGCTCGGCGCTGGGGGCCAACAACACCGCAGCAGTGACCTGGGTCAACACCATGGCAGCCACCGGTGCGGCGTGCCTCGCGTGGCTCGCCACTGAGCGGATCCGGGACGGTCACGCGACCTCGCTTGGTGCCGCCTCCGGCATCGTGGCCGGGCTGGTCGCCATCACGCCGGCTTGTTCGGCGGTCACCCCGCTCGGCGCGGTGGCAATCGGCATACTCGCCGGTGTCCTGTGCGCACTCGCGGTCGGCCTGAAGTTCCGCTTCGGCTACGACGACAGCCTTGACGTCGTGGGCGTCCACCTCGTCGGCGGACTCGTGGGCACCCTCGCCATCGGTTTCTTTGCCTCGGCGTCCGCCCCGGCGGCCGTGGACGGGCTCTTCTATGGTGGAGGTCTGGACCAGCTGTGGCGGCAGGCTGTCGGCGCCGGCGCGGTGCTGCTCTACTCCTTCGTGGTGAGCGGTGTGATCGGTTTGGCGCTGCACAAGGCGCTGGGCTTCCGCATCGAGCGCGACGCCGAGGCGGCAGGCATCGACATCGAGGAGCACGCTGAGACGTCCTACGATCTCGGTACGCTCGGCGGTGGCGGGCTACGTCACGCCGGAGCAAGCATGTTTGGATCACATAACACGGCACCCACGGAGACCAAGATCAACACGAAGGGAGCAACGTCATGAGACTGGTCACCGCGATCATCAAGCCCTTCAAGCTCGATGAGGTCAAGGAGGCTCTCGAGGCCTTCGGCATCACCGGTATGACGGTCAGTGAGGCGAGCGGTTACGGGCGTCAGCGCGGCCACAGTGAGGTCTACCGGGGCGCCGAGTACACCGTCGACTTCGTCCCGAAGGTGCGCGTCGAGGTCGTCGTCGACGACACCGACGCCGCCGGGGTGGTGACCGTCATCCTGAAGGCCGCCCAGACCGGACGGATCGGCGACGGCAAGATCTGGACCGTTCCTGTTGAGGACGTGGCCCGGGTGCGCACGGGCGAACGCGGCCTGGAAGCGTTGTAGGAGGGCGCATCTGATGATGGGACTCGGCGAGACTGTGAAGGTGGACCAGAAGGTGGACCTGAACCAGCAACGCCTGGACCTCGCCAACACCCGGGGCTTCACCGCCCCGGGTGCCGGTGAGGCGAGGCGCCTGGCCATGGTCGAGCTGAGTCGCGACTGGATCGGTGAGGTGTGGAAAGCGGCCACGCATGGAGGTCATCTGGACGGGGTTGCCCTCGCCAGCGTCGGCAGCCTGGCCCGCGGTGACTCGGGACCCCTCAGCGACTTCGACCTCGTGCTGCTGCACGACGGCCGCTCAATGTCGGCGAAGGAGGTCACGTCCCTGGCCGACCGCATCTGGTACCCGATCTGGGACGGCGGCGCGAAGCTCGACCACAGCGTCCGGACCGTCGGTGAGTGCCGGAGCGTGGCCGCCGGGGACCTGTCGGCAGCGGTTGGGCTGCTGGATCTCGAGCTGGTTGCCGGCGACGAACAGGTGGTCGCGGCGGCACGCTCGACGGTGGGGTTCGACTGGCGCGCCAACGCCCGTCGCCGGCTGCCGGAGATGGTCGAGTCGCTGGAGGCACGCCACCGCCGGCACGGCGACCTTGCCCAGACCATCGAGCCAGACCTCAAAGAAGCGCGTGGGGGCCTGCGTGACATGACCGTCCTGCGGGCATTGACGGCGGCGTGGCTGGCCGACCGCCCGCACGGACAGGTCGACACGGCATACCGCGTGTTGCTGGACACCCGAGACGCGTTGCACGTGGTGACCGGCCGCGGCCGCGATCGCCTCGGGCTTGAGGACCACGACGCGGTCGCCGCCCTGCTGGGTCATCCCGACGCGGACGCGATGTTGGCGACCGCCGGCACGGCGGCACGCGCGGTCAGCTACGCGATAGACGGGACGGTACGCCGTGCCGCACAGTCCCAGCGGGCGCGCACCTTGCGGGTCGGTCCACGACGACCGGTGTTGAAGCCCTTGGGCTTCGGGCTCTTCGAACACGACGGGGAGGTGGTGCTCGGAGCCCACCTGGACCCCTCCCGTGACCCCTTGCTGGTTCTTCGCGCTGCGGTTGCCGCAGCTCGGCGCAGTCTGCCCCTGGCCCCAGCGACCCTGGCCAACCTTGCTGCCCACTCGCCGGCCATCACCGTGCCGTGGGGTCCCGTGGCCCGGTCTCTGTTCGTTGACCTGCTCGCTGCGGGTCCCGGGCTGATCCCGGTATGGGAGGGACTGGACCTAGCCGGGCTGATCGACTCGTGGCTGCCGGAATGGTCCGAGGTGCGCAGCCGCCCACAGCGCAACCCCGTGCATCGACATACGGTCGATCGGCATCTGATCGAGACCGTCGTGAAGGCGACCGACTTCATGCCAGACGTCGAGCGCCCCGACCTGCTGTTGCTTGCGGCCCTGTTTCATGACATCGGCAAGATCGCCGGCGCCCACGACCACTGCGTGGTCGGAGCGCCGCTTGCGGCCACGGCCGCCCGGCGGCTGGGCCTGGACGAGTCCGAGGTCGAGGTTGTCGAGCTGCTCACCCGCGAGCACCTGACCCTGATCGACCTGGCGACCCGGCGCGACCCGGCCGACCGACAAACCATCTCGTCAGTAACCGACGCAGTCGCCGGCCGCCGGGACCTGCTGGAGCTGCTTCGGGCCCTCACGGAGGCGGATGCGCACGCGGTGGGCGCAGCTGCGTGGACCGAATGGCGCGCCCATCTGCTTGGAGATCTCGTCATGGGCGCACGTGCGGCGCTGGGCGACGCAGCCGGTCCGGTCGCGCCGGCTGAGGAGGTCCGCGATCTCCTGCCGCCCGAGATCGTGGCAGAGGTGGCCATGGGGGAGCCCCACGTGGTGGTTTATCCCATCGCGGGTGCGTACCGCATCGACGTCTTCGATCGTGACCGCCTGGGACTGTTCGGCGACACCGCAGGTCTGCTCGCGGCATCCGGCCTGATCGTGAGAACCGCACGCGTGCGCACTCAGGAGGGCATCGCGGCCAACCAGTGGCAGGTCGACTCACCGAGCGGTGATTCCCCTGATGCGGTAGCGATCGCCCGCGGGCTCTCGAGCCTTGGCAAAGGTGATCGCCAGCCGCTGCGCGGTCTGGAACGCCGCCGCACGGTCACGGCAGATCTGGTCGGGTCGGGACCGCGTACGCAGACACGCGCCATGGTCCTTCCGCACGCCTCGCACGACTCGACGGTGATCGAGATCCGGGCGCTCGACCGCCCCGGGCTCCTGCATGAGGTCGGCATGACGTTCGCGCGCGCCGGTCTGACCGTGCACAGTGCTCACATCGCCACTTATGCCGGTCAGACCCTGGACACGTTCTACGTGAGCGAGTTCGGGGGCCGGACCCTGTCCCCTTCGCGAGTCGCCCAGACGATATCCATGCTCATGGACGTATGCGACGAAGCACCTCCAGCGGGAAGATAACCTTGCGTGGTGTTCACGAGCCTGTCTGACCGACTGACCGTCACCTTCAAGAACCTTCGCGGTAAGGGCCGCCTGTCTGAATCGGATGTCAATGCGACGATTCGCGACATCCGTGTTGCGCTGCTCGATGCCGACGTCGCGCTGCCCGTCGTGCGCGAGTTCACCGGCGCTGTTCGAGCGCGCGCGCTCGGCGCTGAGGTCAGCGGCGCGCTGAACCCGGCTCAGCAGATCGTCAAGATCGTCAACGAAGAGCTCGTGACGATCCTGGGTGGGCAGACCCGGCGGATCGAGTTCGCCAAGAACCCGCCGACCGTCATCATGCTCGCGGGTCTGCAGGGCTCGGGTAAGACCACGTTGGCCGGCAAGCTCGCCAAGTGGCTCAAGGATCAGGGTCATACGCCGATCCTGGTTGCGGCCGACCTGCAGCGGCCCAACGCCGTCACGCAGCTACAGGTCGTCGGTGAGCGAGCCGGCGTCCCGGTCTTCGCGCCCGAGCGCGGCAACGTCGCTGGTTATGACGCGGGCGCCGAGTCCGGTGACGGCACGAGGTCTTTCGGTGACCCGGTCTCGGTCTCCCGACAAGGTGTCGTCGAGGCTCGCGCCAAGCAGCACGACGTCGTCATCGTCGACACTGCCGGTCGCCTCGCCATCGACGAGAACCTCATGCAGCAGGCCGCTGACATCCGGGCCGCGATCTCGCCCGACGAGGTCCTGTTCGTCATCGACGCCATGATCGGCCAGGCGGCGGTCGACACGGCACTCGCCTTCCAGCAGGGCGTGGACTTCACCGGCGTGGTCCTGTCCAAGCTCGACGGTGACGCCCGCGGTGGTGCGGCGCTCTCGGTGGCCAAGGTCACGGGCCGGCCGATCATGTTCGCCTCCACCGGTGAGACCGTCAACGACCTCGAGGTCTTCCACCCCGACCGGATGGCCTCACGCATCCTCGACATGGGTGACGTGCTGACCCTGATCGAGCAGGCGGAGAAGGCCTTCGACCAGGGCCAGGCCGCCGAGATGACCCGTAAGTTCATGGAGGACGAGGACTTCACGTTCGACGACTTCCTGAGCCAGATGGCGGCCATCAAGAAGATGGGCTCGCTCAAGGCCATGCTCAAGATGATGCCCGGCATGGGTCAGATGCGCGACCAGCTGGACTCCCTCGACGAGAGCGAGTTCGACCGGGTCGAGGCCATGGTGCGTTCCATGACCCCCTTCGAACGCACTCATCCCAAGCAGATCAACGGCTCACGCCGGGCCCGTATCGCCCGAGGGTCGGGTGTCACGGTGTCCGAGGTGAACGGACTGCTCGAGCGCTTCGGTCAAGCCCAGAAGATGATGCGTTCGCTGCGTCGCGGTGGTGGCTCCGGCGTCCCCGGAATGCCCGCGATTCCCGGCATGGCCGGGGGGAAGAAGGCCGTCAAGGGTCAGCAACGCAAGAAGGGCAAGAGCGGCAACCCGGCCAAGCGAGCGCAGGAGGAGAGGGCCGCGGCGGACAAGAAGGCTGGGGCTCGCGTGGCCGCGGCCAACAGCGCCTTCGGTATGCCGGGTGCCCCGGCCACCGGCGCCGAGTCTGGCGCGGCCAACACGGGCACGGCCAACACGGGCACGGCCGACACGGGCACGGCCAACTCTGACTCACTCAACTCTGACGCCCTCGCCAACCTCGACCTGCCGAAGGGCTTCGAGAAGTTCCTCGGCAAGTAGGCAGTAGCCCCTGCTCGAAACAGGAACGTTGAGGGTTTCGCCGACGGCCGCTGGTGGGTAGCGTGCCACCCATGGCTGACACGGGGCAGGGCTGGGATTTCAGCGGTCTCAAGGCGATGTTCCTCAACGGCACGCTCAAGCGCTCGCCGGAGGTCTCCAACACGGCGGGACTCATCGAGGTGAGTGCCTCGGTCATGCGCCGACACGGGGTCGAGGTTGAGGTGCTGCGCGCGATCGACCATGACATCGCGACCGGCGTCTATCCCGACATGACCGAGCACGGGTGGGCGACGGACGAGTGGCCGCTGATCTGGGAGAGGGTCAAGGCAGCCAACATCCTGGTCATCGCCGGGCCGATCTGGCTGGGCGACAACTCCAGCATGACCAAGCACATCGTCGAGCGGCTCTACGCCCAGTCGGGCCAGCTCAACGAGCAGGGCCAGTACGCCTTCTACGGCCGGGTGGGTGGGGCGCTGATCACCGGCAACGAGGACGGCGTCAAGCATTGCACGATGAACCTCCTCTACAGCCTGCAGCACCTGGGCTACGTCATACCGCCGCAGGCCGACGCGGGGTGGATCGGGGACATCGGGCCGGGCCCGTCCTACCTCGACGAGGGCTCGGGTGGTCCGGAGAACGACTTCACCAACCGCAACACGACCTTCATGACGTGGAACCTCATGCATCTCGCGCGGATGATCGAGCGGGCCGGCGGCATCCCGGCATACGGCAACTCTCGCAGCGAGTGGGACAAGGGGGAGCGGTTCGGTTTCGTCCAGCCCAACCCGGAGTATCGCTGACCCGAGCCCGATGACCCCAGTCCGCTGACCCGCGCCTGCGCGGCACCCGTCTGACGGCGTCTGTAGGGTCGCGGGCATGGTCTCGCCAGTGCTGCACATCAAGGGAAGCGTCCTCGTCGGTCCGCAGGAGGTCCGCGACGACCTCTGGGTCGTCGGGGGTCAGATCACGTATGACGCACCCTCGGCGGGCGCGGACGTCCAGACCGTGGCGGGCTGGGTCCTGCCGGGTCTGGTTGACGCGCATGCCCACGTGGGGCTCGACGCCATGGGGGCGGTCGATGACGTGACCAGCGAGATGCAGGCGATCACCAACCGTGACATCGGCACCCTGTTGGTGCGAGATGCGGGGTCCCCTGCCGACACCCGGTGGGTCGATGACCGACCGGACCTGCCGCGCATCGTGCGAGCTGGTCGGCACATCGCCCGGACGCGCCGTTACATCCGCAACTACGCGCACGAGATCGAGCCGGAGGACCTCGCCAAGTACGTCCGCCAGGAGGCCCGCGTCGGTGACGGCTGGGTCAAGCTGGTCGGCGACTGGATCGACCGGGACACCGGCGACCTCAGCCCCTGCTGGCCGCGCGAGGCGTTGGCCACGGCTATCGCCGCCGCGCACGAGGAGGGGGCCAGGGTGACCGCTCACTGCTTCGGTGAGGAGTCCCTGCGCGACCTCGCGGCGGTCGGCGTCGACTGCATCGAGCACGCCACCGGACTGGTCGGGGACACCATCGACTCCTTTGCCGCACAAGGGATTGCGATCGTTCCGACGCTGGTGAACATTGACACCTTCCCGTCGATCGCCGCGGGCGCGCAGGACAAGTACCCGACCTATGCAGCGCATATGCGGGACCTGCATTCCCGCCGTTACGAGACAGTCGCGGCCGCGCATGACGCGGGCCTGCCCATCTATCTGGGCACTGACGCCGGCGGCTCACTGCCACATGGTCTGGCCGCTCAGGAGGCAGCCGAGCTGGTCAGAGCGGGGTTGTCCGCCATCGAGGTCCTGACGGCCGCCACCTGGGGTGCTCGATCATGGCTGCGCAGGCCGGGTCTGGACGAGGGGGCCAGCGCCGACCTCGTTGTCTACCCCGCGGATCCGCGGGAGGACATCGGTGTTCTGGCGTCGCCGGCGCACATCGTGCTGCGGGGCACGGTTTTCCTCTGATCGCCGGCAGCCCCTCCCGAGGTGCGGGTTTCATCGGGCATGAAGAGACCTCCGCTTGAGATGGAACCCTGAACGAGTTCCACCTCACCCGGAGGTCTTCTACAAGTCATGCAATTTCATGTCACGCAACTGCATGTCACGCAACTGCATGTCACGCAACGGTAAACCTTGTGTTGTAGTTTCCCCAGCCCGCGCCCTGCGCGAGTGCGACTGGGTCGACCTGGGCGAGGGCCATCATGGCGGGGGCAGCGCTTCCAACATCCGAGACATAACGATGCGTTATTTGACTGATAACGTCGCGCTATAGCAAACTCCTACCTGTCACATAGGAATTGGTCAGCGCCGACGAGGTGCAGGCCAGCGCGGCAGGCCGCGCGGAATACTTGGAGCTCTTCATGTCCCGACCCCTTGCTCGTGTTGCCCTGGCTATCGGCGCCGTCGTCGCGACCCTGGGGATGTCGGCTTGTGGCGGTGGCTCACCGGCCGCTTCGGGTGCTCCGGCGGAGGTGCGTTTGGGCTACTTCCCCAACCTCACCCACGCCACGGCGATCGTCGCGGACAAGGAGGGCTTCTTCGCGAAGCGCCTCGGGGGGAGCAAGCTGAAGGTCTCGACGTTCAACGCCGGACCTGCTGCCGTCGAGGCGCTGAAGTCCGGCGCCATCGACGCCACGTATGTCGGCCCCGGCCCGGCCACCAACGCCTTCATCCATTCCGACGGTCAGGCCCTCACCGTCGTCGCCGGAGCGGCCACCGGCGGCACCTCCCTGGTTGTCGACCCGTCGATCAGGAGTGCAGCCGACCTCAAGGGCAAGAAGGTCAGCTCTCCCCAGCTCGGTAACACCCAGGACATCGCCTTGCGCTACTGGCTCAAGCAGCACGGCCTCAAGACCGACCTCCAGGGAGGTGGCGACGTCAGTGTCCTTCCGCAGGAGAACGCCCAGATCGTCGATGCGTTCAAGCAGAAGCTGATTGCCGGCGCCTGGGTCCCCGAGCCCTATGCCACCCGGCTGGTCCAGGCCGGCGGCAAGGTCCTGGTGGATGAGCGCGACCTCTGGCCGGGCAAGAAGTTCGCCATCACCGTGCTCGCCGTGCGCACCGACTTTCTCAAGGCGCACCCGGAAACCGTCAAAGCGCTGCTGGCCGGCGACCTGGACGCCACCGACTTCATCGCAAAGGACCCGACCAAGGCCCAGGGGGACGTCGCGGACCTGATCGCCAAGATCTCGGGCAAGCCCCTCAAGGCGGCCGTGATCGCGGCCGCGTGGAAGCAGCTCAGCTTCACCGTCGACCCGGTGCCCTCGTCGTTGATCCTCGGAGCCCAGCACGCAAAACAGGTCGGGGTGCTCGAGAAAGAGCCCAAGCTCGACAAGCTGGTGGACCTCAGTCTGCTCAACCAGCTGCTCAAGGAACGAGGGAAGGCGCAGATAGCCCCATGACGACTCAGACGACTCAGACGA
>DHJN01000245.1:27202-31064 GCA_002404345.1 Actinobacteria bacterium UBA4719 | reverse complement strand
AGACGACTCAGACGACTCAGACGGATCAGACGACTACAACAACCACACCATCGGGCGCCGTGCTGCAGGGCGGACGACCCTCGGTCGCCCGTCCGGCAGTTGCCCTCGAGTCGGTGACCAAGCGGTATGCCGGTGACAACGGTGTGCTCGCCCTGGACGGCATCAGTCTCAAGGTTCGGCCCGGGGAGTTCCTCACCCTGGTTGGGGCTTCCGGCTGCGGCAAGTCCACCCTGCTCAACCTCGTCAGTGGCCTTGACCAGCCCACCACCGGGTCGGTCGAGGTCGACGGGCATGCCGCCTTCATGTTTCAGGACCACGCGCTGTTCCCGTGGCTCTCCGCCCTGGACAACGTGGCGACTCCATTGCGGCTCAAGGGAGTCGGCAAGAAGGACCGCGAGGCTCAGGCCCGCGACTACCTCGCCGCGGTCCACCTGGCCGCCTTCGCCGACCGTCGTCCGCACGAGCTGTCCGGTGGCATGAGACAACGGGTGGCCATTGCTCGCACGCTCGCGACGCGGGCTCCCGTTCTGCTGATGGATGAGCCCTTCGGTTCGCTCGACGCGATGACACGCGACCTGTTGCACGATGAGCTCGAGTCGATCTGGCGAGAGCGCAACCTGACCGTCCTGTTCGTCACCCACAACGTGCGTGAGGCCGTGCGCCTGGGAGACAGGGTCGTGCTCCTGTCCAGCCGCCCCGGGCGCATCGTGGCGGAGTACGACGTGGACATCGACCGTCCGCGCCGCATCGAGGACCCGGCCGTCTCGGCTCTGGCCGGAGAGGTCACCGCAGCCCTGCGCAAGGAGGTGGCCCGCCATGGCGTTTGACATCACCGACCGCGGTGACACCGACCGCGGTGACATCGAGCGAACTGACACCGACCGCAGTGACACCGACCGCGGTGACACCGACCGCGGTGACACCGACCGCGGTGACACCGACCGCGGTGACACCGACCGCAGTGACACCGACCGCGGTGACACCGACCGCAAGGCCTTGCGGGAGAGCCAGATGCGGGGGCTCGACGCCCTCGATCTCGGTTCGTCCACCCCGCCTATGGCCCACGCGGTATGGCGGGCGACGTGGCCCAAGCTCGCGGCCCTGGCCCTGGCGCTGGGCCTCTGGCAGGTGGTCGCAATGAGTGGGTGGAAACCGAGCTATGACCTGCCCGGCCCGGCGCCGGTCTTCGTCGAGCTCGGCCACCAGCTTGTCAAAGGTGGCTTCTGGACGGCCGTCGGGGTCACGATGACTCGCGGCGTCGTCGGATTCGTCATTGCCTCCGTGCTGGGGCTGGTGCTCGGCGTTCTCGTGGCAAGGTCGCGGATCCTGCGCGCGGCCATCGGGTCCCTGATCACCGGACTGCAGACGATGCCGTCCATCGCGTGGTTCCCCCTGGCGATCCTGCTGTTCCAGCTGTCCGAGCAGGCCATCCTGTTCGTGATCCTGATCGGCGCGGTGCCCTCGATCGCCAACGGCGTCATCGGCGGAGTGGACTACGTCCCAGCCCTGCTCGTCCGGGCTGGCCGCAACGTCGGCGCGAGCGGTCTGTCGCTGTATAGGCACGTCGTCCTGCCGGCTGCCCTGCCCAGCATCGTGTCGGGCCTCAAACAGGGATGGGCGTTCGCCTGGCGTTCCCTGCTCGCTGGCGAGCTTCTGGTCGCCATCGCCAACCGGCCCAGTCTCGGCCAGTTCCTGACCCAGAGCCGCGAGCTGAGCGACACGTCGTACATGATCGCCCTGATGATTGCGATCCTGGCGATCGGCATCGCGGTCGACGCGGTCTTCTCCGGCATCGAGCGAGGCATCCGCCGACGTCGGGGTGTGGTCATCAGCGGCTGACCATGGCGTGTCCATGGCGTGCCCATGGGTCACAATCGACCCCATGGACATCTCTGCCAGGACCGACTACGCCATCCGGGCGCTGCTCATGCTGGCCCAGGAGGCCCAGGAGGCCCAGGAGGCCCAGGAGGCTCAGGGTGCCCTGGGTGCCCTGGGTTCTCGAGGTGCTCAAGGTGCTCGGTCGGAGGGCGTCCCGGTCTCGGCGGAAACGCTGGCGCATCGCCAGATCCTGCCGCGCAAGTTCCTCGAGGCGATCCTGGGCGATCTGCGTCGTGCCGGGATCGTGGTCAGCCAGCGGGGTCCTACCGGTGGTTACACGCTGTCCAGGCCGGCTGCTCAGATCAGTCTCGGTGACATCTTCAGGGCGGTCGACGGACCGTTGGCGGAGGTGCGCGGACTGCGCCCACACGAGACGTCGTATGACGGGGTGGCCGAGCACCTGCCGGTCGTCTGGGTTGCGGTGCGCGCGAGCCTGAGGCGCGTTCTGGACGGAACCAGTCTCGAACAGCTGCTCACCGGAGAGCTGCCGGCTGACGTGCGTCGCCTGGCGAAGGACCCCGAGGCCTGGCAGAACCGCTGAGCGCTGGAGCCGCCACACGGCATACTCCTCACCGTTGACGATGCCAGCCAACCCAGTGCCTGCATCCTCACGGTGCGCAGGCTCGACTGGGTCAGCTGGCCCGTGGCTGGTTGTAACGCCGGACGACCTCCTGGCCCGACAGCTCGTGAATGGCCGCCATCACCGCGTCGGTGGCCTCCCGTCGGGCCGGGCCGGGCTTGGCGTCGCGCAGATGGCTGAAGTCCAGCGGCTCCCCGAAACGGACGGTTACCCTGCGGATGCGTGGGATCCGTGAGCCCACCGGCTGGATGTCCTGCGTGCCCGAGAGCGCCACCGGCACGACCGGGCATCCGGCGGTCAACGCCAACCACGCCACGCCGGTGCGACCGCGATACAAGCGACCATCACGCGATCGCGTCCCCTCGGGGTAGATACCGAACGCGAGCCCGTCCTTGAGGATCTCCAGGGCCGCGTCCAGCGCTTCCTGGGCTGCGCCGAGGGTTCCGCGCTCGACGGGGACAGCGCCCAGCGCCGTGAAGAGCCAGCGCCTCAACACGCCGCGTATGCCGTGGCCGGTGAAGTACTCGGACTTGGCGAGGAACACCACGCGTCGCGGGGCGGCCAGAGGGATCACGATGCTGTCGATGAACGAGAGATGATTGCTGGCCAGCAGCAGCGGTCCGGTGCGGGGGATGTTCTCCTGGCCTTCGATGACGGGGCGATAGATCAGCCGGGCGACCGGAGCCAGAACGGTTCTGGTCAGCAGGAAGAGCATTGGTCCCCTCGAGGTTCCGGTTTCGGCCGGCAACGGCCGACCGTTCCAAGACCTTACTGGCTTTCGGGAACGCTCATTGCGGGCGGTTGCCGCAGTGATCGGGACCCGGCCCGTCAGTTGGGTTCGAAGGACGGTCCCGTATCTGGCAGAATGGCGGCGTACTCGTCCGTCTGCGGCCCCTCTCTCCGCTTCGGACGTGTCCCCGAGCGTCACGAGCCGTGTCCCCACGCGGATGCCGTGCCGACTCAACCCAGACAAGAAACAGGAGTCACCACCAACGTGGCCGTCAAGATTCGTTTGAAGCGCATGGGCAAGATCCATGCACCGTTCTACCGCGTCGTCATCATGAACTCGCGCACCAAGCGCGATGGCCGGGCGATCGAGGAGATCGGCAAGTACCACCCGACCCATGACCCGTCGATCATCGAGATCGACTCCGAGCGTGTGCAGTACTGGCTCGGAGTCGGCGCGCAGCCGACCGAGCAGGTCGCGGCGCTGCTGAAGATCACGGGTGACTGGCAGACGTTCAAGGGCCTTCCGGGCACCGAGGGCACCCTGCGCGTCGCCGCGCCGAAGGCCGACAAGACTGCACTGTTCGAGGCGGCAGCCAAGTCCGCCATGGCTGAGTCCAAGGACGGCGCGACCACGGCCAAGAGGAAGAAGGCCGAGCCCAAGGCTGACAAGGCTGA
>DHJN01000245.1:20873-27080 GCA_002404345.1 Actinobacteria bacterium UBA4719 | reverse complement strand
TGAGCCGAAGGCTGACAAGGCTGCTGCCCCCGCCGCGGATGACGCTGCAGAGGCATCCGACGACACCAAGGCTAAGGCCTGAGCGTGCTTGACGAGGCGCTGGAACACCTGGTCAAGGGCATCGTCGACCACGATGAGGATGTGGCTGTCCGGCGTAAGGAACTGCGTCGCGGCGAGGTTCTCGAGGTCCGGGTCCATCCCGATGATCTCGGTCGGGTCATCGGTCGCTCCGGTCGCACGGCCAGCGCCCTTCGTACCGTGATGGGTGCCCTCGCGGGTGGCCAGCCGGTACGCGTCGACATCGTCGACACGGACCGTGTGCGATAGCGCACTGAGCTAGCAAGAAGGCTAGCCAGACAAAGTTGCCAGACAAAGTAGCCAGACAAAGTTGCCAGACAAAGTAGCCAGACAAAGTTGCCAGACAAGGGGTATGCCGGAGGTCACCTTCCGGCATACCCCTTGCTTTTCTCCTGATCGCCTCTACATCACCTCCACATCACCTTCGGAAGGAGCGGCCCGGTGCAGGTTGTCGTCGCTCGGATCGGAAAGGCACACGGACTGCGCGGTGAGGTCACCGTGCAGGTTCTCACCGGTGCCGCGGACGAGCGTTTTGTGCCCGGCGCGAGCTTCGTGACCGAGCCCGCTGCGAAGCCGGCCCGATGGTGCTGCGCAGCGCCCGTGACCACAACGGCGTCCTGCTGCTCGGTTTCGAGGGCACCGACGATCGCAGCGGGGCCGAGGCGCTTCGAGGCATCAAGCTGCTCGCCGATGCGCTGGACGACGATGGCGACGAGGACACGTGGTATGAAAGGGATCTCGTGGGGCTCAAAGCCGTGACCGTTGCCGGCGAAGAGGTCGGCGAGGTGATCTGCCCTGCAGCCCGGCACCGCCCAAGACCTGTTGGTCCTGCGGTTGACCGATGGTCGGGAGGCGCTGGTCCCGTTCGTCACGGCCATCGTCCCGGAGGTCGACATCGAGGGCGGCCGGGTCGTGCTCGACCCACCTGTTGGTCTGCTGGACCTGGACACGCCGTGAGCGTCGTCCATGCGAGGGTCTGGTCATGAGGCTCGACGTTGTCACCATCTTCCCGGAGTACCTCTCTCCGCTGGATCTTTCGCTGATCGGCAAGGCGCGTGAGCAGGGTCTGATCGACCTGCAGCGTGCACGACCTTCGGGACTTCACCCACGATCGTCATCGCACCGTCGATGACACGCCGTATGGCGGGGGCGCCGGCATGGTCATGCGCCCCGAGCCGTGGGGCGAGGCCCTGGACGCACCTCATGGCGTACGGGGGAGGCACGGCGAAGTTCCCCATCTCCTGGTCCCCGCTCCGGGCGGTGTCCCGTTCACCCAGGCCATGGCTCAAGAGCTGGCCACCCAGCCGTGGCTGGCGTTTGCCTGTGGTCGCTACGAAGGCATCGACGAGCGCGTCATCGAGCATGCCGAGACGGTCATGCCGGTCACCGTCGTCTCGCTGGGTGACTACGTCCTCAACGGTGGCGAGGTCGCGGTGCTCGCCATCGTCGAAGCCATCGCGCGACTCGTGCCGGGAGTCATCGGCAACGCCGACTCACTGGTGGAGGAGTCCCACGAGGATGGCCTGCTGGAGTACCCGATGTTCACCAAGCCGCCGCTGTGGCGCGGATACGGCATACCCGATGTCCTGTTGTCGGGGCACCACGGACAGATCGCTCGCTGGCGACGGGATGAGCGCCTGCGGCGTACCGCGCTGCGCAGACCGGACATGATCGCAGCGGCTGGACCCATCCGACCTGGACGCTCGGGACCGCGAGGTGCTCGCTGAGGTTGCTTCGAGCGTGGCCCGGCGCAGAGATGTTGCCCAATTTCAGGCTGACCCCCCTGCTGTGGCAGACTGACTCTTCGCGTCTTGCACCGATTTCGTGCCCCTGCCACAGGGGGAGAGCAACGAGTGACGGATCGCAGGAACACCCCATACGAATCGCCCGCCCGGCCCGTGGCCGTGGCGTGCATCAGAACCGGCAGTGACCTGTGGCGCTGACGAGANNCGCCCGCCCGCTGAGGCGACGCGCCCTTGACAGGGGGTCCGCACTAGGATCGGCGGCGATGAGCTCCCGACCCCAGACGGCATCGACCGAGACCCCCGAGACCCCCGAGACCCCCGAGATCCCCGTGCCTCTGGCCCGGGAGATGCCGCACCCCCCGCATCATCGCTGGCTGGTCGTGGCGGGTGCTGGGCTGGTGCTGATGCTGCTGGTCCGGGGCTTCCTCATACAGTCCTTCTACATCCCCTCGGGGTCGATGGAGCCCACGCTGGAGCCCGAGGACCGCATCCTGGTCAACAAGATCGGAGTCGCCTCATCGCTGCAACGAGGGGACCTTGTCGTCTTCGACGGTACTCACACCTTCGCCGATCGGGCTGCGGGCGCTGGTTCCGACCGGGGTTCCGCGGTGGGGAGGGCCTTGGGTGCCATGGCTTCGATGTTTTCGATTCGTCTCAACGAGAGCGACTACGTCAAGCGTGTCGTCGGACTCCCCGGGGATCACGTGGTGTGCTGTGACGTCAAGGGTCTCCTGACCGTCAACCACATCGCCGTCCAGGAGCCTTACCTCTATCCGGGTGACAAACCCAGCAACGAGACCTTCGATGTCAGCGTTCCTTCCGAGCGGATCTGGGTCATGGGCGACCATCGCAGCGACTCGGCAGACTCTCGCGCCCATCTGGGCGATCCTGGTGGAGGAATGGTGCGACTTGACGACGTGATCGGCCGGGCTGGGATGATCTACTGGCCGCCTGACCGGGCCGGTGTCCTGGGCGCGCCCAACTCGCTGGCGGGCATACCTGCCAGCACCACGGGGGAGAGGCACAATTGAGCGTGACCGAACCAGTAAGGGTGACCGAACCAGATCAGGGCCAGCCCAGGCGAGGCACCCTGATGATGGTGCTGCGCGAGGCCGGGATCGTCATCGGCATGGCGTTGCTGTTGTCGCTGATCGTCAAGACATGGCTGATGCAGGCGTTCTACATTCCTTCGGAGTCGATGGAGAACACCCTGCTCAAGGGTGACCGGGTGATCGTCAGCAAGCTGACTCCTTCACACATCGACCTCAAGCGTGGCGACATCATCGTCTTCGAGGACCCTGATCACTGGTTGCCGCCGACTGCCCCGATCGAGCGAAGCCCGTTCGCAGGCGCCCTGCACTCGACCTTGACCTTTGTCGGGTTGCTGCCCAGCGACGAGGGCAACCATCTGATAAAGCGGGTCATCGGGCTGCCGGGGGACCACGTCGTCTGCTGCGACGCCCGCCAGAAGCTCACCGTCAACCAGCTGCCGCTGAACGAGCCGTACCTCTTCCCGGGCGACGTGCCCAGCCAGCAGTCCTTCGACATCACCGTCCCTGTGGGGCGAGTCTGGGTGATGGGCGACCACCGCTCCAACTCCGCGGACTCCCGCCCCCACGACGAGGGCTCGGGTGGTGCCAAGGGCACGGTCCCCGAGAGTCTGATCGTGGGTCGTGCCATCACCGTCGTCTGGCCTCTCCAGCACTGGGTGTGGCTGACGAACCCCGGCGAGACGTTCGACAAGGTCCCGGCGGCACCGGCGAGATGACTGCAGGCACCACGTCGCGCAAACCCTCGCTGAGGGTTGAGCGGGGGCTGCAGCGCGCGGGGCACCGTCTGGTCGCCGGCATGGACGAGGTCGGTCGTGGGGCCCTCGCGGGCCCGGTCTCGGTCGGCGTCGTGGTGATCGACGAGGTATGCCGGTCGGCGCCGGTCGGTGTGAAGGACTCCAAGCTGCTCTCGCATCAGATGCGTGAGCGCATGGTGCCCAAGATCCACGGGTGGGCGACGGCTTACGCTGTCGGACACGCCTCGCCGGGCGAGATCGACCGGCACGGAATCATGGTGGCCCTGCGTCTTGCCGGCACCCGCGCACTCACGGCGCTGTCCGTCATACCGGATCTGATCATTCTGGACGGCAACCATGACTGGCTCACCGACCCCGAGCGGGTCGGGCTGCTGGGCCTTCTCGGGGATGGGCTCCATCCTTGTCCCTGTGTCCCGGTCACGACGATCGTCAAGGCCGACATGTCGTGCTCATCGGTGGCAGCCGCGAGCGTCCTGGCCAAGGTCGAGCGGGACTCGATGATGGTTGCGCTGGCCGTGGAGGTGCCGGAGTACGCCTGGGAGCTGAACAAGGGTTACTCCGCACCGGAGCATTTCGCGGCGCTGCAGTCCCACGGCCCGAGCGTGCATCACCGTCGGTCGTGGCGGTTGCCCGGACTGACCGGGGCGGCTGCCGCGGATGATGTTGAGGCGACTGCGGTGGCTGCAGTGGCGCGCGCCCTGATGGATGATGATGCGGTGCGGATCGAACGCGGAGGCGAGCAATGAGCTCTGAGGACCTGGAGAAGTACGAGACCGAGATGGAGCTTCAGCTCTATCGCGAGTATCGCGACGTCGTTGGGCTGTTCTCTCACGTCGTTGAGACCGAGCGCCGTTTCTACCTGGCCAACTCCGTTGACGTGAAGGTCCGCGGCGAGGGTGGCGAGGTCTACTTCGACGTCACGATGTCCGACGCCTGGGTTTGGGATGTCTACCGGCCGGCACGGTTCGTCAAGAACGTGCGGGTCGTGACGTTCAAGGACGTCAACGTCGAAGAGCTGGCCAAGAGCGAGCTCGAGCTGCCCAAGGACGGTGGCTTCTAAGGCGCTCCGGTCTGGACCGGAACGGGGATGACTCGCGCCGGATGACTGGTCGCGATGACCGGCACGCGCGATGAGCGGCACGCGATGACTGGCACGCGATGACTGGCACCGTCCGGGAAGGCTGACTTTCCACAAGGGGTCCTGCGTTTGTCCCACAGTCCACAGCATCGGTCTGCGGTCTGTGCTGTCGGCCGTGGTGTTGCCAAGGTCGACCACGGAGGTGGTCACGGTGAGCGATTCAGTCCCCGCTTCGGGGAGGTCTCATGGGGTGTCGGCAGCGGGTGTGTCAAGAGCGGGCGTGTCCAAGGCGGGCGTGTCCGAAGCAGTTGTGTCCGAAGCAGTTGTGCCCAAGGTGGTCGCGTCGGTGGTGTCCAAGGCTGGCGTGGCTAACGCGGTCGGGGCCTACGGGGAGCGTCTGGCGGCACGATATCTGGTGGAGTCCGGCATGCAGATCCTGGACCGCAACTGGCGCTGCGACCAGGGCGAGATCGACATCGTGGCGATGGATGACGCGTGCCTGGTGATCATCGAGGTGAAGACGCGACGAAGCCTGGTCTTCGGTTCGCCGGTGGAGGCGGTGACCGCGGTCAAGGCGGCTCGGCTCCGCCGGCTGGCCGCGTGCTGGTTGACCGATCACCGACCCCTGGTCGACTCCGTGGCCGACGTGCGCATCGACGTGATCGGCGTGTTGCGCCCACCGCGAGGCCCGGCGCAGATCGAGCATCTTGTTGCGGTGGGGGCATGAGCCTGGGTCGCACGCGAGGCGTGGCCTTGCAGGGGATCGAGGGCGCTCTGGTTGAGGTGGAGGCCGATCTTGCTCTGGGGCTGCCGCAGATCATGATCAGCGGTCTGCCCGATGCGGCCTGCCGGCAGGCGCCGGACCGGATCAAGGCCGCAGCAATGAACTCTGGTGTCCCGATTCCGAAACGGCGTCTGACGGTCAACCTCTCGCCCGCCTCGATACCCAAGGTCGGCAGTGGTTGGGATCTCCCCATCGCGATCGCCGTTCTGGCGGCCGCAGACGTGTTCCCGGCGCGGGTTGTCGACGGGATCGTGCACGTCGGTGAGCTGGGCCTGGACGGTTCGATCCGCCCCGTGCGAGGCGTGCTGCCGGTGGTGCTGACTGCGGCGCGTCTGGGCATGGCTCAGATCGTGGTCCCCGCGCAGAACGCAGCTGAGGCTGCACTGGTCCCCGGCATCTCGGTGGTCCCCGCGCGCCATTTGCGCGACCTGGTGTCGCGTTATCAGGCGATCGGGCGCGGTGAGCAACCAGAGCTGGTTGTGCTTGACCCTGCAGCGGTGCCCGATGACGTGGTGGTGCCCGACCTGCGTGACGTGGTCGGGCAGGACGAGGGGCGGCTGGCGTTGGAGATCGCGGCAGCGGGCGGACATCACCTGTTCTTGTCAGGACCACCGGGTGCCGGCAAGACCATGCTGGCCGAGCGGCTGCCCTCCCTGCTGCCCGATCTTGAGCCTTCGCAGGCGTTGGAGGTGACGGCCATCCACTCAGTGCTCGG
>DHJN01000245.1:0-20842 GCA_002404345.1 Actinobacteria bacterium UBA4719 | reverse complement strand
TGTTCCTGGACGAGGCTCCTGAGTTCAAGCCCGGGGTGCTCCAGGCGTTGCGCCAGCCGGTGGAGTCCGGTGAGGTGGTCGTGGCGCGGGCTTCTGGGGTCGTGAGATACCCGGCACGTTTTCAGCTTGTGCTGGCGGCCAACCCGTGTCCGTGTGGTCGCGGCTTCGGCAAGGGTGTCGACTGCTCCTGTTCGCCGCGTGCCCGTCGCGATTACATGGGCAGGCTGGCAGGGCCCATTCTGGACCGCGTCGACCTTCAGCTCCAGGTCAGACCTGTGTCCCGGGTGGGTTTGTTCGCACCTGCGGGGGAGACCAGCGCCCAGGTGGCCGCCCGGGTGGCCACGGCAAGGAGTCTGCAGGCGGAACGCTTGGCCCGCACCATGTGGCGGCTCAACTCTGACGTTCCAGGTCCGATGATGCGTAAGGGATTCCTGAAGCTTCCGGCCGCGGCCACCGTGGATCTGGAGCGTGCCCTCGAACGGGGGATACTGACACTTCGCGGCTACGACCGGGTCCTGAAGGTCGCCTGGACGGTGACCGACCTGGGTGGTGGGGGTACGCCCAACCGCGACGATGTCGGACTTGCCCTGACCCTGCGGGCCCAGTCGGCGGTGGCGGCATGAGTGCGCCCCTGCGTAGCAGCCTGCTTTCACAGGATCGGTTCGCCCGAGCGGCCTGGAGCCGGGTCGCAGAGCCCGGGGACCAGGTGGCCACCCGCCTGATTCGGAGCCACGGTCCGGTTGCCGCCCTGCTGCTGGCAGCCTCGGGCGCTGAGCAGAACGTGCAACGCTTCCTGCCCCGTCTGGAGGTGCTCGATGTGGAACGAGACCTTGAGGTCGGCGCCAAGTTCGCTGCCCGTGTCGTCTGCCCCGGCGACCCCGAGTGGCCGCAAGGTCTCGACGATCTGTCCGCACCGCCCTACTGCCTCTGGATCCGCGGACCGGTTGACGTCGCGTCGTCGTGTCAACGCAGTGCCGCCGTGGTCGGAGCCCGCAGCGCCACGGCGTACGGCGAGATGGTGGCGACCGACATGGCAGCGGGATTGGGCGAGCGTCGGTTCACGATCATCTCGGGTGCCGCCTTCGGTATCGACGCAGCCGCTCACCGAGGCGCGCTGGCCACCGGAGCCACCACGATCGCCGTGCTGGCCGGTGGTGTCGAACGTCCGTATCCCTCGTCGCACGCTGCGCTGATCGCCCGCATCGTCGAGGTCGGTGCGGTCATCAGCGAGGTGGCTCCGGGGTCGGCGCCTACTAAGACCCGCTTCCTGCAACGTAATCGAATGATTGCCACGATGGGGCGCGGGACCGTTGTGGTCGAGGCGGGACTGAGGTCGGGGTCGCTGAACACGGCCCGGATCGCCGCTGATCACGGCCGAGTGGTGGCAGCGGTTCCGGGCCCGGTGACGTCCATGATGTCCGCGGGGTGTCACGAGGCGATCCGGTCCGGGATGGCCCAGCTCGTGACGGACGCCGCGGAGGCAGCCGAAGCCATCGGGGACTATGGCAGTGACCTCGCTCCGGTTCGCCGAGGCCCTGCCTTTGCCGGTGACGGGCTCGACGAACCCGCGGCCCGTCTGTTGTCTGCCCTTCCTGTCCGCAAAGGCGTCCCGGTCAGTCGTTTGGCGGTGTCGTCGGGACTCTCGGCGTCCGAGGTCCGTTCGTTGCTGGGCCGTCTGGATCTGAGTGCCCTGGCCGAACGTCACGGTGACGGTTGGCGACAGGGCCCTGCGGTGAGAAAGGCCCGAGTCGACGGCGACCGCAAGCGCAGCGAGCAGGGCGAGTCTGGTTGTTAGCGAGCAGGGCGAGTCCGGTTGTTAAGATCACGTGAGAGGGCCTCAGCACGTGGGAGGGTCGTCAAACACGCAGGGAGGGTCTGCTCCGGGTCTGCTCCCGGGTCTGCTCCGATCAGTACGGGATGGCCTGCCAGGCAACGTTCTGGCCGACATCCGAGCGGCCTTCGACCTCACGCGGAACGTCCCGCACTGTCAGGCCTGCGCGTCGAGCCTCCTGGAGGGTCTCGTCGTCATAGCGAGACTTGCCCCACATGCCCACGATGTACTGCCGGGTCTTGAGATAGTCGACGTAGCGGTGGTGGTGGGCATCGTCCAGCCCGAGGGCCGCGAACACCGCAATCCGGTCACCATCTGGCTTCGCCACCCGCCACCACTTCGGGTACTTGCCATCCTGAGCAGGCGCGGGGTGGATCCAGCGGGGGAAGCTCAGCAGTGTCCCGTTGCCGCTGTGACTGGTACGTAGGCTCCACACCGCCACATCACCCACCCGCGACCGGACATAGATGTTCTTGCCCTCAGCCAGTGACGTCGTGTTGTGCGAACGCTCGCGCAGATTGAGCCCCTTCGTGTGGGTGTAGTGGTCCTGAAGGTAGACGCCGAAACGCAGGATCGTGTAGCGCCCTTGCCAGTCCGGCGCCTTCGGGTCCGTACGGTCGGCATTGTCCTTGTGATAGCCGTGTTGATTCGAGTTGAACGTGAACGAACTGTCACCGGCGTAGACGATCTCGTCGCTGCCCAGGAGCGTGCGAGCGATCTCCACGAGGCGGCCATCGGTGAGGGAGGACCTCAGCCCCGGGTTCGACAGAACGTCACCGCCGCGTGAGCGGGAAGCCATTGCGGCCTCGCGTAGCTTTCGGATCTCGTCAGGCGAATACACTTTCGGGATGAGCTGGTAGCCCTGATCCCAGAAAGCGTCTACGTCGATCCCGCTGGCAATTGACATGCAGCCCTCCCAGAGTGGTCACCGGGCACGATAGTCCAATCCGACCCCGCTGCAGCCCGACACGACGACATCCACCTCAAGTTGCTCTACACCCACCCCGACTCCAACCCCGGTTGACCGGATCCGGAACGTTACTTGTAGGCACGCTCGTAGGCGTCGATGACCTCGTCCGCAGGCCCGTCCATCCGAAGTGTGCCCTCGTCGACCCACAGGGCGCGTTGACAGGTTGCGCGAATGATCTCGAGGTTGTGACTGACGAGGAATACCGTGCCCGCCGCCTCGCGTAGCTCCTTGATCCGTTGGTCACTCCGCCGCCGGAAGGCCGCGTCACCGGTCGCCAACGCCTCGTCCACCAGGAGGACGTCGTGGGTCTTGGCCGAGGCGATCGCGAAGCGCAGCTTGGCCGCCATACCGGAGGAGTAGGTGTTCATCTGGCGCTGGATCGCCTCGTCGGGGATGTCGGCGAACGCCACGATCTCGTCATACCTTGCGGTCACCTCACCTGGTGACATGCCCATGGCCAGACAGCCGAGTACGACGTTGCGCTCGCCGCTCAGGGTGTCCATCAACGCGGCGTTCACGCCCAGAAGTGACGGCTGCCCCTCGGTGTAGACCGCCCCGGAGGCCGGTGGCAGCAACCCTGCGACGGCACGCAGCAAAGTCGACTTGCCGGAGCCGTTTCTCCCCACTACCCCGATCGCCTCGCCGCGGTAGGCCGTGAATGTCAGACCGCGGATCGCGTGGACCTCTGTGACTACCTGCCGGGGCTTGTGCTGGATGACCTGCAGCAGGGATGCTGCCGCGTTCCCGCCGGCGCCGCCACGCGCGACACGGTAGACCACGTGCAGGTCGTCCACCACGACGGTCGGGACGCGGTCGCCTTCCTGCCCATAGCTGCCGGTCCTGACCGTGCCTTCTCTTATCGACGCCCGGTCAGCCACGGCCATACTGTTCCTCCGCACGCCAGAAGTAGACGAAGCCCACCGCGAAGGTGGCGACAGCCCAGAACACGGCGAGCGGCCATTCGTAAAGTGCCGCGGGGTGCGATGACATCAATGATCCCCTCACGAGCTCGATGTAGACGGCGGCAGGGTTGCCCTTGAGCACCACCTGCGCGGCGAGCGGGACAGTCTGAGCGAAGGTGTGGATCACGAAGAAGACGCCTGAGGCGTACATCCAGGTCCGCAGTGCGAACGGCAGGAGCTGTTCCATGTCACGCACGCGACTGGTGATCCTGGCAAAGATGAGAGCCAGCCCGCAGTTGAACAACGTCTGCAGGAGCAGCGCAGGGATGAGCAGCAGCCACTTCAGTGTGAGCGGCTCGCCGGTGGCAAGGACAATGACACACAACACCGCCACCGAGACGAGGAGCTGCTGCAGCTCCATCACGGTCGATGCCAGTGGAAGCGTTGCCCGGGGGAAGTGCAGAGCCCGGACCAGGCCGAGATTGCCCGCTATGGACCTCGACCCGGACAGGACGGCCCGCTGGGTGTACGTGAAGATGAAGACACCCACGACAAGAAAGGAGATGTAGTTGTGCACGCCGCGGCTGGTCTTGAGCAGGATCCCGAAGATCAGGTAGAAGACGGCCGCGTTGAGCACCGGGGTGAGGATCTGCCAGACCTGCCCGAGAGCCGTGTCCGTGTACTGCGCCTGGTTGCGAGCTCGTGCGTACTCCACGATGAAATGCCGACGCCCCCACAGCGCTTTGATGTAGGCGGTCAGGGTGGGGCGAGCACCGCTTTGAGCCAGCCCATACCGAGCTGCCAGGTCCTTCGGTGCGGGCGATGCATTCGCTCCCACAGCCGCGGGTACCGGTTCCGTCATATGGCGAGGATAAGTCATGACGCCGTGAAGTCGGGCAATTACCCCAGCTCGGTGAGCCTGTCTAGCAGCGTTGTCACCGGACGAGCCGGAGGAAGAAAGGCGTCCAGCAACGAACGCTGACCGGGACTCAGCTCGTGGTCGAGGTGGGTCAGCTCGGGCGCAACGACCCTGATGACACGAGTCCCGTAGAGCGCCTTGATGTTGAGAAGAGCGGTGCTCGTCGCACCGATGACCAAGGTCGCACCGACGACGTCCGGATCCAGCTCCGCCGGCCCGCGGTGAGCTGTCATCTCGAACCCCGCATAACGCTGGGCGGGCTCTGCTGGATGCGGACTCAGAAGGAAGGCGAGACCGGCCGAGCGACAGACTCCTGCCACCTGACCTACATGGGCGAGGTAGGCAGCTTCGGTGATCAGCCCGAGGTCCACCCAGGGTTGGGAAAGGAACACGCCCACCGGCTTGGTGGGGGTCGGAGGCGTCATCCGTGCCCGAAACGTTGCAGCGACGCGATCGTCGACCAGCCAGTCCGCGCCGGCCCGACGGAACAGCGCCCAGCGCTCGTCGGTGAGAAGGCTCCGTGCCGCGCCGACCGCCAGGGCTCGGATAGAGGCCCAGGGCTCGCGCCCGCCCTGCCTGCGCAACGCCACGCGCCTCGTGCGCCAGCTGCCATAGCTGCCGATGCCCTCATTGATGACGACGACGTGAAGCCCCCGGGAAGGCCGGGCCGCGCGCAACCGGAGGTATGGCTTGATCCCCGGCGCTCCGACACCCATGTAGATGCACCGTTCACCGGGTTCGCTGCGCCAGCGTGCGGCGCCTTCCGCGCCGATCACGGTCAGCCTGGGGTCGTCGCCCAGCACCCCACGAAGATCCTGGGCGGTCACGTTGGCCCGACCGAGGAAGCGCCCGACCCCGAGGTCGACCAGCGTGACGGCCGCCCCGGTGTCTTCGATCAGGTGGCGTAGGTAGGAGGACGCATAAAGAAGGTGGGTGACACTCTGTACGCCGGAAAGGAAGACCCGTACCGAGGGTCGTCCCGTTGATGGTGGTCCCATTGATGGTGGTCCCGTCGACGATGCGGTCACACGATGGGAGGCCGACCGGCGATGCTCATCCGCAGCACCGTTCGCCAGCTCATCGGACGGCGTGGTCCGCAGTCGGTGGTCAACCCCTCATGCAGGCCGCGGAACCAGATCTTCAAAGGACTGAGCCGCCGGATGCGTGCCACGGTGATGGCGGCCCAGACCGCAATGTAGATCGGAGCCAACGGCAAGGGCAGGTTGCGCCGTGCCACCCACACGCGGTTCCTCGCGTTCATCCGGTAGTAGACGGCGTGGCGTGCCGGGCTCGTGGCCGGGTGATTTACCACGACGGAGGGCTCATACCAGATCTTCCACCCGGCATCGGACAACCGCCACGCGAGATCAATGCCCTCGTGGCCGTAGAAGAACTGACCCGGCCACCCCCCTACCGCCTCAAAGGCATCCCGCCGAATAGCGAACACACCTTCACAGAAGACGGTGACAACCCCCGGACGTTTGCCGTCCCCAACCCGCAACCTCGGCACCCAGCGGCGGGGGGAGGGGAGTCCGGTCGGGTCCTCAAGCCGAGGTTGGGCGATGGCTGTGTCGGGATCGCGCCGGAGGACGTCCGCGAGCCCAGTCAGTACATGTTCACTTGGCAGGACCGCGTCGTCGTCATAGAAGAACAGGTACTCCCCGCGCGCATGCCGGGCCCCAACGTTGCGCCCCTCGGGGATACCGACGTTCTCGGGCAGGGCTATGCATCGAACCTCCGGCGGCAGTCCTGTCGGGGACCAGCCATTGCCCACGAGCACGACGTCGAGGTCGACTCCCTGCTGGCTCAGCAGCGACGTGAGCGCCTGCGCCAGCTCATCCGGTCGGTCTCCCATGGAGAGCATGACTGCGCTGAAGGATGGCCGCGGGGTCATTCTCAAGCCTCACATTCGAAGGTGCTCTCGGTGGTTGTGCTGTCAGTGGAGGCGCTGTTCAAGCCCCGCTGGGACGGCCAGAATCGGACGGCCGACCGTCACCGCTAGCCTATGCTAGGCCCACCGCACGCACCCGCACCGGTTCTCTGAAGCACACCGAAAGGACAGCGTTGCCCTCCTATCAGGTAGATGCCGCCTCTGGCAGCCGGCTCGTCGGTGGCGAGATGCAAGAGTGGTCCGACCTCGCGAATGAGAGTTCCCCAGGAGGCCTGGCGCCCCTCCTGAGGTGTGTTCTTCGCACTGGCAAGACCCCGAAACGAGTCCTGGTTCTCGGGGTGCGAGCCAGCCATCTCGTGGCACATCTGCCAGACGCTGTAGCGGTCGATCTCTTGGTGCGAGGGTTGCCTGACGCGCGAAAGCTCGCCAGCGCGTCGCGACTGAGGTCTGGCGTCACGGTCTACTGCGGGGGGCTCGACCGGTTCGACACCAAGGGGTCGTACGACTTGATCGTGGCCCTTGGCGCCCCGAGCGATCTCTTGTCCCCGGACTCGGTCGGACTCGGCCATGGCGAGTTGCTGTGCAAGCTGGCCGGATGGCTCTCGGCGGACGGCACGCTGATGGCCTCCGTCGACAACGAGCTTGGCTTCGACAAGCAGTTCCGGATGAAGATCCGCGACGTGTATGACGGTGACGACATGTGGCACCGCGGGGCCATCGGCTTCGATGACCGGGCGCTGTACTACCGCGAGCTGCGCGGCGCTCTGGAGTCCGCCAACCTGATCCCGGACTCGGTGTATGCCGCCTTCCCTGCCGCAGAGTCGCTGTCCCTGCTCATCGACAGCAACGCGGTCGATTCCCCGGCAGTTGCCTCGACGGCCGCTGCACTTACTGCACGGATGGAGCAGTCCCACTTCTCCAAGCAGCCCTCCCTCGTCGATGCCTACGACATGTCGTTGCGCCTGTTCGAAAGCGGGCTGACGATGGAGTTCGCGCCGCTGTGGATCGTGGTTGCCCGCCTCTCCACCGAAGCCGCCGCTTCGGGTGCCGCCGCTACGGGTGCCGCCGCTACGGATGCCGCCGCCCGAGACTCACTGCCCGCGCTGATGGCCAGTGAGGACAGCGGCCGCAGCGAGTGGCGCGCCCTCACTACGTTGCAGCTACAGGACGGTCGATGGACCCACCAGGCCCTGCCCGTCTCCAAACTTACGGAGATGCGCGAACGCCGCGTGCTCAGGGACTACAGCCAGCTCCCGGAGCTGGTGCCCGAGGGCGCCAACCTCGAGGCGCTCCTGCGTCGGGTCTGTGCAACCGGCAGCATCACATCGGTCCGCAAGCTGGTCCAGCGCTACGCCACATGGTTGGGCGATTCTGAGGTGTGGCCGGAGGGATCGGCCGGAGGCCGGCTGTTCGCCGTGCCATCCAACGTCGTGGTCAGCGATACCGGCCTTGCGTGCTTCGACAACAGCTGGCGCTGGACCGCACACCTCGACCCGGACATCCTGATCGTGCGTGGGTTGCGGGACTTCGCCCGACGGTTGCTGCGCTCCGGCGCCGAGCACCCATGGACTCCGGACATCAGCCCGGACGCGCTCGCTCAGACGTTGGCCTCAATGGCGGGAGTTGAGTGGCGCCCCCATCTGGTTGACGTTGCCGCGCGGGTCGAGGCGGAGCTCCAGACCGTCCTGCAAGGCGGAGATGCGTCGGACGAGGCCCGGGCTTACGCGTCCAACCTCGAGGGTGGAGCTTCCCAGTACGCATCAAGTGGGGGCCCGTTCCGCGGTTACCGAGAGGCACTGGCCTCCGGCGGCCGGATGGCCCAGGCGCTCCACGAGCGCGAAGGCCAGGTTGTTTGGCTGGAGGCAGCGCTGCGGGCACGCGACGTCCGGGTCGGCGAGCTGGATGGGACGCTCTCGGCCATTCGCGGTTCGGTGAGCTTCCGGATCGGCCGGGTGCTCACGTGGCCGCTGCGAGCGATCGTCCTCCTCAGCCGCCGAGTCGTCCTCTCGGTCATCCCGCCGGGCTATACCCGCCGCGCAAAGGTCATGCTGCGTCGCCTTTCGCGATCGTAGGGCCCTTCTGGCGTCTGCCAGGCTCCCTGCACTCGATCCTGCATTCGATCGTTCACCACGGCGTGCCCCAGGTCTGCCGCACCGCAGGTCACGGTGATGTCCGCTATCCGAAGGGTTCTCGTACGGATAGCGGGGTCCGGGGTCAGGCCTCGGCGTTTTAGCCACGTCAGAATGGGTACGTCACGCAGTTTGCAAGAGACTTCGACGGCGGTCCATGCAGCCCAGAACCGGTGGGGATCGACCAGGTCGAACCGGTACGCCAAGGCCGGTGGGACAGGCTGGTCGCTGATCTCGGCGTCCACCGCCAGCCGCAACCCGCGCGGCACCGAGGCCGACCAGCAGACGACCCTGCCGTCGGCAAGGTGGGACCGAAGGCCTTGCGCGGTTCCCACCGCTGACTCTGGAGCGACAAGGGTGCACGTCTGCTCGGCTGCCCGCAGCAGCCTCGAGAGGGCCGCCATTCAGATGCTGGAGCCGCCGTCGACGGTGAGCACCTGGCCGTTGAAGTTCGTGTCCTCGAAGAGGAGGGAACGCACGACGGGAAGGATGTTCTCGGGTTCCACCAGCCGGCCCGAGGGTGTACGGCGCGTGATGGTCTCAAGCTGGTCCGGGCCGAGCACCGAGGACATCTCGGAGGCAAAGAACCCAGGAGCCACGCTGTTGATCAGAACACGTCCGTGCATCTCCCTCGCCAGCGTGCGCACCGCACTGTCGAGCCCTCCCTTGGTCGCCGAGTAGGCGACCAGTCCGGAGTAACCGCGCTGGGCGCACACCGAGGTCACCATCACGATGCGCCCTCGGCCGCCGCGCGCCATGATGTGGCGCAGCACCGCTCGCGTCAGCAGAAGGGGCGCTGTGAGGTTGGTGGCCACGAGCGCGGCGATCTGCTCGGGCGAGGTGTGGATGTGAAGGCTGTCCTGGCCGATGGCCGCATTGTTGACCAGGGCGTCGATCGGGCCCAGCTTGGCCGCTGATTCGCGGATGAACGCAGTCAGACCTGCGGTATCCGTAACATCCACCGAGCCGACGTGGAGGCTCGTGGGGTGCTGCAGCGCCAGCTCCTTGAGCTCGGGAGTAACAGTTCGGGCAAACGTGGCGACATTGGCGCCGCGGGCGAGGGCATCGGTGACCAGCGCCAGGCCGAGCCCGCGCGAACCTCCCGAGACGAGGACGCACGTGGCGGCCGGAATGGGACCGAGGGGCTCAGACATCGCTTTTCAGGGTCTCCTTGATCGGGATTTCGTTCAGCAACCGTAGTCGTCGCGGAACCGAGTAGTCGGGCAGTCGTTCCGAGCACCAGCCGGTGAGCTCCGCCTGGCTCACCGGGCCGTCGAGGACGACGTCTGCGGCCACGACGTTGCCCACGATTGGCGCACGTCGTCCCCGGACCTGAGCCCACACCACCGCCGGATGTGCAAGCAGCACAGCCCGCACGGCCGAGGCCGAGGCCTTCGAACCACCGACGTTGATCTCGTCCGAGGCAACGCGGCCGGTGATGTGCACACGGCCGTCGATGATCTCCGCTCGGTCGCCGGTACGCAGCGGACCTTCGAAGCCTCTGGCGCTCCACGCTGAGTCGATGAGCAGCTCGTCGTCCACCACGGTCAAAAGGGGCCTGCCCGGCACGTCGCGGTCGAGCCAGGAAACGGGAAAGCCGGCTCGGCCGTCGTGCACAGCGATGCTCGCACCTGCCTCGCTTGAAGCGTAGATCCACGAGATACGCGCAGCTGGGAACAGCGCGGTCAGCCGGTCGAGAATCGCCTGGTCCACCGGTTCTCCGCCGAGCGTGATCTGCTCCAGCGGCAGCTTGGCAACCGTCTCGGCAGAGCGCCAGAGCGCCTGTCGCCAAAATGTGGGGGTGCCTGAGGCGGCTGTGACGCCCTCGGCAAGCGCGAGCTGCGGCCAGCTGTCGAGCTGCGCGGCCTCGACGAACACCACGTCCTGCCCTGGGTGGGCCAGCGACAGGGTCACGACCTGCCACCACGCATACGCACCAGGGGAGTATGGGCACAGCCAGCGACGCGGTGGCTGATCGGCTGCCACTGTCGTCAGGGACTGCAAAGTGTGTGCGACCCGCTTGGGCCGGCCGGTACTTCCGCTGGTCAGGAGCCACAGTCGTCCGGTGACGGCCTCGCGTTGCTGGGACGCCGGTTCGATACTCTCGCCCCTGACCAGGGTGAATCCGTCATCTCGCAGCTCTTGGGCCTGATCATCGGACACACGGCCAGCGCCGGCGATGAGCGTCTCGCGTGGCGAGGTCGCGTGCTCCCAGGCCGCGCCAGCCGCGGCGAGGTGGGTTTCAACCAGTGCGGCAGCGACGGCGGGGAGCGAAGCTGTTGAGACGTCGGCCCACGTGCCGCGGAACCCGCCGATCACAATCCTGTTGCCCGACCCCGGTGGGAGGGCAGTACCCACCGCTTCCGGGTGGCGCCTCACGCTAGCTGAAGCTGCTCGAGGAACTCAAGGACGTCTCCGACGGTCTCGATCGCACGCAGTCCCGGAGCGTCGAAGTTGAGCTCGCTGCCCAGCTCGTCCTCGACCCGCAGAGCCAGCTCGGAGAAGTCCAGCGAGCGGAAGCCGATCTCGTCCAGCGGGGAATCGTCGCTCGAGGGAATCGTCTTGCCCTGTGCCTCGAGCACGTCGCCCATCATCGTCCGTAGCTGATCTCTGCTCAGTGCGCTCATCATCCGCCTCGCCTTGAAGTTGGGGGAGTTTTGAAGTTGGGGGAGTTTGGTCCAGTCTAATCAGGCGGTGTCGCCGTCCTGGTCCATCAACGGCCCAGAGTCATCCGTGGGTAGACGTTCGAGTCGGCCGTCGCGCATTTGGGTGTCCTGGTCGGTCGAAGGGCCGCCCTCAGCGAGCGAGCCCTGCGTCTCGACGGGAGGCACGCCGACCTCGGCGCGTCGGGCGTGGCGCCAGCCCAGTGTCTCGATGAGCTCAGGCCGGCTCAGGATCAGGTCCGTCCCCAGCTCGACGCGGGCGAGCTCGGAGGCGATGTCCTGTGGTACCGCGGGCTGGTGCAGCTCGGGCCACAGTCGCTTCTGCCGCCCCATCCCTCCGAGAACTGCTCGTTCCGCCTCGAGGATCATCGGATCGCCGTACACGCCGATCTCGCAACCCACCGAGGCGCCGTAGAAGAGAGCACTGCCCAGCCGGTTGGAGACCACCCGGCGGTGGGCGCGTAGCTCGGCGAGCTGCTTGTCCAGGAAATCGGCGTCTGTACCCTGCCACATGTGACCGCGGTAACCGTGCGAGATGACCCGGAAGCCGGCTCGCTCATACGAGCGACGGACCTCAGGAACGCGATACTCGTTCCAGTAGAGGCAGATGGTGACTGGTCCGTCCTCTGTTGCCTTGATCTCCTCGACATACCCATCGTGGCTGCCGACGATGTTCTGCTGCTCCCACCCATGAAAAGGGTAGACGATCGTCCCTTCCCGGGGGTGCTGGGCGTGCTCCCACTCCTCCTGCCGCTCCAGGTTCAAAAGGTATGCCCACGGGGAGCCGATCACCTGGTAGTTGCGCAACCCGACCGACCAACCGCGCCGGCCCGGCGCCTCGGACCAGATGTACTTGGGGAAACCTGGCGCGAAGACTGTGCCGACCGCATATCCGTCATGGATGTTCCAGCCGTGCTGGACGTAACCCCAGATCCGGGGGACCTCGGCCAGCCGCGCGTAGCGGGCCAAGATGTGGGCATGACCGTAGAAGTGGTTGCTGTGATGCATCAGTGGCTCATCCCTGGGTCTCGAGGATCTTTTGGATCTCCTCCGGCGTGAACCACTGGTCGTTGGTGTCCGAGGTGTAGGTGAAACCCTCGGACACGGGGACGCCCCCGGCAGGGGGCTTGTAGCCCCATGACGCCAGATCGGGCTGGAGCACGTAGCGGTCGTCGACTCGCAGCGTACGACGGCCTTCCTCGGGGGAGATCATCTCCTCGTGCAGCTTCTCACCCGGCCGCAGCCCCGAGTTGTGCATGGGCGCGCCGGGCGCCACGGCCTGAGCCAGGTCGACGATCTTCATCGACGGGATGCGCGGGACGTAGAGCTCGCCACCCTGCATGAGCTCAAAGGACTTCATCACGAAATCGACAGCCTGAGGAAGGGTGATGAAGAAGCGGGTCATTCGCAGGTCGGTGATCGGCAGGGACTTGCCCTCCGCGGCCAGCTTGCGGAAGAACGGGATGACCGAGCCACGGCTGCCCATCACATTGCCGTAGCGGACCACGGAGAAACGGGTGGGGTACGCGGCGGCGTAGTGGTTGCCGGTGATGAAGAGCTTGTCCGCCGTCAGCTTCGTGGCGCCGTACAGGTTGATCGGGCTGGAGGCCTTGTCCGTGGACAGGGCCACAACCTTCTTGACCCCGGCATCGATGCACGCCTCGATCACGTTCTGCGAGCCGATGATGTTGGTCTTGACGAACTCCCACGGGTTGTACTCAGCGGTGTCGACCTGTTTGAGCGCGGCGGCGTGCACCACGTGGTCAACGCCGTGCATCGCACGGTTGAGGCGGTGCCGGTCCCGGATGTCGCCGATGAACCAGCGCAGCCGCGAGTCGTTGTCGAACAGGTTGCGGCACTCGTACTGCTTGAGCTCATCGCGCGAGAAGATCACCACACGAGCTGGGTCGATCTCGTCCAGCAGGTGTCGGATGATCGACTTGCCAAATGAACCGGTTCCGCCTGTTACCAGGATGGACGATCCCTTGAGAACACTCACTGATGCACTCCCGTGCTGTCGAAGACGTCGTGGCCAGGCTGGTGCCCGAGCGAGACAGCCCCCGGTGGGACCTGCGTTCGTGGGGCGACCTTGGCATGACACGATACCGGCTGCCTACGCTGCGCAGTCGCACGGTGAAGTGAGAGCACGGGCTCGATGCCGGGTCAACGCCGCTCAAGCACGGCGATCTCGGCGGCGCTGACGACCAGTGGGTCTCGGTAGGTGCGCAGGAGGTGGTATCCGCGGCGCTCAAACATGTCGATGATCCGGGAGGACGTCATCGGGTCGAGGACGCCTCCCTCGTGTCCCTCGACCTTCTTCGGCTTGCCGTGCACGGAGTTGTACGACACGGCATACCGCACACCCAGAGCGGCGACCACGTTGATGTAGTGGTCGACGACGTCGGGTTCCATCTCCTGGAATGAGAAGGAGTTCATGAAGACGTCGAACGGGCCGACGACGTCAGGCAGTCGCCAGCTGGGCAGGCAGGCCGAGCCGGCCACCTTGATCGGGCCATGCTCGGGTGCCTCGGTGGGGAGCATCACCCGGTCCTGCCCGAACAGCTCGACCAGGTAGTAGGCGGCCACCGTGAGCAGCGGTGGGAAATCAACGTTGACGTATCGCGCGGCGCCGTTGCGTGGCATGACGATCTCACCCAGCGTCCCGAAACCTCCCCCGATCTCAAGGAAGCTCGTTGGCTCGACCTCGACCTGCTGTGACAACGCCGCCAGACAAAGCAGGTAGTTGAGATAGGGCCTTCCCCAGCCGACCTCGTCGGTTCCGGTCATCCGGTACCGCTGTGGCGGTTGGCCCACGCGACTCTCACCGTAACCTTCGATGTCGAAGGGCCACCGGTCCTGGTCCCACGCGAGGCGGGCCGCGTCGAAGTCCCGTCGGGCTTCCAGTGAACCGTTGAGCGCGGAGGACACCCAGTTCTCGCGCGCTTTTGGGTTGATGGACTTGGCGTGATCGAACGTTGCCCTGATGGTGGCGCTGGAGAAGCCGCTGCCGTAGACGGGGTAGAACCAGGTTGAGGCCCCCGGCCAGCTCTTGAAGGACTCGAGTCCGCGAGTGTGCAGGTCAGCCGACAGCCGGCGCAGGCCCGGCGCCCAGAAGCTCGTGGGGCGGTAGATCGGTTCGCATGTCTCGAGCCCGCCCTGGAGCTGCTCGTTCTCGTCCAGCCACTGTGACATCACGGCACCTTTAGTGGGGGTATAACAGCCTAGCTGCGCCGCGCCACCTGCGGAACGCTAGCCTGCTGCACGCGGGGCGACAGGTTGGAGTCAACCCATTCCAGGTCATCCACCGGACGAGGAGCAGCACCGTGAAGCGGACCCGCGTGGTCATCCAGTCGCGACTCAACTCCTCCCGTCTGCCCGGCAAGGCGCTGCTCACCATCGCCGGAATGCCCCTGGTCGAGCTCGTCGCACGGCGTGCGGCCCGTAGCGGGCACGAGGTTGTCGTGGCAACCAGCGACGAGCACTACGACCGCCGGATCGCCGAGCATCTGAGCGCCGTCGGTATTCCGGTGATGCGCGGCTCGCTCGACGACGTGCTCGGCCGTTTCGTGGCCGCCACCGCCGATCTCGATGTGACCGACCGGGTGGTGCGACTGACTGGTGACAACCCGGTAGCCGATGCCGACCTGGTGGACGAGCTGCTCGCCGCAATGGACGTATCTGGACACATCTACGGCCGGGTCGACATCGAGCGCGTTCCCGAAGGACTGGGAGTCGAGGCCTTCACCGTCGAGGCAATCCGGACCGCGGCGGCCCGTGCCACCGCGTCGTACGACCGCGAACACGTCACCCCGTGGTTGCGTCGTGAGCTCGGGGAGCTGTTGTTCGTGCCGAGGGAGTCTCCCAGGGATCCGCGCCAGTTTCGCTGCACCGTGGACGTGCTCGCCGACTACGACCGTGTCTCGGCGCTGTTTGGCGCCATGCCGGACCCGGTGGGGGCCCCGTGGCAGATGCTCATGACTGAGCTCGGACGTCAGATCGACGCTGACACCCCGCTGGTCCCGATTCGCGACAGCTCCGAGCTTGCGCAGTCCGCTCTGCTGCTCGATGTCACCCGGCTTGGACGGGTCCAGGGCATCGACCCGGCCCGCCAGCGCACAGACGCGTCGGTGGTCCGCAGGATGCTGCAGGTCGCCGTCGAACGTGGCATCAGCCACGTGGCGACCAACCGTTCCGACGATCGAACCGAGGCGACCTTTCGCTCGGGTAGCGATCCGGCGCTGAAACAGAGGCTCGGTGTGGTCACCACGCTGGCCCTGCCTCGGGGTCGGATGGGGCTCGATGACCGCGAGCTTGCAGGGCTGGCCGTCGAAAGCAGCATGGAGCGAAGCTTTGCCGAGCTGGGCCGGCGTCGAGCTGACGCCGTGCTCTTCGAGGGCGTCGTTGAGGCCGTTTCCGGCGATGGGGCGGCGTGGCGGCGCTTGGTCGAGTACCAGAGGTCCGGTCACGTCGGACGGGTCGGGGTCTCTGTGCGCACGCCTGGGGAGCTGCTGGACGCCCTGCGCCTGGAAGGTCTGGGCTACCTGCGGCTGCCGGTGGACGTACTGGACAGACGCCGGTGGCTGGAAGACGGTGTAGCCGAAGCACTGGAGTCGTCTGGAGCAGTCGTTGCCGCTCACAGCGTCCGCGTGGGGGAGGCTCTGGGGATCACGGCGTCGGTCGAGGGGGAGCCGCTGGTCGACACCACTCTCATGCGCGAGCCCCTCGAGGGTCTGGCTCGGGACCTGGGGCGTGAAGGGGTGGCCGATCTGTGCATGGCCTGGGCGCTCGGGCATCCGTGGCTGACGTCGGTGGTCGTCGACCCAGAGACCGAGCAGCAGCTGCGCGACCATTCGCGGCTGGCCACGCGGCCCCCCTTGACTGGCCCTGAGCGGGAGGCCGTGCGGGAAGCGCTGCTCGACGTTGGCGGCAGCGGGCGACGAAAGCTGACCTGACCCCAGCTGCGCCTCAGCCGCGGCCGTCTGCCTCGATGCGCACCCGACTGGTCAGGAAGCCCCAGCCCCAGGCGAGGTGCATGGTGGGCAGGATGAGGGGAAGAAGCGCTCGTTCGCGCCCGCTGAGATCACCGGAGATCAGCAGGCCACCGACCGTCGTCACCATCAGGTATCCAGCGGGAAGGATCCACGCCGGAGCCCAGACGAGCCCGGCGAGGGTACCGACCACTACCCCGACCAGCGCGGTAGGAGGTGCGAGGTATCTGGCGTTGATCGTGCCGGCGTGCGTTCGTGCCACGACACGGCGCCACCTCCCATAGTCGCGGTACTGACGGGCCAGGGCGCTGAACGTGGGGCGCGGCCGGTAGGCAACGCGCAGCCTTGGCGAGAACCAGACCGTTCCGCCGGCCGCGCGGATCCTGTGGTTGAGCTCCCAGTCCTGGGCTCGGACGAACCGTCGGTCATAACCCCCCAACCGATCCAGCCACTCACGCAGGAAGGCGCCGAGATAAACCGTGTCGGCGGGGCCCGGCTCACCACCGGTGTGGAATCGGGCGGAACCGACCCCGAGTCGTGAGGTCATGGCCGCGGCGACAGCGCGTTCGAACGTCGTGACCCCCTCTGCATCCATCAGGCCCCCGACGATGGCGGCGCCGGTCTCCTGCAGCAGCTGCTGAGCCGTCCTCACGTAGTCACGGTCCAGAACTCCATGGCCGTCGACGCGGACAACGACGCCACAACCGGGGGAGAGGGCGGCCAGTGCGATGTTGAGCGCATCCGGTGTCCGGCCAGACGGGTTGGTCACGGTCCTGATGCGCGGGTTGCGTTCGGCCATGGACGTTGCCATCTCGTTGGTGCCGTCGACGCTTGGCCCGAGGGCGAGCACCAGCTCGATCGGCCCCGGGTAGTCCTGGCTGAGGATGGCAGCCACTGCCTCCTCAAGGTGTCTCTCCTCATTGAGGATGGGCATGACAACACCAACGCGGGGCCATGGGCTGTCGACGGGCTCCGGCGCGACGGGCTCCGGTTCGGCCGCCTCGCCCTGTTGGGGGTGGTCGATGGACGTGCTCATGGTGCCCAAAGGTATCAACGTCACGGCCGGCCCGGACCCTCAACGGCACCGACACAGGTCAGCCTCAAACCGTCCGCCGTCAAACCGTCAGGCGATGATGTCGGTCGTCAGCCGGTGACACGACGAGCCGCGGCGCCGATGTCCTTGCTGATCGGGCCTGGCTTTGTCAGCGTGAGGTGGTGCCCATCGACCCCATCGACCCGGTCAATGCCGTCGACCCCGTCGAAGCCTTGGCTGCCTTTGCTCGACATCTTGGGGCCGAGCGGGGTCAGTCCGTGCACACTCAACGGGCGTACGTGGGTGACCTGAGCAACTTGATGGCTTTTGCGCGCGATCGCGGAATCGCAGACCTGTCGGACGTGAAGCTCTCGGATCTGCGGTCCTGGCTGGCCCACCAGTCGGAGCACGGTGCGGCTCGATCCACCCTTGCGCGCCGGGCCGCGTCGGCCCGGGCATTCTTGCGCTGGGCGACTCGGACCGGGGTGATCGCAGCCGATCCGTCGCTGCGCCTGGTGGCACCCCAACGCGTGAAAACCCTGCCAGGAGTGCTCAAACAGGTCGAGATCAACGCTGTGCTGGACGTGGCCGCGGTCGCCGCCGACGACCAGGACGCCATGCACCTTCGAGACCGTGCTGTGCTGGAGCTGTTGTATGCCAGTGGGATTCGGGTCGGTGAGCTGGTGGGCCTGGACCTCGACGACCTCGACCTCGGCTCCAACCTGGTCCGAGTCATGGGCAAGGGAGCAAAGGAAAGGACGGTCCCGTTCGGCGGGCCCGCGGCCACCGCGCTGCAGGGATGGTTGCAGCTCGGCCGGGGCCAGGTGGTCACAGCGCGCAGTGGTCCGGCGCTGTTCCTGGGCCGACGAGGTGGCCGGGTCGACCCGCGCCAGGTCCGCAGCGCGGTTCACCGACTGCTGCACCACGTGCCCGACGCCCCGGACGTCGGGCCGCACGGACTGCGGCACAGCGCGGCCACGCATCTGCTCGAGGGCGGCGCCGACCTTCGGGCGGTCCAGGAGATGCTCGGCCACGCCAGCCTGGCCACCACGCAGATCTACACGCACGTCTCGGTCGAGCGGTTGAAGCGCTCCTACCAGCAGGCGCACCCACGTGCCTGATGCCCCTCTGCCTGATGCCCTCTGCCTGATGCGCTCTGCCTGATGCCCTCTGCCTGATGCCCTCTGCCTGATGCCGACAGGCTCCAGGTCAGCCGAGTGGCAGGAGGACAGGCCGGCCGAAGCCCAACAGCGACAAGGGATCTCGATAGGTCTGTCCGGAGATGGCGCCCCAGTGAAGGCAGATGAGCGGCACGCAGTGTCCCGGCGTCGGTGAGACCACGCCGATCCGGACGCCCCGATGAACGAACGAGCGGGAGGCCAACCTTTCGTTGACCGGCTCGTAGGTCGTGCGAAGTCCACCGGAATGCCGAATGGTGATCACGCCACGACCTGCGACCACTCCTGAGAAGGCCACGACTCCTTCGCCTGCGCTGAGTACTGGTTGGCCCACGGCCGTCAACAGGTCGGCGCCGCGATGCCCGGGCGACCACGGGTTCCGGGGCTGCTCGAATCGGCGAAAGACCCCAGGCCGAGGGGACAACGGCCAGGCGAAGTTCCCGCGCTGCGGGACCGGGGCGGCCGCAGCCGGATCCGCGCCAGCCAGCGGTGTGGTTGCGGTTCCGCCGGCGGTCGCCGAAAGGGTTGGACCCGACGATCTCACCGGTGCCGAGTCGACCTGCCCAGCGCTGGCGGACAGTGCCATGGCAGTGAACAGGGCGGCCGACGCCGCGGGAACCAGGAGCCGCATGGGCCAAGGTTCGCGTTCGGCACGCCGCCGGGACAGCCGGCGAGGCTCACCTGTGGACGAGGTGACGAACCGGCATACCCCTGTGGACAGTTGACGAACCGGCATACCCCTCTGGACGGCATACCCCTGTAGGCGGGGTTGCTCAGCTTGCGGTCAGCGCACTAAGGCGGACGACTGCCTCGTTCAGCACTGCATCGCGCTTGCAGAACGCGAAGCGCACGAGAGTCCGCGCTGCGTCCTTGTCATCACAGAACGCGGACACCGGCACGCCGACCACACCGCAGCGAGCCGGCATCTGCCGGCAGAAGTCGACGGCATCGCTCGCCCCCAGAGGTGCGGCATCGGCGATCACGAAATATGTGGCAGCCGGCCTGGCCACCGCAAGCCCCGCGGTGGAAAGTCCCTCACACAGCAGGTCGCGTTTGGCCTGCAACGACGACGCCAGCCCGCGGTAGATCTTGTCGTCCAGGCCCAGGGCCAGCGCAACCGCCGGCTGAAACGGTCCGCTCGCGACGAAGGTCAGGAACTGCTTGACCGTGCGAGCCGCGGCCACGGCGTCAGGGGGGCCGTGCAGCCAGCCGACCTTCCACCCGGTGGCCGAGAACGTCTTGCCCCCTGACGAGATCGTGATGGTCCGGTCCGCCATGTCGGGCAGCGTCGCTACCGGAATGTGCGCCGCGCCATCGAACACAAGGTGCTCATACACCTCGTCAGTGACCACCCAGGCGTCATGCTCACGGGCCAACGAGCAGATCAGGTCCAGCTCGGCCCGGCTGAACACCTTGCCTGTGGGGTTGTGCGGGGTGTTCAACAGGACCAGGCGGGTTCGCGAGGAGAACGCCGCCCGCAGCGAGACCTCGTCAACGGCGAAGTCAGGAAACCTCAACATTGAGGTACGTCGTACGCCGCCCGCGAGCGCGATCGTCGCGGCATAGCAGTCGTAGTACGGCTCGAAGGTCACGACCTCGTCACCGGGCTCGCACAGGCCCAGGATCACCGCGGCTATCGCCTCGGTCGCGCCCGCGGTGACCAGGACCTCCCGGGCGGGATCCACCGACAGCCCGTAGAACCGCCTCTGGTGCTCGGCAATCGCGTCCAGCAGCTCGGGGAAGCCGGCTCCCGGCGGATACTGGTTACGGCCGGAGTTGATCGCGTCGATGGCGGCGTCGAGCATCTCGCGCGGTCCGTCGGTGTCCGGGAAGCCCTGCCCGAGGTTGATGGCGCCGGTGCTGCGCGCCAGCTCGCTCATCTCGGCGAAGATCGTCGTTCCAAAGCCCCGCATGCGGGCAACGAGCGGATTTCCCATGTCCGGCAGGCTAGCCGTACGATGAGCAAACCACAGGTCCGCCTTCGGGCAGATCGGTGGAATTCGCGCGTCTCTCACCGTCGTATGACGGGTGCGCACCACCGCAGTCCCGATTCCTTCGGGTGGGGTGCGCTCGCAGACGCCAGGCACGAGAATGGCAATCCCGCCGGCCTCGTGGATAACTGGAACGAACGAAAGCGAGACCACGGCATGGCCGTCGTCACAATGCGTCAGCTCCTCGAGAGCGGCGTCCACTTCGGGCACCAGACCCGTCGCTGGAACCCCAAGATGAAGCGCTTCATCATGACCGAGCGCAATGGCATCTACATCATTGACCTTCAGCAGTCGCTGACCTACATCAACGATGCCTACGAATTTATCAAGGAGACCGTCGCCCACGG
>DHJN01000147.1:58631-69699 GCA_002404345.1 Actinobacteria bacterium UBA4719 | reverse complement strand
CGGTCAGCGACTGCACGACGATGCTGAGCCCCTTCCTGCCGCACAGCTGCAACCTGGTCCACGCGGCGATGGGCGGTCAGGGCGAGATCGCGCCGATGCCCCGGATCGACGAGGTCGACGATCTGGACGGCGGCGAGAGCTACCCGATCATCACGGGCGACTACACGGCCACGCCGCGATGGCAGTCACGCCCGATCACGGTGGGCATCCCGATCTCCAAGCCTTCGCCGATCTTCACCAAGCTGGACCCGTCGGTGGTCGATGAGGAAGCTTGCGCGGCTCGCGGCGGGGACCGACACCGAATGAACCAACCGCCGGCCCCGGACCCGCTGCCGATCCCGGTCGTCGACAACCACACCCACCTCGACCTCTCCCGCGACGGCGCTGACACGCCAGACATCCAGGCGGTGATCGAGGCCGCGACCTCGGTCGGCGTTCCCCGCATGGTCCAGATCGGCTGCGACCTGCCCAGCGCGCGTTTCACCGTCGAGGTCATTGACCGGTATGCCGCCCTGCTGGGTGGGGTGGCCCTGCACCCCAACGAAGCGCCCAGGCTGCTGGAACGCGGCGAGGTCGACTCGGCCCGGACCGAGATCGAGCTGCTGGCCGCCCACCCCAGGGTCCGGGTGGTTGGCGAGACGGGCTTGGACTACTTTCGCACCGGCCCTGAAGGTGTCGCGGCACAGCAGGACTCGTTCCGTTGGCACATCGACCTGGCCAAGCGCACGGGCAAGGCGTTGCAGATCCACGACCGCGACGCGCACGAGGACGTCCTGCGGATCCTGGCGGAGGAGGTGGCGCCGGAGCACACGGTGCTGCACTGTTTCTCGGGCGACATCGCGATGGCGCGCGAGTGCGTCGAACGGGGATACTTCCTGTCCTTCTCCGGGACCGTGACGTTCAAGAACGCCCGGAACCTGCGCAACGCGCTCTCGGTCACGCCGACGGACAACCTGCTGGTCGAGACCGATGCGCCGTTCCTGACCCCCGTGCCGTATCGCGGGGCGACCAACGCGCCATACCTCGTGCCGTTCACCGTGCGGGCCATGGCGGGTGTGCTGAACGCGGATGTGCCCTCGTTGTGTACCGCGTTGGCGGCCAACTCTGAGCGGGTCTACGGGCCCTGGTGAGCCAGTTCCGGACTCGCGCCTGACCTGAATGCTCCTCTGTGACCTTACTCACCTGCTCGTGCTTGACCCTCACTCCTGAGTTTGACCCTCGCTGCTTCGGTCGGACATGGTAAGTGGCTTCTGGCCGGGGTCTGCGAGTACTCGGACGGCGCGTACTGGGGGTGCACGACCTCGGTCGAGCACCCATTTTTCACCAGTGCGGGACGCCTGTCGCACGATGCCCGGATCGAGCTAGCTCTGGAGCGAGATGAGCTTTCGTCCCGTCCGACGTATTGCCCAAGCCGCTGTTGTCGTGTCCCTCGTAGCCGGTGCTGTCGGCTTCGCACACTTCGACAAGTCGGTGACCCTTTCTGTTGATGGCAAGTCCTCTGCCGTTCACCTGTTCGGCAACACCGTCGGTGATGTGCTGGCCGACCAGAGCATCAAGCTCGGTACCCACGACCTCGTCGCCCCGGCTGTCTCCGCGCCGATCGGCGACAACCAGAAGATCGTGGTGCGGTACGGCCGCGTCCTGGCGGTCACCGTGGATGGAAAGGCCAAGGAGTTCTGGACGACGTCGACCACCGTCGCCGGCGCCCTGGCTGAGCTCGGTATCCGTGCCGACTCCGCCAAGCTCTCGGTCTCGCGTTCGCAGCCCCTGGGCCGAACAGGCCTGGCCATGTCGGTCACGACCCCCAAGGACGTCACGGTCGCCGTCGATGGCAGGACACTGAGAGCCCAGACCACCGGCGCCACCGTCGCCGATCTGCTCGCCGAGCTCCACGTGACCCTCGGCGCCAAGGACCGGGTCGCCCCGGCACTGAAGACCCCCATCACCAAGAGCGGCCTGAAGGTCGCCATCGGCCGCGTGGGCCAGAAGAGCGTCACGACGACCGAGACCGTCGCCTTCGGCACGCAGCGCCGGAACGACGCCAACCTGTACACCGGCAACACCAAGACGGTGACGGCGGGCAAGCAAGGTCTCAAGGTCCTCACCAACCTCAAGACCTGGGTGAACGGCAAGCTGGAGAGCAGCAAGCTCACGAGCTCACGTCTCGCGATCGTTCCGGTCGCGCACGTGATCGCCGTGGGCACCAAGGCCCGGCCGGTCCAGCACATTTCCGCCACCTCGACCACTTCGGCATCGACCGGTGGCGGCTCCACGGCCAACGCCGGGATGTGGGACCGGATCGCCCAGTGTGAGTCCGGCGGCAACTGGTCGATCAACTCCGGCAACGGCTACTACGGCGGCTTGCAGTTCGACAGCCAGACCTGGTTGGCCAACGGCGGCGGGCGGTTCGCCGGGCGGGCCGACCTGGCCAGCCGCACGCAGCAGATCGCCGTGGCCAACACGGTCTACGCCCAGCGCGGGCTGGCGCCGTGGGGTTGCGCCGGGGCCGCCTGAGCGGGTTCCCTTAGGCTGCACCCATGAGTGAGAACGCCCCGGCAGGGCTGCTCGGGGCCGGTCAGATCCGTGAGCTGGCCGGCCGTCTGGGAGTGCGCCCGACCAAGCAGTGGGGCCAGAACTTCGTCATCGACGCCAACACGGTCCGAAGGATCGTGCGGCTGGCCGACGTGGGTCGCTCCGACGTCGTGGTCGAGATCGGACCGGGTCTTGGCTCGCTCACCCTCGGCCTGCTTCCGCAGGTCGCCCGGGTCGTCGCCGTCGAGGTTGACCCCAACCTCGCGGCAGCGTTGCCGGGAACCGTTGCCGCGCTCGCGCCGGCATACAGCGACCGCTTGGAGGTCGTCCTCGCGGATGCCATGACCGTGCGCATCCTGCCCGACCCCCAGCCGACGGCGCTGGTCGCGAACCTGCCCTACAACATCTCCGTCCCCGTCGTGCTGAGCTTTCTCGAGGCTTTTCCCACCCTGCGTCGGGTGCTGGTGATGGTGCAGCTCGAGGTGGCCGAGCGCCTCGCGGCGCCGCCGGGCAGCAAGACCTACGGGATCCCCAGTCTCAAGGCCGCGTGGTATGCCGAGGTGAGGCTCACGGGGAAGGTGAGCCGCACGGTCTTCTGGCCTGCCCCGAACGTGGACTCCGGTCTGGTGGCGCTGACCCGGCGTGAGCCGCCGCAGACGCCGGCGCCCCGCAAGGAGGTGTTCGCCTGCATCGACGCCGCCTTCGCCCAGCGGCGCAAGACCTTGCGCGCTGCTCTGGCCAGGTGGGCAGGCTCGGCCACCAATGCCGAAACGGCCCTGCGCGCTGCCGGCGTGGACCCGCGGACCCGTGGCGAGCAGCTGGACATCCACGCCTTCGCGGCGATCGCGGCGGCCCGCCCGGCTCTGGTCAGCGGATGAGCTCCGCAGCAATCTCCGTGCACGGTGTCACGGCCAGGGTCCCGGCCAAGATCAACCTCGAGCTCGTGGTCGGTCCGCGGCGCGCCGACGGGTTCCACCACCTGGCAACGGTTTTCCAGGCAGTCGGTCTCCATGACGACGTGACCGTCGAGGCGGCTGACGACTGGGGCATCACCGTCAACGGCCCCTACGCCGATCTGGTCCCGGTAGATGACACCAACCTGGCCATGCAGGCAGCCCGTTTGCTGGCCAGCGAGGCGAGCATCGACGTGCCCGTGCACATCACCATCGACAAGGACATCCCTGTCGCGGGGGGCATGGCCGGCGGGTCAGCCGACGCCGCGGGCGCACTCCTGGCCTGTGACGCGCTCTGGGGTGTGGGGTCCTCGAAGGCGGCCCTGGAGGACCTGGCCGCCGAGCTGGGCAGCGACGTCCCCTTCGCACTCCTCGGCGGTACCGCGATGGGGTCAGGACGCGGGGACCAGCTCGCACCGGTGCTCGGGCGAGGCCGCTATCACTGGGTGCTCGCCTTCAGCGACGTCGGGCTCTCCACCCCCAAGGTGTATGCCGAATGCGACCGTCTGCGGGCCAACCGGCGGGTTCCTGAGCCCGCACCGTCCGCCGCCATGATGACCGCGTTGCGCTCCGGTGATGCCGCGTCCCTGGGTCGAGCGTTGAGCAACGACCTGCAGCCGGCAGCCTTTTCGCTGCAGCCTCGGCTCGAGGAGGTGCTGCGCGCGGGCATGGACCACGGGGCTCTGGGCGGCATCGTCTCCGGATCCGGACCGACAGTCGCCTTCCTGGTCTCCGACACCGAACAGGGTCTGGACTTGGCCGTCGCGCTCACTGCGTCGGGCTCCGCTCCAGCCGTCGAACGCGCCGTCGGTCCGGTCCGCGGAGCCCACCTCATCACCGCACCCTCCGGACCTTCCGGACCTTCCGGACCCCGAGCCTCAGTCGGGTCAACCGGGCACCAGACCGGGCACACGGGCCCCGCAGGACTCAGGAGCAGCTGAACACCATGGCCAATCTCGTCTCCGTCGAACGCGCTTCCCTGGCGCTCGGCACCACCCACATACTCGATGGCGTCTCCCTCGGCGTCAGCAGCGGCACCCGCGTGGGCGTCGTCGGACGCAACGGTGGCGGCAAGTCCACCCTGTTGCGGGTTCTTGCCGGGTTCCAGCAGGTGGACGAGGGGCGCGTCACCATGTTCGGGTCGTTGACGGTCGGCATGCTGACCCAGGTCGACACGCTTGACCCCGAGGCGACCGTCCGCAAGGCCGTGCTGGGGGACCTGCCCGAGCACGTCTGGGCTGGCGACCCACGCATCCGCGACATCCTCGAGGGCCTGCTCGGCGGAATCGACGCGCCGGACGTGGGTGGGCTGGACGCCATCGTGGGCCCGTTGTCCGGTGGTGAGCGTCGCCGGCTGGCGCTCGCCGCCCTCCTGGCGGCCGACCACGACCTGCTGCTCCTGGACGAGCCGACCAACCACCTCGATGTCGAGGGCGTCTCGTGGCTGGCCGACCACCTGGCCACCCGGCGTACCCGTCCGGGCACTGCCGTCGTGACGGTCACCCACGACCGCTGGTTCCTGGACGAGGTGGCCACCACGACGTGGGAGGTCGTCGATGGTGGGGTGAACTTCTACGACGGCGGCTACGCGGCATACGTGCTGGCCAAGGCGGAGCGCGACCGGGTCTCAGCCGTCACGGAAGAACGCCGCAGCAACCTGCTGCGCAAGGAGCTGGCCTGGTTGCGCCGGGGTCCGCCGGCCCGCACCACCAAGCCAAAGTTCCGGATCGATGCGGCGAACGAGCTGATCGCCGACGAGCCGGCGCCCCGGGACGAGGTGTCCCTGGTGCGCTTCGCGACGACCCGGCTCGGCAAGGACGTCGTGGACCTCATCGACGCGAGCGTTGCGTACGGTCAGCGGGTGCTGCTTGACCGGGTGACCTGGCGACTCGCACCGGGCGACCGCATCGGCATCGTCGGCGTGAACGGCTCCGGCAAGTCCACTCTGATGCGCGCGATCTACGGGGACATCGCGCTGTCCGCGGGGAAGCGCAAGGTCGGCAAGACGGTGTCGATGGCCTACCTGACCCAGGAGGTCCGCGAGCTCGAGAAGTTCGCCGACTGGCGGGTCATCGAGGCCATCGAGGACGTCAAGCAGTACACCCGCCTGGGCGACAAGGAGGTGAGCGCCAGCCAGCTGGCCAAGCGGCTGGGCTTCAGCGGCGGCCGGCAGCAGACCCGGGTCCGCGATCTCTCAGGTGGCGAGCGCCGTCGGTTGCAGTTCCTGCGTCTGCTCATGGCCGAGCCCAACGTGCTCATCCTGGACGAGCCGACCAACGACCTCGACATCGAGACGCTGACGTCCATGGAGGACGTGCTGGACGGCTGGGCGGGGACCCTGCTGGTCGTCTCCCATGACCGTTATCTGCTGGAGCGCATGTGTGACCGGCAGGTGGCGCTGCTGGGCGACGCTGCGGTCCGGGACCTGCCCGGCGGGGTCGAGCAGTACCTCGACCTGCGTCAGGCCGCCCGTGCGTCCTCGTTGGCCACGTCGTCCTCAGGGTCCGGGGGCTCCCGCGTGGCGGCTTCGTATGCGGCGGGGGCCGCGGCGTCCGGCCAGTCCGCAGCCGAGCTGCGTGACGCGAAGAAGGACCTGAACCGGATCGACCGGCAACTGTCCAAGCTCTCCGCGCAGGAGGAGAAGATCCACGTCGAGATGGTGGCCCAGGCCGCCGACCACGCGGTTGTGCTGGCGCTCAACGACTCGCTACGGGCCATCGTGGACGAACGGGAGACCCTTGAGCTGGAATGGCTTTCGGTCGCCGAGGTCATCGGCTGACTTGCCAAACCTAGGGACTGTGCCCGGGCTTCCCTGCCAAACCTAGGGACTGTGCCCGGGCTGACTTGCCAAACCTAGGGTCTGTGCCCGAGTTTCCTGGGCAACCTGGGGTCCATGCCGGTCGGTCAGAGCTCGAACGGTGAGAGCAGCCGTCGCAGGAGCTCGGAGAGCTGGTCCCGCTCGGAGGGTGGCAGCTCACTGAGCAGGATGCGCTCGCGGTCCAGCAGGTCGGCCATGGCGGCATCGACAACCGCACGGCCCGCGGTGGTGAGCGTGACCTTGACACCACGCCGGTCGCTGGGGTCGGGGCCGCGACCGACCAGGCCGCGGGCGGCGAGCCGGTCCACCCGGTTGGTCATGGTCCCGCTGGTCACCAGCGTCTGCGCGACCAGCTGTCCGGGGGAGAGCTCGTATGGCGCGCCGGCCCGTCGCAGCGCCGACAGGACGTCGAACCCCCAGCCCTCCAGGCCGTGCTTGGCGAAGGCCGATCCGCGGGCCAGGTCGAGGTGGCGGGCGAGTCGTAGCACCCGCGACAGGATGTGCAGCGGCTCCACGTCGAGGTCGGGCCGTTCGCGCCGCCAGGCTTCGACGATGTGGTCGACCTCATCAGCGGGTGTGGCGGACATGGGTGAAAGACTACCATCAAGTATCTTGATATCAAGATACTTGAGAGGGCGGAAACCGTGGCCGAGACATGGAACCCCGAGAAGCACGAGAAGTTCACCAACTACCGACGACGCCCCTTCGCGGATCTGACGTCGAGGGTGGGGAGCAGCTCCCGCGCCTGCGCGGAGGTGGGGCCGTGAGCGAGCCCTCGGCATACCTCGCCCTGTTGGCCGGTCTCGGCTGCGACGTCGATGCGTGGGAAACCACTTATCAGCACGTCCTCGATCCTGGCGGCGACCAGGGCAATCCCGTGCTGGAGTGGACCACGGGCACGGCCATGCTTCCGGTGTTCGAAGTGCTCGAGGATGAGGGTGAGCGAGCCAACTTCGTTGCGGCCTATGGCAATGCGCTGTTGCAGGCCTATCCGCGACAGGCATTCGGCACGGTCTTTGCCTTCCGTCGGATCTTTGCCGTGGCCCACAAGAAGGCGAGGGCGTGGCGTTGAGGCGCAGACTTAGGGGATGTTCCGGGACCGGACCGATGCTGGGCACCTGTTGGCCGAGATGGTCGCCAGTGCGCTTGGGGGTCCCTCTCGCCCGCCAGGGGCAGCGGATGGCCTGGTTGTGGGTCTACCCAGGGGCGGCGTTCCCGTGGCAGCGCTGGTGGCGGAATCCCTGGGCCTCCCGCTGGATGTGCTCGTCGTTCGCAAGATCGGCGTGCCGCTGCAGCCCGAGCTGGCACTGGGTGCGGTCGGTGAAAGTGGCGCCGTCGTGCTCAATGATGGCCTGGTCTCAGCCAGTGGGGTTGGGCGTCACGAGCTGGATGCCTTGATTCGCAAGGCTTCTCACGAGGTCGAGGACATCGTGGCTGATCTCCGACCGGCGGCCGGTCCTCCCGATGTGACCGGCCGGATGGTCATCGTGGTCGACGACGGCGTGGCCACCGGGGCGACCGCTCGAGCCGCCGCGAGTGTCCTTCGCCGTCGTGGGTCCGGTCCGATCATCCTTGCGACGCCGGTCGCAGCACCCAGCACCTGCGCGAGTCTGCGGTCCTGCTTCGATGACGTCATCTGCGTCCGGACACCGTTGCGGTTCGACAGTGTCGGGCGGCACTACGAGCAGTTCGAGCAGGTGAGCATCGCCGACGTCCGCAGACTGCTGGGCAGACCACCAGCGTGAAGGGTTATTTGCGCGCGGTACGCAGGATGGGCTTCGGCTCCATCCCGGCCAGGCCGTTCCAGGCGAGGTTGACCAGGTGTGCGGCTACGTCGGCCTTCTTGAACTTTCGCGAGTCCATCCACCACTGACCGGTCAGTGCCACCATGCCGACAAGCATCTGGGCATAGATCGGCGCGGTCTTGGGGTCCAGCTTCTGGCGCTTGAACTCTGCCGCGAGGATGTGCTCGACCTGGCTGGCGACGTCGCTGAGCAGGCTGGCGAACGACCCCGTCGACTGCCCGGCGGGGGAGTCGCGCACGAGGATCCGGAAGCCGTCCGTGGAGTTCTCGACATAGTCCAGCAAGGCCAGAGCGGCTTGCTCGAGGAGGACCCGGGCATGACCGTGGGAGCTGAGAGCCCCAGTGATCACGTCGAGCAGCGCGCGGATCTCGCGGTCGACGACCACGGCATACAGCCCCTCCTTGCCCCCGAAGTGTTCGTAGACGACCGGCTTGGAGACCCCTGCCTTGGCAGCGATCTCCTCTACGGTCGTGGCTTCAAAGCCCTTGTCCGCAAACAGCTTTCGGCCGACCTCGAGCAGTTGTTCGCGCCGTTGCTTGCCGGTCATCCGGGCGCGGGAGGTCGTTGTCGCCGTGGTCTCGTCTGCTGTGGTCACCATCCCATCATGGCCGAACGGTGGTCTCTTTGCTTTGGTCGGTTCACTGGCATCGCCTGACGTCAAGGCGTTCCCGACGCGGCCAGCGGACGTCAGAGGCCCAGCCCAGCTTCTCGAAGGCCCAGATGGTGCGGGCGCTGCTGTCGAGCTGGCCGCGGTCGACGCCGTGTCGAGCGCAGGTCGGGTCGGCGTGGTGCAGGTTGTGCCAGGACTCACCCATCGACAGGATCGCCAGCCACCAGACGTTGGCCGACTTGTCACGGGTCTTGAACGGACGCTCGCCGATGGCGTGGCAGATCGAGTTGATCGACCACGTGACGTGATGGAGCAGGCCAATGCGGACCAGCGACCCCCAGAAGAAGGCCGTCGCCGCTCCCTGCCATGACATGGACCACAGGCCACCGATGACGGCCGGGGCGAGGACAGAGACGGCGACCATGGCGGGGAATGCGGCTTCGATGCGCCGCAGGTCCCTGTCCGCCATCAGGTCAGGGGCGTATTTCGTTCGGGGTGTCAGCTCGACGTCGAAGAGCCAGCCGCTGTGCGCCCACCACAGGCCCTTCAGAAGTGCTGGCACGGTCTCGCCGTAACGCCAGGGCGAATGGGGGTCGCCCTCGCGGTCCGAGAAGGCGTGGTGCCGGCGGTGATCTGAGACCCAGCGAATGACCGGTCCCTCGATGGCCAGGGACCCCGCGATGGCCAGGGCGATCCGAAGCCAGCGCTTGGCCTTGAACGACCCGTGGGTGAAGTAGCGGTGAAAGCCCACGGTGATCCCGTGACCCGCGACGACATACATGACCGTGGCGATCACCAGGTCGTGCCAGCCCAGGCCCCAACCCCAAGCGACCGGGATCGATGCCAGAATTGCGAGGAAAGGGACGGTGATGAAGCCGAACAGGGCGATCTGCTCGACCCTGCCCTTGTGCTCGGGCTCAGGCACCGCGCCAGCGTCCTCGACCGACGTCGAGTCGCCCAGGATCGAGGTGTCGACCTGGTGGAGATCGAGAGTGGCAGTGTCGGTGTCTGCGGAGTCGGTCGTCATGGATCCTGCCCTTCTGTAGAGAGGAGGTAACTTACGCAACCGTAACCTACGACAGCGTAGGTTCGCTAGCATCTGAAAGGATTCCTTGACGGACATCACGGTCCATTACCCTTGCCGGAGCCCCGCGAGGCGGAGCGTTCCCCGGTTGGTCTGCTGGCAGGGCCCGCCTGACTTTGAATCAGGAAAAGCGACGAAGGTTCGATTCCTTCCCGGGGAGCCACGTTTCCGCGAGTCTTCCAACGCCCAGCCCGTGAGTTCGCTTTGCCGCGGCCCAGCCGCGCTGGCGGGTGAACCACCGGTGGACGACAGGTAACATTGCCCTCAGGCAGTGCAGCCCGGCTTCCCCTCGTGAGCGGGAAGTGCCCAGGGTGTGGCTGCATGCACCGACTCCGACCCTCAGGAGCTCTTCCGCGTGAGTACACCCCGCCCGGCCGCTGTCATCGTCCTCGCCGCTGGTGAGGGCACCAGGATGAAGTCGGCCACCCCCAAAGTCCTGCATACGATCGGGGGACGCACCCTGCTTGGCCATGCGATTGTCGCTGCGCGAGGTGTCGATCCGCAGTACCTCGCCATCGTGGTCCGCCACGGCCGTGACCTCGTGGCGGCCCATATCGCCGAGGTCGACACCGACTCCGTCATCGCCGACCAGGATGACGTCAAGGGCACGGGCCGGGCTACCGAGTGTGCGCTCGAAGCGCTGCCGGCAGGCCTCGAGGGAACCGTGCTGGTGACCTGCGGCGACGTGCCACTGCTCACAGCGCAGACCCTGTGCGGACTGGTCGAGGAGCACGCCGCCAGCCAGAGCGCCGCCACGGTGATCACGGCGACGTTGCCCGATCCGTTCGGCTATGGCCGCATCCTGCGGGCGGTGGACGGTTCGGTCGCCGGCATCGTGGAGCAGAAGGACGCCACCGACGCGCAGCGGGAGATCACCGAGATCAACTCCGGACTGTATGCCTTCGACGCGGTGGTCCTGCGCAAGGCGCTGGCCCAGGTGGGCACGGACAACGCCCAGGGCGAGAAGTACCTCACCGACGTGCTGGGTATCGTCCGGAGCGAGGGCCTTCGGGTGAGCGCGCACCTTATCCAGGACCTGTGGCAGACGGAGGGCGTCAACGACCGTGTCCAGCTTTCGCGGCTCGGCGCCGAGCTCAACCGCCGGATCGTCGAGCGCTGGATGCGTGCCGGAGTCACCGTGGTCGACCCGGCCACGACGTGGATCGACGCCGACGTCACCCTCGGGCGCGACGTCACCATCCATCCGCAGACCCAGATCCACGGCGCCAGCACCATCGGTGACGACGTCGTCCTCGGGCCCGACAC
>DHJN01000147.1:57623-58592 GCA_002404345.1 Actinobacteria bacterium UBA4719 | reverse complement strand
GCACCGGCTCGGACAACATGTTCATCGCGCCGGTGACCGTGGGCGACGGCGCCTACACCGGCGCCGGGACCGTCGTCCGCAGGGATGTGCCACCGGGCGCCCTTGCCATCAACGTTGCGCCGCAACGCAATATGCTCGGCTGGGTGCACGACAAGCGTGCAGGCACCACGTCCGCGCACGCGGCTGTGGCCGCCAGTGAGGATTCGCTCATCGTTGCCGAAGACTCCTTCGTCCCCGAAGACTCCATCATCATCCCCGAAGGTGGGCCAACCGCATGAGCGGCCTGAAGCGCGCGACCGTGAAGAACCTCATGGTCTTCTCCGGACGGGCCAACCGCCAGCTCGCCGAAGAAGTGGCCTACCAGCTCGGGACGAACCTCGTGCCGACCTCGGCCTACGAGTTCGCCAACAGCGAGATGTACGTGCGCTATGAGGATTCGGTGCGCGGCTCGGACGCCTTCGTCATCCAGAGCCACACCGCTCCGGTCAACGAGTGGATCATGGAGCACCTGCTCATGGTCGACGCGCTCAAACGTGCCTCGGCCAAGCGGATCACGGTCGTCATGCCCTACTACGGCTACTCGCGGCAGGACAAGAAGCACCGTGGCCGCGAGCCGATCTCGGCCCGCCTCATCGCGGACCTGTTCAAGACCGCGGGAGCCGACCGGCTGATGTCCGTGGACCTGCACGCGGACCAGATCCAGGGGTACTTCGACGGTCCGGTCGACCACCTTGTGGCGTTGCCGATCCTGTCGAAGTACGTCCGCAAGAAGTACGGCACCGAACAGCTGGCCGTCGTCTCGCCGGACGCCGGACGGATCAAGGTCGCCGAGCAGTGGTCCAAGCGGCTCGGCGGTGCGCCTCTGGCATTCATCCACAAGACCCGCGACATCACCCGACCCAACGAGAGCGTGGCCAACCGCGTCGTCGGTGACGTGACGGGCCGTACCTGCATCCTGGTCGACGACAT
>DHJN01000147.1:49234-57586 GCA_002404345.1 Actinobacteria bacterium UBA4719 | reverse complement strand
ACGATCACCAAGGCGGCCGACGCGCTCATCGCCGATGGCGCGGCCGACGTCATCATTGCCGCCACGCACGCGATCCTGTCCGGACCCGCCGTTGACCGGCTCAAGAACTGCCAGGCCCGCGAGGTCATCGTCACCAACACCTTGCCGATCCCGCCCGAGCGTCACTTCGACAAGCTCACCGAGCTCTCGATCGCCCCGCTGCTCAGCCAGGCGATCCGTGAGGTCTTCGAGGACGGTTCCGTGACCAGCCTGTTCGACCCGCCCAACTGACTTCCCGGGCCGTCGGGTCCCAAGAGCTGGCCGCACGTGCCTCAGGATTTCCGTATGGCGTGCCAGGTCGCCTAGACTTCGCAGGTTGCCTCGGCGAGGGACGCTGCATGACTGAAGCTGATGTCGTTTGAACCAGCTTGTGCAGTGGTCCGTGATCGACGCGGTGGCGCCGGACGCCCGGATGTTCTCAGGGTGGACTGCGCTCGCCACGCCGGTCACCGGCGTCGTGCCGCGCCCCGCGTCGAGGCCCACCGCACTGCGATGACACACCAGAACATCCGTGTATGCCGTACCAACGGCGCGCGGATCGGCAACATAGGAGAGCTTCATGCCCAAGACGTCCAGTAACAAGCTCGTCGCCACGGCCCGCACCAAGTTCGGCAAGGGTGCCGCGCGCACCATCCGGCGCGAACACAACATCCCCGCCGTCATGTACGGGCACGGCACCGAGCCGGTCCACATCAGCCTGCCGGGCCACGAGACGATGATGGCCCTCAAGGTCGCCAACGTCCTGCTCACCATCGAGATCGACGGCAAGGACCAGCTGGCCCTGGCCAAGGACATCCAGCGCCACCCGATCAGACCGGTCATCGAGCATGTTGACCTCGTCGTCGTCCGCAAGGGCGAGAAGGTCAACGTCGACGTGCCCATCCACCTCGTGGGTGTCGCCGCCATCGAGACGGTCGTCTCGGTAGAGAACAACACCGTGGAGCTGGCCGTGGAGGCCACCCACATCCCCGACCACGTTGAGGTCTCGGTCGAGGGCGTTCAGGCCGGCACCCGGATCCATGCCTCCGACCTGGTGCTGCCCACTGGCGCTGAGCTGATCAGCGACGCCGAGATGCTGATCGTCAACGTCACGCAGGCCATCAGCGCCGAAGCCCTGGAGGCCGAGCTCGCCGCCGAAGCTGCCGAGCTGGCTGCCGAGGCTCCCGCCGCCGAGGTTGCCGCCGTCGAGGCACCTGCCGCCGAGGGCGAAGAGGCCTGAGCCAGCTGAGGACGGCCCGGTTCTGACATCTTCAGGACCGGGCCAACCAGCATTCTTCGTGCCGGCATTCTTCCTGGTGGCACTCTTCCTTCCGGCATTGTTCGTGGAGAAGGCACTGTTCGTGGAGAAGGAATGGACCCGATGACCGCTTGGCTGATCGTGGGACTGGGCAACCCCGGTCCCTCATACCGCGGGCATCGGCACAACATCGGCGCCATGGTCGTGGACGAGCTGGCTGCCCGCACCAGTGCGAGCCTGCGCTCGCACAAGGCACGGGCGGCCGCGTCCGAGGTTCGGTTCGGGGCGCCGGCCGGTGCAGCGCCCGGGCACAGGGCGGTCATCGCCACGCCGCTGACCTACATGAACGAGTCCGGCGGGCCGGTCGCCGGGCTGCTGTCGTTCTACAAGATCCCGCTCGAGAAGCTCATCGTCATCCATGATGACCTCGACATCGCGTTCGGCGACGTGCGGCTGAAGCTTGGCGGTGGCGAGGGTGGGCACAACGGGCTGCGTTCGATCACCAAGTCCGTCGGCACCCGGGACTACCTGCGCGTACGGGTCGGCATCGGGCGACCGCCGGGGCGGATGGATGCCGCGGACTACGTGCTGCACGACTTCGCGGGTCCCGAGCGCAGCGAGGTGCCCTTGCTGATCAGCGACGCCGCCGACGCCGCCGAGAGCCTCGTCGGCGAGGGCCTGGTCGCCGCACAGCAACACTGGCACTCTCGCTGACCCAGCCGCGCCCGCCAACCCAGGCACACCCGATAGCCGCACTGGCACTCCCGACAATCCACACAGACATCTAAACTGTTGCCATACCCCGTTTGCCCTTCGCAACGGGGCCTTTGTGCTGTCGACCCATAGCCAGGAGCATTGCCCGCCATGAGCCTCACGCCGTTGCTCGATGTCCTTGTCACCGACCCGGTCATGCGGGACATCCTGACGTCGCCAACCGCGTCGGACGCGACGGACGGGACCGTCAATGGCGCACGAGAGGTCCTGGACATCGCTGTATCCGCGGGCGCTCGCCCGCCGCTGATCGCTGCCCTTGCCGGTGCTCACGACCGCAGGGTTCGTCGTCCGATCCTGGCGGTGACCGCCACGGGGCGTGAGGCCGAGGACCTGGTAGCGGCGCTGCGCTGTTTCCTGCCGGCCGACGTCGTGGCTGACTTCCCGAGCTGGGAGACCCTGCCGCACGAGCGGCTGAGCCCGCGCAGCGACACCGTGGGCCGGCGACTGGCCGTGTTGCGCCGGCTCACCCATCCCGAGGCGAGCGACACGGCATACGGGCCACTGGATGTTGTCGTTGCTCCCGTGCGCGCTCTGCTCCAGCCTCTGGTCAAGGGTCTGGGCGACCTGGTGCCGGTCGCGCTCAAGGTTGGTCAGGAGATGCCGCTGCACGGAGTTGTCGACGCGCTCGTCGCCGCCGCCTATGTGCGCACCGACCTGGTCGAGCGCCGGGGCGAGTTCGCCGTGCGCGGCGGCATTCTTGACGTCTTCTCGCCCACCCAGGAGCACCCCCTGCGGATCGAGTTCTGGGGCGACACGGTCGAGGAGATCCGCTGGTTCAAGGTCGCGGACCAGCGAAGCCTCGAGGTCGCCGAGCACGGGCTGTGGGCCCCGCCCTGTCGCGAGGTCCTGCTGACCGACGCCGTCAGAGCGCGGGCGGAGGTGCTCGCCGAGCAGCTGCCCGGGGTCGCGGACATGCTGGGCAAGGTGGCCGAGGGCATTGCCGTCGAGGGAATGGAGTCCCTCGCGCCGGTGCTGGTCGACGGCATGGAGAGTCTGCTCGACGTGCTGCCGCACGGGACCCATGTGGTTCTGACCGACCCCGAGCGGGTGCGCAAACGGGCCCACGACCTGGTCGCCACCAGCGCCGAGTTTCTTGATGCGAGCTGGTCCAATGCGGCCGCCGGCAACGCCGTTCCAGTTGATCTCCAAGGAATCCTGGGCACGGCGTCGTACTGGTCGCTGGCCGACGTCCGCGCTCACGCGCTGGCGACGGGCCGCCCGTGGTGGTCGCTGACCAGCTTCGGCGCCGACGCTGAGCTGACGGCGCAGGTCACCGTGGAGTCAACCGACATCGAGGCCTATCGCGGGGACACCGATCGCGCGGTCGCGGACCTGCGTCGCTGGGTTGAGCAGGGTTGGCACACGCTGGTCGTGACCGACGGCCACGGCCTGGCCAAGCGGGTCAGCGAGGTTCTCTCGGAGCACGATGTCCCCAACCGCATCGAGGCCGCCGCCGGCCTGCTCGATCGACTTCCGGCCGGCGTCGTTCAGGTGACCACGGGAGCGCTGGGGCGTGGATTCGTTGCTGCCGGCGCCAAGCTCGTTGTTGTCACCGAGTCCGACCTGACGACCGGCAGCGGTGCCGGCACCTCCACCAAGGACATGCGCCGGCTGCCATCGCGGCGGCGCAACCAGGTCGATCCGCTGCAGCTGCGCCTCGGTGACTACGTCGTTCACGAGCAGCATGGGGTGGGCAAGTTCGTCGAGATGGTGCAGCGCACGGTCGGCGGGGCCACCCGCGAATACCTCTTGCTGGAGTACGGCGCGAGCAAAAGAGGTCAGCCAGCCGACCGCCTCTTCGTGCCGACCGACCAGCTCGACCAGATCACCCGGTACGTCGGTGGCGAGGCACCCACCCTGAACAAGCTGGGCGGCGCGGACTGGGCCAAGACCAAGGGCCGGGCCAAGAAGCACGTCAAGCAGATCGCGGGCGAGCTGATCCGGCTCTACAGCGCCCGGATGGCAACCAAGGGCCACGCCTTCGGGCCGGACACGCCCTGGCAGCGTGAGCTGGAGGACGCGTTTGTCTACGTCGAGACCCCCGACCAGCTGAGCAGCATCGACGAGGTCAAGGTGGACATGGAGCGCGAGGTCCCCATGGACCGGCTCATCTGCGGCGACGTCGGCTACGGCAAGACCGAGATCGCGGTGCGCGCCGCGTTCAAGGCGATCCAGGACGGCAAGCAGGCTGCGGTTCTCGTTCCGACGACGTTGCTCGTGCAGCAACACTTCCAGACCTTCTCGGAGCGCTACGCACCGTTCCCCGTGGTGGTCAAGGCGCTGTCACGGTTCCAGTCCGATGGTGAGGCCAAGAAGGTCATCGAGGGCTTGGCTGACGGCACGGTCGACCTCGTCATCGGTACGCATCGGTTGCTGTCCAACGAGATTCGCTTCAAGGACCTCGGGCTGGTGGTGGTCGACGAGGAGCAGCGCTTTGGCGTCGAGCACAAGGAACAGCTCAAGCGCATGCGCACCGCCGTTGACGTCCTGGCGCTGTCTGCGACTCCGATCCCGCGCACCCTCGAGATGGCCGTGACGGGCATCCGCGAGATGTCCACCCTGGCCACGCCGCCCGAGGAACGCCACCCCGTCCTCACCTTCGTCGGGGCGTACGACGAGAAGCAGATCACCGCCGCCATCCGGCGCGAGCTCCTGCGCGAGGGCCAGGTGTTCCTGATCCACAACAAGGTGGTCTCCATCGAGAAGGCCGCCGCCAGGATCCGTGAGCTCGTGCCCGAGGCGCGCATCGCCACTGCCCACGGCCAGATGGCGGAGCACAAGCTCGAGCAGGTCGTCGTGGACTTCTGGGAGAAGCGCTTCGACGTCCTGGTCTGCACCACGATCATCGAGACCGGTCTGGACATCTCCAACGCCAACACCCTCATCGTGGAGCGGGCCGACGTGCTCGGCCTCAGCCAGCTTCACCAGCTTCGCGGTCGGGTGGGTCGTGGTCGTGAACGCGCCTACTCCTACTTCCTCTATCCCCCGGAGAAGCCGCTCACCGAGACCGCGCACGACCGGCTGGCCACGATCGCCAGCCACACCGACCTCGGTGCCGGCATGGCGGTGGCCATGAAGGACCTCGAGATCCGCGGTGCCGGCAACATGCTCGGAGGTGAGCAGTCCGGCCACATCGCCGGGGTCGGCTTCGACCTTTATATCCGACTGGTCGGTGAGGCCGTGGCCGACTATCGAGGTGATGGTGGCGAGCCGCCGCCCGCAGAGATCAAGATCGAGCTGCCGGTCGATGCGCACCTGCCGCACGAGTACGTCCCTGGGGAGCGGTTGCGGCTCGAGGCCTACAAGAAGCTCGCAACGGTCCAGGACGCAGCCGGTCTGGCCGAGATCGAGGCCGAGCTGCAGGACCGCTACGGCACCCCGCCCGAGCCGGTGCGCAACCTGTTCGCCGTGGCACGTCTGCGCACGGTGGCCCGCAAGGCCGAGGTGGCTAACATCGGCGTTCAGGGAAACTTTGTGCGGTTCGGCCCGCTCCAGCTGCCCGAGAGCAAGCAGCTGCGGCTCCAACGGCTCTACCCGGGCACGCTGGTCAAAGAGGCGGTCCGTACGATCTTGGTGCCCAGTCCGATGACCGCTCGGGTGGCTGGTCAGCCCCTGCGGGACACTGCAGTCCTGCGGTGGGCAAGTGACCTGATCGAAGCGGTTCTCCTGGACAGCGTGGCTGAGGCGGCGCGAGTCGCAACGAGTCGGTAGTAACGAGTCAGCAGTGATGAAGATGCCTCATGACAATGCGGCATGATGAATGTACGTCGGCTCGGTGGCTCTGCCCCCGGGACGGCGCGACGAAAGGAACGGCCTTGGCGCCCTCGCAGCACCTGAGATCAACTCTGGGCAAGACCCGCCCGTCCCGTCTGCGGTTCGCCGCGGTCTCGTGGGTGCTTGTGCTGGGCGCGACCCTGGTGTCGTCCGCTTGCGGCACACAGGAGGCCGACGCCGCGGCGATCGTCGATGGCACCGTCATCCGCGACAAGGATGTCCAGACCGTCTCGCAGCAGATAAACACACTCGCCCAGGGTCAGCAGAAGCTCACCTCGAACAACGTCCTGCTCGGCTTGATCCTTGCGCCATATGTCAGTGCCGAGGTCGATCGCGCCGGCAAGAGCATCCCCGACAGCGCGGTGCTCAAGGTCATTGACAAGGTGAACGAACCCTCGCCCACGACGGTCGACTTCGTCCGCATGCGGCTTGCGATCTCGTCCCTCACGCCAGCCAGCCAGGCAACCATCCTGACCGAGCTCGGCAAGGCCAAGATCACGGTCAACCCGCGGTACGGAACCTTCGATGTCAAGCAGATCGCGCTCGTCCCGGTCGCGCAGAACTGGATCAAGGCCGGCGCGACCTCGGAAGCCAAGTGAGTGGTGGCGGCGACGTGCTTCCGCATCGGCTCACCCTGCTGCTCAGCAGTCCACGCATCGCCCCCGGGCTGTTCTCGCGCGACGCCTGGACCGCGCTCGCGAGCGCGACCCACGTCCTGACCAGGGATGAGGATGAGACACAGCTGAACGCCATACAGGAGTCGGGTATTGCGGCCACCCACCTGGGCGACAAGGACCTGGCTGACCTGGCTGACCCTGCTGCCGTTGCCCGGCTGCTGGTCGACCGGACCGCCGAAGGTGAGGTGGTCTGGATCGGTTCCGCGGACGGCGACCCGGGCCTGACCGATGCGCTGGCCGCCGAGGTCAGCCGTCGTCAGGACCCGCCGGAGGTGGAGATCCTCGTCGGGTCCTACGACGTTCCGGGGGCGCGCCTGCTCGACCTGGTCGCGGTGATGGACCGGCTGCGTTCGCCGGGGGGCTGTCCCTGGGACGCTGAGCAGACACATGAGTCTCTCGTGCCGTACCTGATCGAGGAGACCCACGAGCTGGTCGAGGCCATCGAGTCGGGAGACCGCACACACATGGTGGAGGAGCTCGGCGACGTCCTGTTGCAAGTGTTCTTTCACGCGCGGATGGCCCAGGAGCACCCCGACTCGCCGTTCGGGATCGATGACGTGGCGGGTGGCATCGTCGACAAGCTGGTCCGCCGTCACCCGCACGTGTTCGCCGATGTCGACGCCGAGACGGCGGAGGACGTGGCGGCCAACTGGGAGCAGATCAAGGCTGCCGAGAAGCCGCATCGGACGTCACCCTTTGATGGCATACCCGAGGGTCTGCCAGCTCTCGCCTGTGCGAACAAGGTGGCCGGGCGTCTGTCGAAGGCCGGCCGCTTCGACCTGGCAGTCGCCGCGGCGGCCGACGACGACCTCGGTTCGCGACTCTTCGCGCTCGTGCTGGAGGCGCGCGACAAGGGCCAGGACCCGGAGGCGGCACTTCGCGCTGCGATCCGTGCACTGCCCGGTCAGCTCTGATACTGCCCGGTCAGCTCTGAGCTCACGTTGCGGGTCGGTGACCTGTCAACCAGGCAGGAGCCGTTAGGCTCAGGACGTTCCTATCCGGCATACCTCAGGAGAGCTTTGTGGCCAGCATTGAGGCAGTAGTCGCTCGCGAGATCCTCGATTCGCGCGGCAATCCAACCGTCGAGGTCGAGGTCGCTCTCGATGATGGCACCGTTGCGCGGGCGGCGGTCCCTTCGGGCGCCTCCACGGGCGCCTTCGAGGCGACTGAGCGCCGCGACGGCGACGAAAAGCGGTACGGCGGCAAGGGCGTTGAGCAGGCTGTCGACGCTGTCCTTGACCAGATCGGCCCTGCGCTTCTCGGTTTCGAGGCCAGCGAACAGCGACTCATCGACGCCCAGATGCTCGCGCTCGACGGCACACCGAACAAGAGCGCCATCGGTGCCAACGCCATTCTTGGCGTCTCCCTGGCTGTGGCCCACGCGGCTGCCGAGTCGGCGAACCTGCCGCTCTTCCGTTACCTCGGAGGCCCGAACGCCCACGTTCTTCCCGTCCCGATGATGAACATCCTCAACGGTGGGTCGCACGCTGACTCCAACGTTGACATCCAGGAGTTCATGATCGCTCCGATCGGCGCGCCGACCTTCCGCGAGGCGCTGCGTTGGGGCACCGAGGTCTACCACGCCCTCAAGTCCGTCCTGAAGGAGCGTGGCCTGTCCACCGGACTGGGCGACGAGGGCGGCTTCGCGCCCAACCTCGAGAGCAACCGGGCTGCCCTCGACCTGATCGCGGTGGCAGTCGACAAGGCCGGCTACGTGCTCGGCACCGACATCGCCCTGGCGCTCGACGTGGCTGCGTCCGAGTTCTGCACCGACGGCGTGTACACCTTCGAGGGACAGCAGCGCACCGCTGCCGAGATGACGGCGTACTACGCCGAGCTCGTCGCGGCCTA
>DHJN01000147.1:47792-49117 GCA_002404345.1 Actinobacteria bacterium UBA4719 | reverse complement strand
TCAAGGTCAACCAGATCGGCTCGCTGACCGAGACCCTGGATGCCGTCGACATGGCCCATCGGGCCGGCTTCACCGCCGTGATGAGCCACCGTTCCGGTGAGACCGAGGACACGACGATCGCGGACCTCGCGGTGGCGACCAACTGTGGCCAGATCAAGACCGGTGCGCCGGCCCGGTCCGAGCGTGTGGCCAAGTACAACCAGCTGCTGCGCATCGAGGAAGAGCTGGACGAGGCTGCGATGTATGCCGGTGCCGGTGCCTTCCCGCGATTCAAGGGCACTGCCGTCACCGCCACGGCCGACAAGGTCTGAACGGCGCAGCACCGGTGGCGACAACGCGACGACCAGGTGGTACGCCGAAGACTCCTCGGCGGACCACCTCGTCGCGCGCCGGCAGCTCCTCATCGGCGAGACTGCAGACAACACGGCCCGCCGCATCGGCGCGCGGTCGTCGCACGTCGGAAGACCTGCGCACCCCGCGATCCATCAAGGGCATGGTCATCCTGGCGGCGATCTTTGTGATGCTGGCGGTAACGCTCATCCCGGCGTTGCGCTCGACGCTCAACCAGCAGAGTCAGATCAACGAGCTGAGTGACCAGCTCGCCTCGAAGCGCGAGAGGGTCGCCGCTCTGCAGCAGGAACAACGGCAGTGGAGCGACCCGGCATACGTTGAGCAGCAGGCTCGTGAGCGTCTTAAGTTCGTGCGGGTTGGAGAGCGGTCCTACACGGTGATCGATGCGGAGGTTGCGCCTGCGGATGGTGGCCCGAATATCGCGGCTCCTGAGGCTTCCACGGCCAACACCCCGTGGTACACCCGGATGTGGCAGTCGATCGTGATCGCGGACACCCCCGCCGATGCGACGGCTACGAACCAGCCCTCGCCGGCACCTCCCGCGCCATGAGTACTTCGGGACAGGTGGCCGGGTCGGATCAGATGGGCAGCTCCAAGCGCGTCGAGAGAGTTGACTCCGCGGATCTGGCGGCAGTGCGGGACCAGCTAGGTCGCGTGCCCCGTGGCGTTGCGGCGGTGGCCCACCGTTGTCCATGCGGGCACCCCGACGTGCTTCGCACCGAGCCCCGACTACCGGACGGCACTCCGTTTCCGACGACCTACTACGTGACCTGCCCCCGTCTGACCGGAGCCATCAGCACGCTGGAGACCAGTGGCATGATGCGTGACATGACCGGGCGGTTGGGTAGCGATCCCGAGCTGGCCAGTGGCTATGCCGCTGCCCATGAGGACTACCTGCGCCGTCGCGGCGAGCTCGGTGACGTCGCCGAGATCGAAGGCATCTCTGCCGGTGGAATGCCCACCCGGGTCAAGTG
>DHJN01000147.1:43503-47595 GCA_002404345.1 Actinobacteria bacterium UBA4719 | reverse complement strand
TGCGGCACGAACTCGATCCGGCTCCTGATCGCCGACGTTGACCGGGAATCGGGGGCGTTGACCGATCTCGTGCGTCGGATGGAGATCGTGCGACTGGGCTACAGAGTCGACCAGACCGGGGTTATCGCGCCTGAGGCGATGAGCCGCACGCTGGCTCAGGCCCGGGAGTACGCAGCTCAGTGTTCGGAGCTCGGAGTCGAGAGGGTCAGGTTCGTCGCGACCTCGGCGTCGCGCGATGCCCGGAACGCGCAGGAGTTCGTGGTCGGCGTGCGTGACGCGTTTGCCGCCTTCGGGGTCGCGCCCGAGGTCGTCAGCGGACATGAGGAAGCCTCCCTGTCCTTCCAGGGCGCCACCGGCGACCTGCGGTCCGACGGCATCAGCGGCCCGTACCTGATGGTGGATCTCGGTGGCGGGTCCACTGAGTTCGTCCGCGGGACGGGGGATGTGGAGCAGGCGCGGTCGGTCGACGTCGGATGCGTTCGGATGACGGAGCGCCACCTGCGCAGTGATCCCCCCACGGCCGCCGAGATCGCATCGGCCATCGATGACATCGACGCGGCCATCGACCTGGCTGCTGACGTTGTTGACTTCCGGGGGATCTCGGCTCTGGTCGGGCTCGCGGGCTCGATCACGACGATCACCGCTGCGGCGCTGAGGCTGCCGGCCTACGACGCCGAGCGCATCCATCTGTCCCGGCTACCGATTGCAGTCCTTACGGCCGCGTGCAGCGAGCTGTTGTCCATGACGAGGGCGCAGCGGGCGGCGCTCCCGTTTATGCACGAGGGACGAGCCGACGTGATCGGTGCCGGCGCGCTGGTGTGGCGGTGCATCCTCGAGCGGGTCGCGCGAGATGCCGGCATGGTCGAGGCGATCACGTCCGAGCACGACATCCTCGACGGCATTGCCCTGTCCCTCGGCTGAGATGGCCGGGATCGAGCTCCCGCACCCGGTGACCGGCGAGCTGTTCGGCTCGCCGGTGCCTCCTGGCACCGGTTGGCCTGGAGACCCCGCAACGCCCGCGACTCCGGTGGCCAGGACGGCGCGACAGGTTGAACGGCTGGCCGCGCTGGCTGGGTCCGTTGCGGAGCTGGATGCCGCGGTGTCCGTGTGCCGTGCCTGCCCCCGGCTCGTGCATTGGCGCGAAACTGTTGCTACTGAAGGCAAGCGGGCATCCTTCGCCGACCAGCCGTACTGGGGTCGACCCGGTCCCGGCTTCGGGGACCGCAAGCCAGTGATCCTTGTCGTCGGACTGGCGCCAGCGGCCAACGGCACCAACCGCACCGGCCGGATGTTCACCGGCGACCGGAGCGGTGACTGGATCTATGCCGCGCTGCACCGAGCGGGATACGCGAGCGAGCCCACCAGCACCCACAGCGGAGACGGGCAGTCGCTCACCGGGGTGCGCATCGTCGCGGCGGTGCGTTGCGCACCGCCGGGCAACAAGCCCGACCCGACCGAGCGGCATACCTGTGGGCTATGGCTGGACCGTGACCTCGCCCTGGCCGCCCCGGGCCTTCGTTCGTTGCTCGCACTGGGCGCGATCGCCTGGGACGCCACCCTTGCCAGCGCCCGGCGACTCGGGTGGGCTGTCCCACGCCCAAGACCCCGCTTCACACATGGGGCGCAGGCCTCGCTGATCACGCCCGCTGACCGGCCGATTCGACTCCTGGGCAGCTATCACGTGAGCCAGCAGAACACCTTCACCGGCAGACTCACGCAGACGATGCTCGATGAGGTTCTCGCCCGTCTCTGAGTCGCGATAACGTCGACGCCATGAGAGACCAGATCATCGCCGTGACCGTGCTCGGGGACGACCGGCCCGGCATCGTGGCGGACGTGACCGGGGCGCTTGCCGACCTTCACGGCAACCTCGAGGACTCGACGATGACGCTGCTGCGCGGTCATTTTGCCATGGTCCTGCTGGTGCGCACCGGTGCCAGTGCAGCGGCGGTCGAGGCCGCCCTTCACTTCCTCAGCGCCGATGGTTCGCTGGTCATCAACGCCCGAGTGCTCGGCGACCCTGCGCTCAGCCAGATTGGCGGCCCGTCCTACGCGCTGCGGGTTCATGGTGCGGACCGGCCCGGGATCGTGTCCACCATCACAGCCGTCGTCGCGCACCACGGCGCCAACATCGTCGACCTCGGCACCCGCCTGGTCGAGGGGCTCTATGTCCTGATGGCCGAGCTTCAGCTGCCCAGCGAAGCGTCTGCTGTCGGCCTTGGCGCCGAGCTACAGGGCGCCGCGGACGAGCTCGGTGTCGAGGTCCGCCTCTCTCTGATCGACGACGACCTGCTGTGAGCCAGTTGTGAGCACGTGCCCAGCTTGGGTGATGCCAGAGCTGCCCGCAGGCACCGTCCGCCCGGTAGTCCGCGCCCCGGATCCGGTGCTGTCCACGCAGGGCCGGGACATCGACCCGACAGGTGCGGGGACGATCGAGCTCGTCGCGGGTCTGCTGGCCACCCAGGTGGTTTCGCCGGGTTGCGTTGGACTGGCCGCTCAACAGATCGGCGTCGCCGCGAGGGTGTTCAGTGTCGACGTGTCTGGTCATGCCAAGACGCGCACGTGTCACGGGGCATTTGTCCTGTGCAATGCCGAGGTCGTCAGTGCGACTCGCAAGGAACGTGGTCGCGAGGGCTGCATGTCTGTGCCTGACTTCACCGGGGACCTGGCCCGAGCTCGGCGTCTGGTTGTTCGAGGCCAGCTCCCGCTCACCGGGGAGTGGGTGGAGATCACCACCGACGGTTTCGAGGCCGTGGCGCTCCAGCACGAGATCGACCATACCGATGGCCTGCTCTTCCTGGACCGCGTGAGCGGACCGCACGGCATACATCCTCGACGTTTCTATCTGTAATCTGGCGTCTGTCCCCGTAGCCCAACGGCAGAGGCAGGCGACTTAAAATCGCTCCAGTGCGGGTTCGAGACCCGTCGGGGACACGAGCGTGGGAACTTCCGGTGACGCGCAGCCTTTAGTCTGGTCACAGGGCCGTCCATGGGCGGCATGACGTGCTGAGAGGGAGATGATGGCGAGCAACCCGGTGTTCACCCGGATCGACAAGCAGATCAAGGCAGGCGGCTACGCCGGCTTTGATCGCCAGTCTGCGGCCCCCCGGATGGGCAGGCGACGGGGCGTACAGGACACCCTCAACGCCGAGCAGCTGGCGGACCTGTACAACCAGCCGGCGGCCGGCCCCGTGCAGACGGGACGGCTGACCCTGGACGACGTGGTGATGAAGACCCTCGGGCTCTTCGCCGTCGTCGTCGTTGTCGGTGCCGCCTCGTGGTTCGTCGTGGCCGATCCAGAGCGCGCGGGACTGAGTCTCCCGCTGATGCTCGGCGGCATGCTCGGCTCGCTGGCAATCGGCCTGGTCATCGCCTTCAAGAAGACCATCAGTGTGCCGCTGATCGTGCTCTACGCGGTGCTGGAGGGGGTGTTCGTCGGGGCGATCAGCTCGGTCTTCGAGAGAATGTTCCCCGGAGTCGTCACTACCGCGGTGATCGCCACGGTGTCCACCTTCGCCGGCATGTTCCTAGCCTGGAAGTTCGGCATCATCAAGGTGACCGACAAGTCCCGGCGCATCTTCGGCATGGCCATCATGGGCTACCTGCTCTTCAGCCTTGCCAACGTGGTTGCCTCGTTCATGGGCGTCGGCGGCACCTGGGGCTTCGGCGGCAAGAACAGCCTGCTCGGCATCGGTATCTCGGTGTTGGGCGTCGGCCTGGCGTCCTACTCCCTGGCGATCGACTTCGACTCGGTGGACCGTGCGGTGGCGGCCCGGCTGCCCGAGAAGTACTCCTGGCTCCTGGCCCACGGGCTGATCGTCAGCCTGGTCTGGCTCTACCTCGAGATCCTGCGACTGCTGGCCCGCCTTCGCGAGTGACCCTGCCACGAACTCCGAGATCGCCTGTACCCGAGCAGGTCGCAGAGGTCCGGGCCGAGCTACAGCGCGTGGTCGAGCGGTGGCGTCAGCTGCCGCTCGACCACGCGCTCTCGTATGCCGGTCGCGTCCGCGCGCTCGTCCAGTCCCTGGCCGACGGGGTCGCCGAGGCGAACGGCGTCCCGGCGTCGGAGGTTCCGGACTGTGGCCCGGCGAC
>DHJN01000147.1:32207-43382 GCA_002404345.1 Actinobacteria bacterium UBA4719 | reverse complement strand
ATCGGCGGGGACATCGGCGGGGATATCGGCGGGGACCTCGGCGCTCGCGCAGGATCTGGCGAGCCTGCGCCGCGGGCTGCGCTGACCGCACATACCCGCCGGCCCCGCATTTTCACCCGCTTGTTGCGCCGAGACCACCGTTTGAGGCCGGTTCAGACCCGAGGATGGTGGTCTCGGCGCAACAAGGCGAGGGTGCTGGTCAGCTGAGGCGTTCGTAGATGATGGCCATGCCCTGGCCGCCGCCGATACACATCGTCTCGAGGCCGAACTGACCGTCGCGGGCGGTCAGGCCGTTGAGCAGCGTAGTCGTGATGCGAGCACCGGTGGCGCCGAACGGGTGACCCAGGGCGATCGCACCACCATGGACGTTGAGCTTGTCCGTGTCGATGCCCAGGTCATCGACCGAGGCCAGCACCTGCACGGCGAACGCCTCGTTGAGCTCGATCAGGTCCATGTCGTTGATGGTCATGCCCGCTCGAGCGAGCGCCAGGCGGGAGGCCTCCACGGGGCCCATGCCCATGATCTCCGGTGAGAGAGCGGTCACGCCGGTGGAGACAACGCGGGCGAGCGGCGTAAGGCCCAGCTCGCGGGCCTTGGTGTCGCTCATGATGACCACAGCAGCCGCACCGTCGTTGAGCGGGCAGCAGTTGCCAGCGGTGACGGTGCCGGACTCGCGGAACACCGGTTTGAGCGCGGCGACGGCCTCGATCGTGACACCGGCGCGCGGGCCGTCATCGGTCGAGACCACGGTGCCGTCCGGCGTGGTGATCGGGGTGATCTCGCGGGCGAAGAAGCCGTCGATGATGGCCTTCTCGGCGCGGTTCTGGCTGATCACGCCCCATTCGTCCTGGCGTGCCCGCGAGATGCCGCGGGAGGTTGCGACGTTCTCGGCGGTCTGGCCCATCGCGATGTAGATGTCGGGCAGCAGTCCCTGACCGCGTGGATCGGTCCAGGTGGAGTTGTCGGCAGCCATCTGGGCGCCGCGAGCCTGGGCCTGCGCAAACCTGGGGTTCTGGCTGTCGGCCTGGGCGCCACCGGCTCCGGCGAAATCGCCGTAGCGCGATACGCACTCGACGCCGCTGCTGACGAAGATGTCGCCCTCGCCGGCCTTGATCGCATGGAAGGCCATCCGGGTCGTCTGCGCCGAGGATGCACAGAAACGGTTGATGGTGGCGCCGGGGAGGTGGTCGAAGCCGGCGAGCACGGCAACGACGCGGGCCATGTTGGCGCCCTGCTCGCCGGACGGCTCGGCACAGCCGAGGTAGAGGTCTTCGACCAGCGTGGGGTCCAGGCCGGGGATCTTGGCCAGCGCCGCGGTGATCACGGCAACCGCGAGATCATCCGGGCGGACGTCTTTCAGTGAGCCCTTGAACGCTCGGCCGATGGGGCTGCGGGTGGCGGAGACGATGACGGCTTCGGACATGTTTCCTCGTTTCCTTCTGTGTGGTCACGTCGAGCTGTTTGGTCACGTCGAGTCGGGTGTCGGCCGACGCCGTTCTGTGCCTGACTCGCCGCCGATGCTATTGCGGCGCAGCGGTTTCCGGGGTGTGGGCTTCGTCTCGTCCCATCGGCGCCGACTCGTCCGACTCGTCCGACTCGTCCGGCGCGGTCCGCGGCGTCGTGGGGTCGCCTGACTCGACGGGTATGCCGGTCGCCTCGGTGGCGTTCGCCAGCTCGCTCCGGTCCGTGATCGGGCGGCGGCGTCGGCGAAGGAGCACTGCCCACCGGCCCCGGGGGCCGCGGGGCTGACCCTCGACTGCCGTCGCGCTCACCTCGGTCCCGGGTTCACGGACTGCCTGCACGGCAGCCACAGCGACGGGCCCCACGCGTTCGCCGCGGCGAGCGTCGGGACGGCGGTCGATCGGGTCTGCCCAGAGCCCCAGGGCGTCGCAGACGCTGGGCAACAGCGCCGAGGCCACCCGGGCGTAGCCAGCCGGCGACGGGTGGAACCGGTCGTGGCTGAACATCTCGTGCGTGGGTCCGGCGAACTCCGGACCGAGCAGGTCGACCAGGGAGACCGTGCGGCCACCGGCCTCGACCACGGCGACGGTCTGGGCTGCGGCCAGGTCGCGACTCCAGAAGCGGGCCAGTAACCGCAGAGGCTGGGCCACCGGCTCTATGGTGCCCAGGTCGGGACAGGTTCCGACGATGACCTCGCAGTCCGCGGCGCGAAGGGCGCGGACGGTCTGTTCAAGGTGCCGGACCGCAATGGACTTGTCGATGCGGTGGGTGACGTCGTTGGCGCCGATCAGGATGACGGCGACGTCAGGGTTGGCGACCTCTTCCAGTGCGCTGGCGAGCTGGGGGTCCAGGCCCGAGGACTCGGCGCCGATCACCGCGACGTTGGTGAGCCGGACCGGACGCCCGCTCAGTGCCGAGACCCCGTTGGCGATGATGGCGCCGACCGTCTGCTGCGCTGTGTCTGCGCCCATCCCCGCCGCGCTGCTGTCACCGAGCACCACGAGCTGGACGGGATGGCCGAGCCCCGAGCCATACAGAGCATCGTCGTCCGGGGCGCCCTCAAAGGGCTGGCCGACGACGCGCCTGGCCAGCTGCGCCTCGACCTTGAGCACGCCGTAGCCGACCAGGCCGAGCACGCCGATTCCGGCAGCCCCGATGCCGCCGCCATAGGCAGCCGTTGCCGCGATCTTGCGTGCTCGTCGTGCCCTACCCATGCCAGCCAGCCTTCGTCGTCATCTCATCCCCCGGTACCCATTGGTGCTGTGTCACCACCGTAAACGACGCGGCCCAAGTCTTTGTGCCCAAATGTCCCCCCATTTCGGCGAGGGGCGTTCCCCCTATCTGTCCAGAGTCTGAGACGATGACGGCGTGAAGTATGCCGAGAACATCACCGACATCGTCGGGAACACGCCCCTGGTCAAGCTGAACCGTCTGGTGAAGGACGACGAAGGCCGAGATCTGACGGCCTGTACCGTCCTGGCCAAGGTGGAGTACCTCAACCCCGGCGGTTCGGTCAAGGACCGCATCGCCGTTCGGATGATCGATGCAGCCGAGGCCTCCGGCGAGCTCAGGCCCGGCGGCACCATCGTGGAGCCCACCTCGGGCAACACGGGGGTGGGGCTGGCCCTCATCGCCCAGCGCCGGGGATACAAGTGCGTGTTCGTCTGCCCCGACAAGGTGAGCGAGGACAAGCGCAATGTGCTCAAGGCCTACGGCGCCGAGGTCGTCGTGACCCCGACGTCGGTCCGACCGGACCACCCGGACTCCTACTACTCGGTCAGTGACCGGCTGGCCAAGGAGATCGAAGGCGGCTGGAAGCCCGACCAGTACTCCAACCCGGAGAACCCGAACAGCCACTACCTGTCGACGGGTCCCGAGATCTGGTCCGACACCGAGGGCAAGGTCACGCACTTCGTCGCGGGCATCGGCACCGGCGGCACGATCACCGGCACCGGTCGCTACCTGCGTGAGATCTCGGCAGACCGCGCTGGCGGCCGGGTTCAGATCGTCGGCGCCGACCCTGAGGGCTCGGTCTACTCCGGTGGCACCGGCCGTCCGTACCTCGTCGAGGGCGTTGGCGAGGACATGTGGCCGCGCGCCTATGACCCGGCCGTGGTTGACCAGGTCATCGCCGTGTCGGACGCCGAGTCCTTTGAGATGACGAGGCGGCTGGCACGCGAGGAGGGCCTGCTGGTGGGCGGTTCCTGCGGTATGGCGGTCGTCGCCGCCCTGCGCACGGCCCGTGACCTGCCGGCGGACGCCGTCGTCGTGGTGCTGTTGCCGGACAGCGGTCGCGGCTACCTGTCCAAGATCTTTGACGACACCTGGATGGCGTCCTACGGCTTCATCCACCAGGACGTCGAGCGAACGGTCGGTGAGGTGCTCACGGCCAAGGCCGGGGACCTGCCGTCCCTGGTGCACACGCACCCGACCGAGACCGTTCGCGACGCCATCGAGATCCTGCGCGAGTATGGCGTCTCGCAGATGCCCGTGGTCAACGCCGAGCCTCCGGTCGTGGTCGGTGAGGTTGCCGGCTCGGTCAGCGAGCGCGTATTGCTGGCAGCGCTTTTCGCTGGCACGGCACACCTTGCGGACCCGGTCGAGAAGCACATGAGCCCGACGTTGCCCCTCGTCGGGGCGGGCGAGCCGGTGTCCACGGCTCGCCACATCCTGGAGACCGATGACGCGGTCCTGGTCATCAGCGACGGCAAGCCGGTTGGTGTGCTGACCCGGGCGGACCTCTTGGGCTTCCTCGTCGACTGAGCGGTCAGGCCAGGTGCAGGGGTGGCTTCGTCGACACGGCGACGGTGAACTTCGCGTTGCGGCCGATGACGCGCGTGGGCCCGACAGCGCGGCTGAGCTGGCTGCGATAGGGGAGATGGGAGTTGAACACGGTCCACAGCTGACCTTCGGGCCGCAGGACCCGACCCGCAGCCTCGAAAAGCCGCAAGGCGGCCCCGGCATGCACCGAGGTGCCGAGGTGGAAGGGCGGGTTGCACACGATCAGGTCCACGCTGGCATCAGGCCGGGACGACATCGCGTCGTCCCGAAGGACCTGCACGCGCTCGGTCAACCCGTTGGCCGCCATGGTGGCCAACGCCGACGACACGGCCCCCGCCGACTCGTCCGTGGCCAGCACGCTCAGCTGCGGGCGGGCCCGGGCCAGGGTCGCGGCGATGACGCCGGTGCCACAGCCGAGGTCCACCGCCGTGCTGGCAGCCGGGTGCATCCGGTCAACGAACTCCAGAAGAAATCGCGTCCCGATGTCGAGCTTGGTCCCCGCGAAGGCTGCGCCGTGCGCGCAGACCCACAGGTCGAGGTCGGGGTGTTGCGCTCGCAGCGGGTATGCCGTCGCGCCGGGTTCGGCTGCCGGCCGAGGCCCGCTGGCCACCAGGACCCGGGACTTCTGTTGTGCCAGGGATGCCCGCAGGTCGGCGAAGCTGTCGCTGAGCACGTCGTTCATGGCGTGGGTCATGTGCTTGACCCGTCCACCGAGGAACATCGTGACGTCGGGATCGGCGTGGGCTGCTGCAAGCTGGGTGATCTCCCGCAGCGCGTCGAGGCTCTTGGGGAGCTGACCGAGGACGACCGTGGCCCCGGTGAACAGCTCCGCGGCGAGTGGGAGCTGACGGTAACCACTGGTCAGCCCCGCTCGAGTCGCGTTGCCCTCCGCTCGAATCGCATTGAGCTCCGCTCGAATCGCGTTGTCTGCCAAGGCTTGCTCGCCGGTGATGGGGTCCTGATGCACTCGAACGTCCTCCGCCCCGTGCAGCGCCATCGCGCCGAGCGTCATGGCGCCATACCGGTCTCCGACCACGACGACCCGGCCGGCCGGTGCGGCCTGGACGGCAGCACCGGCCTCGGCCAGGACGAGCCGGTCGGTGGCGTCCACCGCCACGAGGTTGTCGGCCTCGACGTCGGGAAAGCGTCGCAGGACCTGAAAGGAGAAGGCGTCACTCATCGGAGGCGGCTGATCATCTCGGCGGAAGGACGTCCTTCTGGGCGGGCACCTCATCCTGGCGCACCAGACCGACGGGGCAGGTCATGCCGTTGGGGCCGTGGTTGCAGTAGCCGCCGGGGTTCTTGTGGAGGTACTGCTGGTGGTAGCCCTCCGCGTAGTAGAAGGGGCCGGCTCCCTCGGCGGGCCGCAGCTCAGTGGTGATGTCGCCAAAACCGTTGCCCTTCAACACGATCTGGAACGCCTCACGGGTTGTCCGTGCCGCCGCTTCCTGGCCGGCGGTCGTCCAGTAGACCGCGCTGCGGTACTGCGTGCCCACGTCGTTTCCCTGGCGGAAGCCCTGCGTCGGGTCGTGGTTCTCCCAGAACGCCTTGAGCAGCAGCTCCGGGGAGATCAGTGACGCGTCATACGCGATGAGCACCGCCTCGGTGTGTCCCGTGCGGCCACTGCACACCTCCTCGTATGTCGCGTTGGGGGTGTAGCCCCCCATGTATCCGACCGCGGTGGTCACCACGCCGGGCAGCTTCCAGAAGATGCGCTCGGCACCCCAGAAGCAACCCACCGCGACGTAGAGGACCTCGGTGCCGGCCGGCCAGGGACCGAGCATCGACGTGCCCAGCACGACATGGCGGTCGGGCAGGTCCGGCAGGGGCGTACTCCGTCCCGGCAGGGATGTGTCGGCGGTGGTCATCGTGCGCTTCGCGGATCCAAACACAGCACAAGTCTGACACGGTTCGACCGACCGGGGGTCTGTCGGTGTGGCCGTTGATCATCTGTTGGCTGTCTGTCAGGATCGGCTCGCGAGGACGCTGTGCCGTCTGTGGTGCCGCGGGGGTCCGGGAGGGGGAGAAATGGCGCAGGACGGCGATTCCGTTGTCGCAGTGACACTTCACACCGTTGCGCGCAAGGCCGGCGTCTCGACGGCAACCGTCTCGCGGGTGTTCGAGGGCAGAGCCCCGGCCTCCGACTCGGCTCGCGCGAAGGTGATCGCCGCCGCCCGTGAGCTGGGTTACTCGCCGCGCAACCGGTCCCAGGTGGCCGCTGCTCCACGGTACGGGGCGCACGCGCTGGTGCTTTCGGACCTCGCCGGTTCCTACGACTCCGAGCTCATCGTGGGTTACGAGTCCGCGGCCGCGGAGCTGGGCCAGAGCGTCACCCTCGTCGTTGCCCGGCGTCGATACGATTCCTCTGAGGCGCTTCATGCTCTGGCCAAGCGCGTCGACGGCATGGTCATCGGAGCCAACACCGTGCCCGACTCGGTGGTGCACGCCCTGTCCCGCGGGTTGCCGGTGGTGTTGCTCGCGCGGCCCGACGTGGCTGGCTGCGACTCGGTGCGGGCCGAGAACCTGGGGAACGCCACACTGCTCACCTCTCATCTCTTCCAACACGGTCGCTCGCATCTGGTCTTCGTTGGCGATCCGGACATCTCCCCCGACGTGTCGGAGCGCTACTCCGGATTCCGAAAGGCTCACGTCGTCGCACAGATGCCGTTGCGCCGCCCTCCCCTGCGGGTACCTCTGGTCGAGCTTGCCGGGGTGCAGGTCGCGGAGGACATCCTGAGGCGACGCGTGAAGGTCGACGGGCTCGTCTGCGGCAACGACGACCTTGCCCTGGCCATCATGAAACGCCTGCAGGACAACGGACTTCACCTGCCGGACGACTTGGTCCTGGTGGGGTGGGATGACGTCTCGGCCGCCCGCTACATCTCCCCGGGTCTGACCACTGTCCGCCAGCCGGTCCGTGAGCTCGGTCGGCTCGCCGCAACACGGCTGCATGACCGGATCTTCGGCGGACAGCCGGTGCGCAGGGCCCTGGTGCTCCCGACCCAGATCGTCCTCCGCTCCTCATGCGGCTGTACGGCACTGTCGCCGTCGCCGGGTTCCTGACCGCCGCTGCTCCGTCTCGCATCGTGGGCGGCTCGCGTAGCCTTGACGACATGGCCTCCGCGAAGACCCAGGACCCCGGTAACGACGCTGGCTTCAACACCCGTGCGATCCATGCGGGGCAGGAACCGGACCAACAGACCGGAGCCGTCGTGCCGGCGATCTACCAGGTCTCGACCTACAAGCAGGACGGCGTCGGCGGCCTCCGGGGCGGCTATGAGTACAGCCGTTCGGCCAACCCGACCCGCACCGCGCTGGAGGAGTGCCTCGCAGCGCTCGAGGGCGGTGGCCGCGGTTTCGCATTCGCCTCGGGTCTGGCCGGGCAGGACACGGTCATCCGGGCGCTGCTCAAACCCGGTGACCATGTCGTCGTTCCCACCGATGCCTATGGCGGCACCTACCGCCTGCTGAACAAGGTCGCCCTGCCCTGGGGGGTGGAGCACACGATCGCCAGGATCTCCGACGTCGAGGCCGTGCGAGCCGCGATCCGACCGGGTCAGACGAAGATGGTCTGGGTCGAGACGCCGACCAACCCGCTGCTGGGCATCGCCGACATCGCCGCGCTCGCGGCCGTCGCCCACCACGCTGGTGCCATTCTTGCGGTGGACAACACGTTCGCCACGCCCTACCTCCAGCAACCGCTGGCCCTCGGCGCTGACGTCGTGATGCACTCGACCACGAAGTACTGCGGTGGCCACAGCGATGTCGTCGGGGGCGCGGTCGTCACGGCGAAAACCATTGCGGTTGCAGGGTTCGAGGACGCGCAAGAGCGCATTGCCTTCCACCAGAACTCCATGGGCGCGATCGCCGGACCGTTCGACGCGTGGCTGGTGCTGCGTGGTCTGAAGACCCTCGGCGTGCGGATGGACCGCCACTGTGACAACGCCGAGAAGGTTGTCGAGTTCCTCCAGGGTCACCGCGCGGTCACGGCCGTGCACTACCCGGGTCTGCCCGGCCACCCCGGCCACGACGTCGCCACGAAGCAGATGAGGCGCTACGGCGGCATGGTCTCCTTCCAGGCCGGAGGTGGCGAGCAGCAGGCGGTCGACATCTGCGGCGCCACGGAGATCTGGACCCTGGGTGAGAGCCTCGGCGGCGTCGAGTCGCTGATTGAGCACCCCGCCCGTATGACTCACGCCTCGGTCCGCGGCACCGAGCTGGAGGTGCCCGCCGACCTCGTGCGTCTGTCGACCGGCATCGAGGACGTTGGGGACCTCATCGACGACCTCGACCGCGCGCTGACCAAGACCGCCGGTTGAGGCAGGTGCTGTGTGTCGACTTCGGGTCGACCTTCACCAAAGCCGTCCTCGTCGACCCCGCGGATGGCAGCCCCCGGAGGTAGCCTGCGCGGATGGCATCAACGTCGCTGCCCGTGACCCTTGACGACGTGCTCGCTGCGCAAGACCTGCTCAGCGGCATCGTCCGTCCCACCCCGCTCGAGTTCAGCCGCGCGCTGTCCGATCGCGTGGGCAGTGATGTCTACCTCAAGTGCGAGAACCTGCAGCGCGCTGGGTCCTTCAAGATCCGCGGCGCCTACACGCGCATGTCCCGCCTCAGTGACGAGGAGAAGGCCCGCGGCGTGGTCGCGGCCAGCGCCGGGAACCACGCTCAGGGTGTGGCGCTCGCGGCCCAGATGCTGGGGATCACCTCGACCGTCTTCATGCCTCTGGGCGCGCCGATCCCCAAGCTGATGGCGACCCGGGGGTACGGCGCCCGTGTCGAGCAGATAGGCACCAGCATTGACGAATGCCTTGTCAGGGCACGGCAGTTCGAGGCCGAGACCGGTGCTGTCCTGATTCACCCGTTCGACCACGTCGACATCGTCGCCGGGCAGGGGACCTGCGGGCTGGAGATCCTCGAGCAGTGCCCTGACGTCCGGACCATCCTCGTCAGCGTGGGTGGCGGCGGGCTGCTCGCCGGCATCGCGACAGCTGTCAAGGCCACGCGGCCCGACGTGCGGGTCATCGGGGTGCAGGCCGAGAAGGCCGCGGCGTACCCGCAGTCCCTGGCCGCGGGTCGGCCGGTGCCGTTGGCTGCGACGGACAGGATGGCCACCATGGCCGACGGCATCGCGGTGGGCTGTCCGGGCAAGGTGCCGTATGCGATCGTCCGTGAGCTGGTCGACTCGATCGAGACGGTCAGCGAGGAGGCGCTCTCGCGGGCCCTGCTGTTCCTGCTCGAGCGGGCCAAGCTGGTCGTCGAGCCGGCGGGCGCCGCGGCCGTCGCCCGGCTTCGGGATGTCGACAAGGGTTTCTATGACGGGCCCGTCGTCGCCGTCCTGTCCGGCGGCAACATCGACCCGTTGTTGTTGTTGCGGATCATCCGTCACGGTCTGGCCGCTGCCGGGCGCTACCTGCAGTTCCGGGTGCGGGTCCCTGACAGCCCGGGCTCGCTGGCCGTCCTGCTGGCCGATCTGGCCGGTGCGGATGCCAACGTCCTGGAGATCGGGCACGTCCGAACTGGGGCGACGCTGCCCGTCGACGAGGTCGAGATCGCGGTGCAGCTTGAGACCAAGGGCAGTGCACACTGCGAGGAGCTGCTGACGGCCCTGCGCGACAAGGGGTACTCCGTGGTGTTCGGCTGAGCCGCCGCAACCGGGTGGTCCGGTGTCGGACTTCGTGCATCAGTTTCTACTTCGTGCAACAGTTTCTGACGTGACGAATGCGGTGAGGGCACGCGGACTGGTCAAGCACTACGGCCGGGTCAAGGCCCTCGACGGCGTGGACGTGACGGTGCCGCGAGGTTCGGTCCTGGGCCTTCTGGGACCCAACGGCGCTGGCAAGACCACGGCGGTGCGCATCTTGGCGACCCTGTTGAAGCCGGACTCCGGGACGGCGGAGGTGGCCGGGATCGACGTGCTCAAGGACCCTCGGGAGGTTCGGCGACACATCGGCCTGTCCGGGCAGTATGCCGCGGTCGACGAGTACCTCACCGGTTTCGAGAACCTGGACATGATCGGCCGGCTCTATCACCTCGGCCGCAAGGCGAGCCGTGACCGCGCGCGCGAGCTGCTGGCCCAGTTTCGGCTCGAGGATGCCGGTGACCGCATGGCCAAGACCTACTCGGGCGGCATGCGACGGCGCCTGGACCTCGCGGGTGCCCTGGTTGCCAACCCGCCGGTCCTCTTCCTGGACGAGCCGACAAGCGGGCTCGATCCCCGTAGCCGGACCGACATGTGGGAGGTCATCCGGCGACTGGTCGCAGGCGGAACCTCGCTGTTGCTGACCACGCAGCACCTCGAGGAGGCAGACCTGCTCGCGAACAACATCATGGTCATCGACCATGGCAAGGTCATCGCCGAAGGCACGGCGGACCAGCTCAAGGCCCAGGTCGGTGGCGAGCGCCTCGAGATCACCGTGTCCGACGCGACCCAGCTGGCGGCCGCCCGCGAGCTGCTCGAGCCGCTCGGTGTGGGCAAGGCCAGCCTGGACGACCATCGACGTTCGCTGATCATGCCGGTCAGCGGCGGCGCGGCGGTGCTCACCGACGCACTGCGCAGGCTGGATGCCGCCCAGATCGTCCTGGACGATGTCGGCTTGAGACGTCCCACTCTGGACGACGTGTTCCTCTCGCTCACCGGCCATGCGACCGAGCACTCCGACCGCCGGCTGACCGGCGCGCCGGTCCGGCAGGCGTTCCGATGAGTGTCCTGAGCCCCCTCGGCGACGGTTTCGTCGTGGCCAAGCGCAACCTGATCAAGATCAGGCGGGTGCCGGACCTGCTCGTGTTCACCACGTTGCAGCCGATCATGTTCGTCGTGCTGTTCGCCTACGTGTTCGGCGGCGCGATCGAGGTCAGGGGCAGCAACTACAGGGAGTTCCTGATCGCCGGGATCTTCGCCCAGACCGTTCTCTTCGGTGCGGTCATCACCGG
>DHJN01000147.1:30081-32185 GCA_002404345.1 Actinobacteria bacterium UBA4719 | reverse complement strand
CGTGGCAGTGATGTCGCTGACCGGCCTCGTGGTTGGTTGGCGGATCCGTACCTCGGTCCTGGAGGCGCTGGGCGGCTTCCTGATCCTGCTCACCTTCGCCTACGCGTTCTCCTGGGTCATGGCCATGGTCGGACTGCTGGCACCGAGCCCCGAGGTCGTCAACAACGCCGCGTTCGTCGTGATCTTCCCGTTGACGTTCGTGGCGAACACCTTCGTGCCCCTCAGCACCCTGGCTGGGCCGCTGAGGACGTTTGCCGAGTGGAACCCCGTCTCGGCAGTCACCCAGTCGGCGCGTCAGCTGTTCGGCAACATCCCGCCAGGCACGAACCCCCCGCACAGCTGGGCCCTGCAGCACCCCGCGACGTACACCCTGGTGTGGGCGCTCGCCATCCTGGTCATCTTCGTCCCGCTGACGACCCGGCAGTTCCGCCGTTCGGTGAGTCGATGAGCGTGATCGACCGGATCAGACCCCTGATCGACCGATCAGCCGGCGCACGGCTTGGCGTTGAGTACCTTGACCTCGATCTCCTCGCCCTTGGGCGGCCGGTAGCTGGTCACGTCCCCGGCCTTGAGCGCGAGGATGGCCTTGCCCAGCGGTGACTTCTCGCTGTACACGGGCAGATCCGAGTCCCCGGCGATCTCGCGACTGCCCAGCAGGAACGTCAGCTCGTCGCCCAACAGCTCGACCGTGACGACCATGCCGGGCTCGACGATGCCGTGATCCGGGGGGGCGTATCCGACGGTGGCGTCCTCCAGCAGCTGGGTCAGCTGACGGATCCGGGCCTCCATCTTGCCCTGCTCCTCCTTGGCCGCGTGGTAGCCGCCGTTCTCCTTCAGGTCGCCTTCGTCGCGGGCCGCCTCGATCTTCTTGGCGATCTCGGTTCGACCCTCACCCGAGAGCAGGGTCAGCTCGCCCTTCAGCCGGTCGTAGGCCTCCTGGGTCAGGTAGCTCGCAGCAGGCGGCGCGGTATCGGTCACGTCTAGCTCCTAGGTGTGCGGGGTCTGGCAACGGTCCGCCAGAACCAGCGGTATGCCGTGAGCCAAGCAAGCGGGTCCGGGCTCCCGATCTGATGATCGGCAGAGACCAGACCCTTGGTGCTTGACGTCAAGGGTAGCAATCTTCTGCCCGTACAGGGAGTCCTGCTCAGCTGACCGAGCAGGTACTGACCACCCCGGTGACCGCGCGGGTCGTGGTGCGGACCCGGGTCGTGCGCTGCACCGACACGGCGTCCGAGCCCGGAAGGTGGACCTCGACGAGGCCGACAGTGCCGAAGCTCCGGTCCATGGCGCGGATCACGCAGGTGACGTCGCGTCCGGTCGGCCGGCTGACGACGTAGGTCACGTCCACCGTCCGGTCATCGACGACGTGATAGCTCAGGTCGGTCCAGCTCGGCTTGCCAAGGGTGCTGGCCAGCCCGAACCAGACGGCCAGGGCGGAGCCCAGCAGAATGCCGATGGTGGCGACGACCCACCACTTGGCGTTGCCTGGGGCGGGGCGGGGGATCGGCACGGGCAGACCTTCCGGGGGATCGTCGTCTGTGGGTGAGAGGATGAACGCTGCCACCATTGTCTGGTATGACGTTGTCTGGTATGACGTCGCCCGGGTATGACGTTGCCCGGTATGAGCTTGTCCGGTAGGACCTCGATGCAGGAGCGCATGTGGAGCAGAGACTGCGACTCATGGCGGTGCATGCGCACCCCGATGACGAGTCGAGCAAGGGCGCGGCGACGATGGCCAGATACGTGGCCGACGGCGTCGATGTGCTTGTCGTGTCATGCACCGGTGGAGAGCGCGGAGACGTCCTCAACCCGGCCCTCCAACATGACCCGGAGATCATGCGTGACCTACCCGAGGTCCGCCGTCGCGAGATGGCAGAGGCCCAGCTGATCCTGCGGGTCCAGCACACCTGGCTGGGCTTCGTGGACTCCGGCCTTCCCGAGGGTGACCCCTTGCCTCCGCTGCCCGAGGGCTGTTTCGCGCTTGAGCCGATCGAGGTGACGACCGACGCGCTGGTCCGGGTCATCCGGGACTTCAAGCCACACGTGATGACGACCTACGACGAGAAGGGTGGCTACCCCCACCCGGACCACGTCATGTGCCACA
>DHJN01000147.1:2171-30043 GCA_002404345.1 Actinobacteria bacterium UBA4719 | reverse complement strand
GCCTTTGCCGCCGCTGGTGACCAGACGGCATACACCCATGGTGGTCCGGCTTGGCAGCCTCTGAAGATCTACTACAACCAGACGTTGACCCAGGGGCGGATCCGCTCGTACCACGAGGCGATGGAGGCCGCGGGGATCGAGTCCCCCTTCGGCGAATGGATCTCGCGCTGGGATGACCGCCCCGAGCGCACCATCACGACCAGGATCGAGTGCGCCGACTACTTCGAGCTGCGCGACCAGGCGCTGCTGGCCCACGCCACCCAGGTCGACCCCGATGGCCCGTGGTTCAGGGTGCCGATGCAGATGCAGAAGGAGACCTGGCCGACGGAGGACTTCGAGGCGGCGGTGTCGTATGTGCCGGTCCTGCCGGACGAGTCAGATCTGTTTGCCGGACTCGGCACCCCAGAGCAGGCCAGCACACTGGCGACGTCTGGCAGCCTTCACATTGCGTATGACGGACGGAAAGAGGCCCCATGAATCCCGAGAGCGTCGACGTCACCGCCGGGCTGGGTGGCTTCCTGGCCTTCTTCCTGCTCGCCGTGGCGCTGTACTTCCTGATGCGTAACATGAATGCGCGGCTGCGCCGGATGGCCTATCGCGAGGAGCAGGAGGCCAGGGCTGCAGATGACGGTTCGGGCACTGACTCCTCTGGCCCACAGGATGGCCCGGACGTAGGCTGAGCCACCGGTACGGGGTTGCCGTGCCGACCGACTCGAGCAGACGGAGGTGACCCTCATGAGCGGTCGCGTGGTGCATTTCGAGATCCCCTTCGACGACGGCGATCGGGCCCGGGCCTTCTACCAGAGCGCGTTCGGCTGGAATATCGTGCACGTCCCCGAGATGAGCTACACGATGGTCTCCACGGGTCCGATGTCAGAGCAGGGACCTTCGTTGGAGCCGGGCTACATCGGCGGCGGGATGATGCAGCGCGCCGACGGCTTCCAGGGGCCGGTCATCACCGTGGATGTCGATGACATCGACGCGTCGCTGGCGAAGGTCGAGGAGCTCGGCGGTACAACGGTCCGGGCGCGTCAGGAGGTCGGGCAGATGGGCTTCGCCGCCTACTTCACCGACCCCGAGGGCAATCTCATGGGTCTGTGGCAGAGCGCGCCGTCGACCGGCTGACTCGTCGACCGGCTGACCGGTCAGTCAGCTCGGTCAGTCAGCTCGGTCAGGCAGCAGTCCCGGACGAGTACACCGCCATCGACACCGCGATGTAGTGCACGACGAAAGCGGCGACGGTGAGGACGTGGAAGATCTCATGGAAGCCGAACCACCGCGGCGAGGGGTTGGGTCGTTTGGTCCCGTAGACCGCAGCGCCGAGGGTGTAGAGCAGCCCACCCACGGCGATCAGCGCGACGATGGCGGCCCCACCGGCACCGTGTTGCTCAGCGCCCTCATACAGCGGCTTGATGTAGAACACGGACACCCAGCCGAGCGCGACGTAGATGGGCGTGTAGAGCCAGCGCGGCGCGTGGACCCAGAAGACCCGGAACAGCACGCCGCCGATCGCACCGATCCAGGCGATGAGCAGCAGGCTGCGGGTTTGCTGCGGCGGCAGGAGCAGCAGCGCGAAGGGCGTGTAGGTGCCGGCGATGATCAGGAAGATGTTGGAGTGGTCCATCCGCTTCAGCAGGCCCTGGACCGGCGCGGACCAGGTGCCGCGGTGATAGACCGCTGAGGTGCCGAACATCATGGCGGCCGTGGTGGCGAAGATGGCGGCACCGATGCGGGCCTTCCCGTCCGGGGCAAGGACCACCAGGACGATGCCCGCAGCCAGGACGAGCGGGAAGCTTCCTGCGTGGATCCAGCCGCGCAGCTTGGGTTTGACGGACGCGACGGCCGCAACGGCCGCGACCAGGGGGTTGCGGTCGGTTGGGGGTGGTGCGGAGCTCATGGGACCAAGGTAACCTACGGAATCGTAAGTTACCCACCAGTAATTTATCCTTCCGGTCACTCCGCGTTCAGGTGAGTCACAGAACGCGGAGTACGGTTGAGGTCCGGCCCGAGATCAAGGAGACCTGCCGTGGGGCTGCGTGACGTGCTGTATGGCGCCTACGAGCGTCGACTCGCCGCCAGCCTTCGGCAGCAGAGGCTGCCTCGCCATGTCGGTGTCATGCTCGATGGCAACCGCAGATGGGCCAAGGCCCGCGGAGCCAACACCGCACAGGGGCATCAAGCGGGCGCTGACAACATCTCGCCACTTCTGGGGTGGTGCGAGGACGTGGGCGTCGAGGTGGTCACGCTCTGGTTACTGTCCACCGACAACCTCAACCGCCCGGCCAAGGAGCTCGAGCCGCTCCTGGCGATCATCGAGAACGTGGTCGCTGACCTGGCCGCGACCGGCCGTTGGCAGCTGAATCTCGTTGGTGCCCTTGACCTGCTGCCTGCCGGCACGGCCAGGCGACTCAAGGAGGCGGCGGACGCCACGCACAACGTCGACGCCATGATCGTCAACGTAGCGGTCGGCTACGGTGGGCGCCGCGAGATCGCCGATGCGGTCCGCTCGATGTTGCTGGAGCACGCGGCCAAGGGCACCTCGATCGAGGAGCTCGCCGAGGTCTTCGACGTCGAACACATCGCTGACCATCTCTACACCAAGGGTCAGCCCGACCCGGACCTGGTGATCCGCACCTCGGGCGAGCAGCGGCTTGGTGGCTTCATGCTCTGGCAGAGCGCCCACAGTGAGTTCTACTTCTGCGAGGCCTACTGGCCGGACTTCCGCCACGTCGACTTCCTCCGCGCGTTGCGTGCGTACGCCGAGCGCGAAAGGCGTTACGGCTCCTAGCTGCTCGGCTTCGGTGGAACAGGTGGAACAGGTGGAACAACGTTGGACGGACCAGCGGTGAACATCTTGCGTGTCGCCTGGGATGTGTGCGCTGCCACCCCAATGAGGGCTTAGCCTCAGCATTGACGCAGGGCACCCGTCGTGCGTTCGGGAGGCCCGCCACTATGGAGCGACTTCAGCTCCGGACGGAGGGCCGGTATCGGCCCCACCGTCTGGTGGGGGCCCGGTCCCGGCACCTCGTCCGCGAGTAGAGGCACAGCCGAACCAGCTGTGCCGAGGGAGTCACCATGGATGGCGCCAAGACGTTTGTGCTTGATACCTCTGTCCTGCTGTCCGACCCGCGCGCCATGCTGCGCTTCCACGAGCACGAGGTGGTGCTCCCGGTCGTCGTGGTGACCGAGCTCGAGGCCAAGCGTCACCACCCGGAGCTCGGCTACTTCGCCCGACAGGCGTTGCAGCTGCTCGATGACATGCGTCTGCAGCAGGGGCGCCTTGACGCACCCGTTCCGGTGGGGGAGGACGGGGGAAGCCTGCGCGTCGAGCTCAACCACACCGACCCCGAGTCGCTGCCTGCGGGTTTCCGGCTCGGCGACAACGACACCCGGATCCTGGCCGTCGCCAAGAACCTGAGCCTCGACGGTCGCGATGTCACTGTGGTCAGCAAGGACCTGCCGATGCGCGTCAAGGCGTCGGCATGCGGGCTGGNNGGTGACCGCGACGCGTTCGGTCTGCACGGCCGCAGCGCCGAGCAGCGCATCGCTCTGGACCTGCTGATGGATCCCGATGTCGGCATCCTCAGCCTCGGCGGGCGAGCCGGCACTGGCAAGAGCGCCCTGGCGTTGTGCGCGGGGCTTGAGGCGGTCATGGAACGGCGCCAACACCGCAAGGTGGTCGTCTTCAGGCCGCTGTATGCCGTGGGCGGCCAGGAGCTCGGCTATCTGCCCGGCAGCGAGTCCGAGAAGATGGGGCCCTGGGCGCAGGCCGTGTTCGACACCCTTGGCGCGCTGGTCTCCACTGAGGTGGTCGAGGAGATCATGGACCGGGGGATGTTGGAGGTCATGCCCTTGACCCACATCCGGGGGCGGTCGTTGCATGACGCCTTCGTGATCGTGGACGAGGCCCAGTCACTTGAGCGCAACGTGCTGCTGACGGTGCTCTCGCGGATCGGCCAGAACTCCAAGGTGGTTCTGACTCACGACGTCGCACAGAGGGACAACCTGCGAGTGGGTCGCCACGACGGTGTCGCCGCCGTCATCGAGGCGCTCAAGGGCCACCCTCTCTTCGCTCACATCACCCTGACTCGAAGTGAGCGCAGCCCGATCGCGGCGCTGGTGACCGACCTCCTGGAGGGTCTCGAGATCTGAGGCCACGCCCTGATGGTGCCTCTGTGCCTGAAGGTGCCGCTGTGACTGATGGTGCCGATGTGCCTGAAGTGCCGGAGGGTGGGGCTGCCCTGCGGCGGATTAGGAATTCCTGGGGATCTTTGGCACGGTGAGTCCCGCAAGGTCTCGATTGCATAACGGCAGTGAAGAAATTGCTGCGGTTGGGCACTGACACAGCGCCGGGTGGAGATTCTCTCCGCCGCTCTGCGTCATTCATCTTGCGTACACGGTCCACCGGAGCTGGTGGACCGCTTCTATGTGGAGGATGCATGGCCACGCCTTACCAGGGCCGACACACCGGGGGATCTCACCGGACCCCGACCCATAGCGGGGCTAGGACCTCACCGAAGCGTCACGCGTTCTCTCGCGCTCTGCGTCGTCCGCTGACATCTGCCGCCGCGATTGTCGCGCTTGCCGGCGCCACTGCTGCCGGCTACTCGTCTGCGGCCAAGCCGCAGTCCCCTGCGTCGTTCACTGCCAGTCCGGCAGCAGTGGCCCAGGCCACCAAGCTCGCTCGCAACCGGACCGAGACCAACGCTGCGTTGGCCCAGGCGCCTCTCTCCGGCGTGCAGCGTGCCGCAACTGTGACGCAGCAACAGAAGAAGGCCAAGGCCGAGGCCGTGGCGGCCGCGATCTTGAAGGGTCGTCAGGAGGCGGCCGCACGGGTGTCCCGGGCCCGTCAGGAGGCGGCCGCAACGCTGTCCCGGGCCCGCGAGGTGGCGGCTGAACGCGCCGCTCGCGAACAGACACGCCAGAGCATCCTCTCCCGGGCGCAGTCCGACCCCGAGGCCGTCGCCCGCTTGCTGGCCGCCGACCACGGCTGGGAAGGCGAGCAGTTCGGGTGTCTGAGCAGCTTGTGGACAAAGGAGAGCGGCTGGCGCTGGAACGCCAGCAACCCCAGCTCCGGCGCGTACGGCATACCGCAGTCCCTTCCCGGTTCCAAGATGGCTTCCATGGGCAGCGACTGGGCCACCAACCCGGCTACCCAGATCAAGTGGGGCCTGCAGTACATCTCCAACAGCTACGGCACGCCGTGCTCCGCGTGGGCGCACTCCCAAGCCACGAACTGGTACTGAGCTCAGCGGGTCGAGTCGGGGCGAGTCATCGAGAGCACGTCCAGCGCTTCGTCGAGCTGGGCCTCGGTCAGGTCGCCCGCATCAATGTGGCCCCGGGCGATGACGATGTCGCGGATGGACCGGCGTTCGAGCAGGGAGGTCTTGACGACTGCGGCGGCCGCTTCGTAGCCGAGGTAGCGGTTGAGCGGTGTCACGATCGCCGGTGAGCTCTGAGCCAGGTCAAGGCACCGCTGCTCGTCGGCGGTGATGCCGTCGACGCACCGGTCGGCCAGGAGTCGGCACGCCGTGGCCAGGAACGTCAACGACTCCAACAGGTTTCGTCCGATGACCGGGAGCATGACGTTGAGCTCGAAGTTGCCGGCCGCGCCGGCGGCGGTGATGGTCGCGTCATTGCCGATGACCTGTGCGCAGACCATGAGGACTGCCTCCGGGACCACAGGGTTGACCTTGCCGGGCATGATGCTCGACCCCGGCTGGAGGTCGGGCAGGTGGATCTCGCCCAGCCCGGCCCGGGGACCCGAACCCATCCAGCGCAGGTCGTTGCAGATCTTCGTGAGGCCGACGGCCAGGACCTTGGCGGCTCCGCTGAGAGCGACCAGCGCATCCTGGGTGGACTGGGCTTCAAAATGGTCGACGGCCTCTCTGAATGAGCTGCCCGTGCGTTCCGCGATTTTGGCGATCACGGCCGACGCAAACCCCGGTGCGGCGTTGAGGCCGGTGCCGGCCGCGGTCCCTCCCAGCGGCAGCTCGGCGGCCCCGTCTGCGGCCAGCCGCAGTCGCTCGCAGGCCAGCTCGACCTGGCGGCAGTAGCCGCCGAACTCCTGGCCGAGGGTGACGGGCACGGCATCCATCAGGTGTGTCCTGCCCGCCTTGACCACGTCGGCGAACGCTAGTTGGCGCCCGTGCAGAGACGTGGACAGGTGGCGCAGTGCCGGCACGAGCAGGTCCCGCGTGGTGAGCACCGCGGCGACCCGGATGGCGGTGGGGAAGGTGTCGTTGCTGGACTGTCCGGCGTTGACGTGGTCGTTCGGGTGAACACCCAGACCGGATGCGAGGTGGGCGATCCGTGCCACGACCTCATTGACGTTCATGTTCGTGGAGGTGCCGGAGCCGGTCTGGAAGACGTCGACGGGGAACTGGTCGTCGTGCAGGCCACGTGCGACGTCGTCGGCAGCTGTGGCGATGGCGCGGGCGACCTCGGGATCCAGCGAAGCCAGGTCGGCATTGACATGAGCGGCAGCGGACTTGATCTGCGCAAGGGCGTGGACGATCGGCAATGGCATCGTCAGGCCGGAGATGGGGAAGTTCGCCACCGCCCGTGCCGTCTGGGCGCCCCACAGGGCGTCAGCCGGCACCTCCACCTCGCCCATGGAGTCGTGCTCGATCCGGCCTTTGTGGGATCGAGCAGGGCGGATGCTTTCAGTCATGTCTGAATCATGGCTCAACACCATGACTCAAGACCATGATCAGAGCTTGCGCAACCGGATCCGGCGAACGCTGTGGTCCTCACCCTTGGACAGCACGAGGGTGGCCCGGCCACGGGTGGTCAGCACGTTGTCGATCAGGTTCCGCTCGTTGATCGAGTCCCAGATGCCCACGGCGGTCTCGCGGGCCTGCTCGTCCGTCAGTCCCGCGTAGCGGTGGAAGTAGGAGTTCGGGTCCGCGAAGGACGTCTCGCGCAGGCGGAGGAACCGCTCGACATACCAGCGTTTGATGTTCTCCTTCCGGGCGTCCACATAGACGGAGAAGTCGAAGAAGTCGCTGACGGCAAGGCCCGTGCGTCCGTCGGCCAGCACTCTCGGGGCCTGCAGGACGTTGAGTCCCTCGACGATGAGCACGTCCGGGCGGCGCACCACGATCCGTTCGCCCGGGATGATGTCGTACGTCAGGTGGGAGTAGACGGGCGCGCTGACCTCGTCCTTGCCGGCCTTGACCTCGGCGACGAACCTGAGCAGGCCACGACGGTCATATGACTCGGGAAAACCCTTGCGCTGAAACAGTCCCCGGCGTTCGAGCTCCGCATTGGCGTAGAGGAAACCATCCGTGGTCAAGAGCTCGACCCGAGGCGTCCCCGGCCACCGGGCCAGCAGCTCACGCAGGATGCGGGCCGTGGTGGACTTGCCCACGGCCACCGATCCGGCGACCCCGATGACAAATGGGGTGCGCTCAGGGCGCTCGCCCAGGAAGTCCGCCGTAATGCGGTGCAGGCCTTCGGTGGCACCGACATAGAAGTTGAGCAGGCGCGACAGGGGCAGGTAGACCTGCTCGACCTCGGCGAGGTCCAGGCGTTCGCCCAGGCCCCGCAGTCGGGTGATGTCAGCCTGGGTCAGGCTCAGTGGGTGATGGTCGCGCAGTCGCGCCCACGCCGCACGGTCGAGCTCGACGTACGGCGACAGCAGGGCGGGGCTATGGGGCGGACGCACCCGCCTATTGTGGCGGACGCGCCGCATGGCTCGTGGACCGGACGCCTCCCGTTAGGCTGGCCCGCATGTGTGGAATCGTGGGATACGTGGGGCCGAAGGTCGATGGCAGGGCCCTTGAGGTCGTTATGGAGGGCCTGGCCAGGCTCGAGTACCGCGGCTACGACTCCGCTGGTGTGGCCCTGATCGCGGGGGACCACGTCCTGACCACCAAGCGCGCCGGGAAGCTGGCCAACCTGATCGGCGCCCTCGCGCAGGAGCCACCGCCGGAGTCGAGCACTGGCATCGGGCACACCCGATGGGCTACCCACGGCGGCCCGACCGACGAGAACGCGCACCCCCACGCCGGTGGCGAGGACGGCAAGCTGGCGCTGATTCACAACGGCATCATCGAGAACTTCCATGGCCTGAGGTCCGGGCTGATCGGTGAGGGCGTCCAGTTCCTGAGCGAGACGGACACCGAGGTCGTCGCGCAGCTCCTGGCGCGTTCCTACGACAAGGTCGGCGACCTCACCGAGGCGATGCGCCAGGTCGTCGCCGATCTCACGGGCGCATTCACGCTGCTGGCGGTCCATGCGGACCAGCCCGGGGTCGTCGTCGGCGCCCGGCGCAACAGCCCGCTCGTGGTGGGTCTGGGCGACGGCGAGACCTTCCTGGGCTCCGATGTGGCGGCCTTCATCGGCTACACCCGCGAGGCGCTCGAGCTCGGCCAGGACCAGATCGTCACGATCACGACGCAGGGTGCGAGCATCATCAACTTCGACGGGACCCCGGCCGAGGGCAAGCGGTACCACGTCGACTGGGATGCGGCCGCCGCCGAGAAGGGCGGCTTCCCGAACTTCATGGCCAAGGAGATCCACGATCAGCCGCACGCCGTGGCTGACACGCTGCTGGGTCGCACGGACGGTTCCGGTCGTCTCGTGCTGGACGAGCTGCGGATGGACGAGGCGGAGCTGCGCGCCGTCGACAAGATCGTGATCATCGCGTGTGGCACCGCGGCCTATGCCGGCATGGTCGCCAAGTACGCCATCGAGCACTGGACCCGTATCCCGTGCGAGGTCGAGCTGGCCCATGAGTTCCGTTACCGCGACCCGGTGGTCAACGAACGCACCCTCGTCGTCGCGATCTCACAGTCCGGTGAGACCATGGACACCCTGATGGCGGTCAAGCACGCACGTAAGCTCGGCGCTCGCGTCATCGCCATCTGCAACACCCACGGCTCGACGATCCCGCGCGAGTCGGACGCGGTTCTCTACACCCACGCGGGCCCGGAGATCGCGGTCGCCTCGACCAAGGCCTTCCTGGCCCAGATCACCGCCTGCTACATCCTGGGTCTCTATCTCGCCCAGCTGCGCGGCGGCACCTACGCCGACGAGGCGCAGGCGGTGATGAAGGACCTGTACGAGATGCCGGCCAAGATCCAGACGGTCCTGGACGACCTGGACCGGGTCCGCGAGATCGCCCGCTTCATGGCCGACACCCGGTCGGTGTTGTTCCTGGGGCGTCACGTGGGCTATCCGGTGGCCCTCGAGGGGGCGCTCAAGCTCAAGGAGCTGGCCTACATCCACGCCGAGGGTTTCGCCGCCGGGGAGCTCAAGCACGGACCCATCGCGCTGATCGAGGCCGGGCAGCCCGTCTTCGTCATCGTGCCCTCGCCCAGCAGCGAGCACGGACTGCACGGCAAGGTCGTCTCCAACATTCAGGAGATCCGCGCGCGCGGAGCTCGCACCATCGTGATCGCCGAGGAGGGCGACGAGGACGTCGTGCCCTTCGCTGACGTGGTCATTCGTGTCCCGGCGACGCCGCCTCTGCTGGCGCCCCTGGTGACGACCGTGCCCTTGCAGGTGTTCGCCTGCGAGCTGGCTGCCGCCAAGGGCCTGGACGTCGACCAGCCGCGCAACCTGGCCAAGTCCGTCACGGTCGAATGATCATCGGGGTCGGGATCGACGTCGTCGATATTGCGCGCTTCGGTCAGACGATGAAACGCACGCCACGGCTGCTCGAGCGGCTGTTCATCGAGTCCGAGCGCTCGATGGGGCTCAACTCTCTGGCGGCCACGTTCGCGGCCAAGGAGGCCCTGGCCAAGGCGTTGGGTGCACCGGCGGGTCTGCACTGGGCTGACGCCTGCGTCCTGCGTGGCGACGACGGTCGCCCGCACATGAGGATGTGGGGCACCGTCGAGGCGCGCGCAGCCGCCCTCGGCGTGAACGAGCTGCACGTCTCGCTCTCCCACGATGCCGGGATTGCCTCGGCTGTCGTGATCGCCGAGGGCTGAGGCTGCGATGATCCGTGCGTATTCCGTGTCATCCGTGCGCGAGGCCGAGGCCGCGGCACAGACCCGGCTCGACGAGGGTGCGCTGATGTCGCGCGCGGCCTCGGGCCTGGCTTCGGTCGCGTCCGCGCGGCTCGGCGGTCCTGGTGGGCGGCGCGTCGTCGCGATGGTCGGCGCCGGCAACAACGGTGGAGATGCGCTGTATGCCGCAGCCCTGCTCGCCCGGGACGGTGCCGCTGTGGTGGTGCTCACCGTCGCGGAGTCGGTGCATGAAGGTGGCCTGCTGGCCGCGCGCGGCGCCGGGGTGTCGGTGCTCGATGCCGTGGGTGTCCATGCGGATCCGGCCTCTGTGGTCTCGTCGGCGTTGCGCGAGGCCGAGCTGGTCATCGATGGGATCGTCGGCATCGGCGGACGCCCTGGCCTGGCTCCGGAGATCGAGGCCCTGCTGCGTGAGGTGAGTGACACGGCATACGTGCTGGCGGTTGACCTGCCCAGCGGGGCGGACCCCAGCGGCGAGGTTGTCGCGCACTCCTGCGTGTTCGCCGACGAGACGGTGACCTTCATCGCGGCCAAGCCAGTGCATCTGCTGCCGGCCACCGAGCCCGCAGTGGGGCGGCTCACCATTGTGGACATCGGCGTGGACATCGGCGTGGAGATCGACGGACCGCCGGTGGTCGAGCGGGTCACCCACGACGACGTCTCGGGTCTGTGGCCGCGCCCTGGGCCAGCGGACGACAAGTACTCCCGAGGCGTGCTCGGCATCGTGGCCGGCGGTGAGAACTACACGGGGGCAGCGCTGTTGGCGGTCACCTCGGCGGTCTGCTCAGGTGCAGGGATGGTGCGTTATGTGGGCCCGGCGACGCCGACGCTTCTCATTCGTTCGAATGTGCCCGAGGCGGTCATCGGCGTGGGTCAGGTGCAGGCGTGGCTTGTGGGGCCCGGCGTCGACGCCGGCGACGAGTCTGCGCAGGGCCGGGCCCAACGAGCCGCCGCTCAGTCAGCTATGGACTGCGGCCTGCCCTGTGTCGTGGATGCGGGCGGCCTCGACCTGATCGTCGAACCGCGCTCCACGCCAACCCTGCTCACTCCTCATGCGGGCGAGCTTGCCGGTCTGTTGAGCCGGCTCGAGGGCGGCAGCCATGTCGCAGTGGACCGCTCAACCGTCACGAGCGCGCCGTTGGCTCACGCCCGGCGGCTGGCCGACCTGACGAACAGCACGGTCCTTCTGAAGGGGGCGACGACGCTGGTGGTGCCCCCTGGTTCGTCGGGTCTGGCAGTGCGCTCCCAGGCCGATGCGCCGTCCTGGCTGGCAACGGCCGGGTCGGGCGACGTGCTTGCCGGTCTTGCGGGGATGTTGCTCGCATCGGGGCTGTCCCCACGTGACTCGGGCAGCCTCGCCGCGCTGGTTCACGGCCTGGCTGCGGATGCCTCCAACCCCGGTGGGCCCGTTCGCGCCCTGGGTGTGGCACATGCCATACCGGGGGTGGTCGCCGGGTTGGTGGCTCGCGGGATCGCTCGATCCTGAGAGACTTTCACCATGACTGACGAGATTCACGGGTCCGCTGACGGTCTTGGCCGTCCTGGTGGTGCTCCCCATGCCGCCGGTCGTGAGACCGCGCGGGCAACCGTGGATCTGGACGTGATCCGCCGCAATGTCGAGGTTCTGCGTGAACACGCTGGGTCGGCCGCCGTGATGGCTGTGGTCAAGGCCGACGGCTACGGGCACGGTCTGGTGCCCAGCGCCCGTGCTGCCGTCAGTGGCGGTGCGTCGTGGCTCGGGGTCGCGCAGCTGAGTGAGGCGATGGCGTTGCGGGACAACGGAGTCCACGCGCCGGTGCTGTCATGGCTGCATGTCCCCGGCTCTGACTTCGCGGCTGCCATCACTGCTGACATCGACCTGTCCGTGTCGGCGCTGTGGTCCCTGGCCGAAGTCGCTGATGCGGCCCGTGCCTTGGGTCGCACGGCCCGCATCCACCTCAAGGTCGACACGGGGCTCGGCCGCAACGGCGCGTTCGGCGACGACTGGCAGATCCTGCTCCCGGCAGCCCGAAGCCTTGAGGCCGAGCGTCTTGTCCGTATCGTTGGCGTGTGGTCCCACTTCGTCTACGCGGACGAGCCGACGCACCCGACGGTGCGTCGGCAACAGGAGCGATTCGGGCAGGCTGTGCGTGAAGCCGAGCGCGCAGGGTGCGAGCTCGAGGTCCGGCACATTGCGAACTCCGCCGCCACGCTGACCAATCCCGGCGTGGCCTTCGACCTGGTCCGCCCGGGGCTAGCCGTCTACGGGCTGTCGCCGGTCCCGTCGCTGGGCGACCCGCAGTCCTTCGGGTTGACGCCGGCGATGACGCTGAGCGCCGATCTTGCCGTTACTAAACGGATTCCGGCGGGCCAGGGCCTCAGCTACGGACATCAGTACGTCACGTCGCAGGACACGACGGTCGGCCTGGTGCCGATCGGCTACGCCGACGGCATCCCGCGCAATGCCACGAACGCCGGGCCCGTGAGCCTGGGAGGCGCACGGCATACCGTCTCTGGCCGCGTCTGTATGGACCAGTTCACCGTGGACCTCGGTCCGCAGAGCCGGGCACAGGCCGGGGACCGGGTGACGTTGTTCGGGGCCGGCGAGTCGGGGGAGCCGACGGCGGAGGACTGGGCCCGGGCGACCGGGACGATCTCATACGAGATCATCTCCCGTATCGGGTCGAGGGTGCCCCGCGTCTACATCGGAGGTCAGCAGTGAGCCAGCGTCGTACTGTCACCGGGATCGGCATCGGTCTGGCGGCTGCGGGGGCCACGGCAGCGGTGAGCGTGGTGGCCGATCGTCTGGCCCGCGCTCTCCAGACGGCCAAGGCGTTGGAGACCTTTGATACCTATCACGAAGAGGCCACGACCGAGGTCGTCGTCCTCGCTTTCGATGGTGTGCCGCTCCATGTCGAGATCGACGAGCCGGAAGGTCGTCCCATCGGGGTGCACGCGCGCGCGACTGTCCCGACGGTGGTGTTCAGCCACGGTTACGCGCTGAGCCTGCGCAGCTGGGTGTTCCAGCGGCGAGCCCTCAAGGCGGCTGGCTACCGCGTCGTGCTCTGGGACCAGCGAGGTCACGGTCAGTCCGGGGCCGGGACCAAGGAGTCCTACGAGATCGACCAGCTCGGGCTCGACCTCGACGCCGTCATCAGTGCGGTCGCGCCGGACGGCCCCTTGATTCTGGTCGGCCACTCGATGGGTGGAATGACGATGATGGCCCTGGCGGCTCAACACCCCGAGCTGGTCAGGGATCGCGTTCTGGGCGTGGCGTTCGTGGCCACCAGCCCGGGGGGCATCTCGGCGGTCTCGTGGGGGCTGGGCAACGTGCTGGGTAAGGTGGTGCACCGGTTGGGGCCGTTCGCGGTCGGGCAGCTCGCCGGACGGCAGGGTCTGGTCAACTCGGTGCTCAAGGCGGGCCGCGAGGTCGAGGAGTACTTCGTCGACCTCTACTCCTTCGCCTCGCCGGTGCCGCTGAGCATCGTGCGGCTGACCGCAGACATGATCTTCAGGACGCGGATGGAGGTCATCTCCGATTTCATGGAGACATTCGACAAGCATGACAAGCGCGAGGCCCTTGAGCAGTTCATCGGTGTGGAGACCTTGGTGCTCAACGGAGTTCAGGATCTGCTGACACCGCCGCAGCACAGCGAGGAGATCGTCAGGCTGATCCCGGGTGCCGAGCACGTCCTGGTCAACGACGCCGGCCACATCATCATGCTGGAGCACGGAGACGTGGTCAGCGATCAGCTCCTGTCGCTTATCGTGCGCGCCCAACGTGCCGCTGCCGCCCACATCGACCAGCGCGCCAAACCACGAGTCCGGCGAACCATCACCGATCTGGCCAAGAGACGACGGGTGTTGAAGGCCATCCAAGAACGTCGCCAGGGTGCCCGCTGAGGGGCTGCCGATGACTTCCGAGATCTCCGGGGCCGTCGGGCTGTGCCGTCAGGTGCGGCTGCGCACAGTCGACGACACTCATGCCTGGGGCGCCAGGCTCGGGGCGCTGCTCGAGGTTGGGGACCTGCTCGTGCTGACCGGTGACCTTGGTGCGGGCAAGACCTCCCTGACGCAAGGTATTGCGGACGGCCTCGGCGTGCGCGGCCCGATCACGTCACCGACATACGTGATAGCCCGCGTCCACCCCTCCCTGGTCGGCGGCCCCGACCTCGTCCACGTTGATGCCTATCGGCTGGGTGGTCTTGCCGAGCTCGATGACCTGGACCTCGACGCCTCGCTGGAGGGTGCCGTCACCGTGGTCGAGTGGGGTCATGGGGTGGCTGAGCAGCTCGGCGAGAGCTATCTCGAGCTGACCTTGCGCGGACACGAGACCCGGACGGTGGATCTGGTCGGCCACGGTGCTCGATGGACCGATCCGGGCGCCGGCGCACTGCTCGACGACCTCATCTCATTAGCCTGAACCTGTGCTGCTGCTCGCGATCGACACCGCCACCTCGGCCATCACCGTCGCCCTGCACGACGGTGGTGTCGTGCTGGCCGAGTCGAGCACGCTGGACGCTCGCGGGCACGGGGAGTACCTCGCGCCAGGGATCGTTGACGTCCTGGCCCGGGCTGGGCGCACTGCCGCCGAGGTCAGCGCAGTGGTCGCCGGCACCGGCCCCGGGCCGTTCACCGGGCTGCGGGTCGGCCTGGTGACGGCACGCACGTTCGCCTTTGCGTGCGGCATACCGGTGTTCGGGGTGTGCAGTCTGGACGCACTGGCCCACCAGGCATGGCTGGCGGATGCCGCCGAGCTGGGCCAGTCCTGTGTCGTGGCAACGGATGCGCGGCGCAAGGAGGTCTACTGGGCGCGCTATGACATCACGGCTGGCGGGGTGAAGCGCAGGGGGGAGCCCATGGTCGCGAAGGCAGAGGCGATTGCCGACGAGGTGCAGGGTCTGCCCGTGATCGGGCGAGGTGCCGTCCTGTATCCCGACTGGCTCGGTCCGCGGGTGGGTCCCCTCGATGTCAGCGCCGCCGCCCTGGCTTCGCTTGCGGCGCGGAGACTGGCAGCCGGTGAGGGCCTTGCCGAGGCCGAGGCGATGTATCTGCGTCGCCCGGATGCGTCGCCTCTGCCCCCGCGCAAGCCGGCCCTGCCATGACCCTGCCCAAGGTCAACCTGAGGGAGATGACCTGGCTGGATATCCCAGCCCTGACCGCGCTTGAGGCCGAGCTGTTCGCTGATGACGCCTGGTCCGAGCAGACCTGGTGGACTGAGCTGGCCGGCCGTCCGCGGCGCTCCTACGTGGTCGGTGAGCAGGGTGGCGCCGTGGTTGGTTACGCCGGCGTCGACCGCGGTGGCGAGGTCGCCGACGTCATGACCGTTGCCGTCGCTGCGGGTGCTCAGGGTCGGGGCCTGGGCAGAGTGCTGATGCACTGGCTCATCGCTGAAGCCCGACGGGCTGGTGCCGAGCATCTGATGCTCGAAGTTCGGGCGGACAACATTGCGGCGCAACGGCTCTACAGCACGATGGGCTTTGCGGTGCTGACGGTGCGACGCAAGTACTACCAGCCGGGGGACGTGGACGCACACATCATGAGGTTGCCTCTGCTGGACACGACGGAGGAGGTGACGCCGTGACTGACGGCCCCCTGGTGCTCGGCGTCGAGACGTCCTGCGACGAGACCGGTGTCGGGATCGTCCGCGGTCAGAGACTGCTCGCCGACGCCGTCGCCAGCAGTGTCGACGAGCATGCGCGCTTCGGTGGCGTGGTGCCGGAGGTGGCCAGCCGCGCCCACCTCGAGGCGATGGTGCCGACGATCGAGCGAGCCTGCCGCGAGGCCGGCATACGCCTTGCTGATCTGGACGCGATCGCCGTCACCGCTGGCCCGGGGCTCGCTGGCGCACTGCTGGTGGGAGTGGCCGCGGCCAAGTCGCTCGCGGTGGCCCTGGGCAAACCGCTCTACGGTGTCAACCACCTCGCGGCCCATGTCGCCGTCGACATCGTCGAACACGGCCCGCTGCCCGAGCCGACGCTGGCGATGCTGGTGTCCGGCGGGCACTCCAGCCTCCTGCTCGTCCCGGATGTCACTGCTGACGTGCGATCTCTGGGGAGCACGATCGACGATGCCGCGGGCGAGGCCTTCGACAAGGTGGCCCGGGTCCTGGGGCTGCCGTTCCCTGGCGGGCCGCACGTGGATCGGGTTGCTACAGAAGGAAACTCAGCCTTCGTGCTCTTTCCGCGCGGCCTGACCTCGGGCCGTGACATGGAGCGGCACCGTTTCGACTTCTCCTTCTCCGGACTCAAGACGTCCGTGGCCCGCTGGGTCGAGGCGCGCGAGCGCGCAGGTGAGCCGGTGCCGGTCGCCGATGTGGCCGCGAGCTTCCAGGAGGCGGTGGTCGACGTGCTGACCCGCAAGGCCGTCCTGGCCTGCCGGGAGCACGGCGTCGACGACCTGCTCATCGGTGGTGGCGTGGCGGCCAACACCCGGCTGCGGGCCATGGCCCAGGAGCGTTGCGACGCCGCGGGCATCCGGCTTCGCGTCCCACGACCCGGTCTGTGCACCGACAACGGCGCGATGGTGGCCGCCCTGGGCGCTGAGATGGTGGCCAGAGGTCGCGCTCCCTCGGCCCTCGACATCCCCGCCGACTCGTCGATGCCGGTGACCCTGGTTCGCGCATGACCGAGCCGCTGCCGATCGTCCTCGATGTCGACACCGGTGTGGATGACGCCTGTGCGCTGCTGTTGGCGGCCCTGCACCCGGATGTGGACCTTCGTGCGGTCACCTGTGTCGGTGGCAACGCCGGCGTGGACGACGTCGTCCGCAACACCCTGAAGGTGCTCGACGTCGTCGGGCGGCCGGATGTCCCGGTTGCCCGCGGTGCGGGCAGACCGCTGATCGAGCCCGCCAGGGATGCCCGGCACGTCCACGGCGAGGACGGTATGGCGGACCTCGGCTGGCCCTCGTCCGAGCGTCACCCCGACCCGCGGCACGCGGTCGAGCTTCTGCGGGGCCTGCTGAGTCGGGCGGCAACCGGGGAGCCGGCTGACCGGATCACGTTGGTGCCGCTGGCTCCGCTGACCAACATCGCGCTGTTGTTGCGTACCTATCCGGAGGCTGCTGCGGGTCTGCGCGAGATCGTCTTCATGGGTGGAGGGACCGAGATCGGCAATGCCACGGCTTCCGCGGAGTTCAACGTGTGGCATGACCCCGAGGCGGCGGCCATCGTCCTCGAGTCGGCTGCCGAGCTCGACATCCCGGTGGTGATGTACGGCCTGGACGTCTTCTACGACGTGCGGGTCAGCCGGGAGCAGTCCGCCGAGCTCACGGCCGTCGGCGGCCGTGGACCGGCCGAGCTGGCGGGGCGGCTGGTCGACTTCCAGAGTCGTCGTCTTGGCCAGCCTGACGCGACGATCGGTGACGCGGGCGCGGTGTGCGCGGTGATCGATCGCGCGGGTCTGACGACGGTGCGCCTTCCGGTTCGGGTGGAGCTGGCAGGGACCTTCTCGCGTGGCCGGACCATCGTCGACCGTCGCGACTGGTCCGGCGACCTCGCCCACGATCCCCACGGGATAGCACCGACGTCGGTGGAGGTCGCCATGTCAGTGGACGCTGGCCGCTATGCCGAGCTGTGGTTGCGCACCGTGAACGGCGGGACTCGCTGATGGGGCGGGTTTTCGTGCTCGGGTCGCTCAACATCGACCTGGTCACCCATGTCGAGCGACACCCGAAACCGGGCGAGACCGTCCTGGGAAGTGGCCTCGAGCGGTTGGCAGGTGGCAAGGGCGCCAACCAGGCGGTGGCGGCTTCGGCGGCAGGCGCCACGGTGGTCATGGTCGGCTGTGTGGGGTCGGACGAGGCTGGATCCGCCTATGTCGCAAGGCTGCTGGCGCTGGGTATTGACGTGGCCGCGATCCGTGTCGCGCCGCAGGGCCCCACCGGTCATGCCCTCATCGCCGTTGACCAGGCTGGCGAGAACTCGATCGTCGTCATCGCTGGCGCCAATGCCGAGGTCACCGTTGACGACCTCGGGGTGTTGCAGTCCGTCGGTCCCGGCGACGTCGTACTGCTGCAGCTGGAGGTCCCGCTGGAGGTGGTCACCGCCGCAGTGCGGCGCGCGTCGGCCAGGGGTGCCCGGGTCGTCCTCAACCTGGCGCCGTATTCCGCGTTGCCACCCGACGTCGTCGCCCTCGCCGACCCGTTGGTGGTCAACGAGCACGAGGCCCTGCTGCTGGCCGACTCGGAGGCACTCCCGGCGTCGTTGGTGGTGACCTTCGGCGCGGCGGGCGCGGCGTGGGATGGCGACCAGCTCACCGGGCCGGTGGTCGAGGCGCCCGAGGTGCTCGACACCACGGGCGCGGGTGATGCGTTCTGCGGCGCTCTGAGCGCCGCACTTGTCGCGGGAGCCGGCCGCCGTGAGGCTCTACAGGCTGCCCTGGCTGCTGGCGCTGATGCGGTCACGCACCGTGGGGCACAGCGCGATCCGGCTCTGTGAGGCGCACAGTCCCTAGGTTTGGACGATGCAGGAGCGCACAGTCCCTAGGTTTGGACCGGTTGTGGCAGGATCGCGAGCGTGAACCCGTCGACCGCTCTGGCCACGGTTGTGGTGGACGAGCTGGTCCGCCACGGAGTCCGTGAGGCCGTTCTTTGTCCCGGCTCACGCTCCGCGGTGTTTGCCTACGCCCTTCAGGAGGCGGACCGCGCGGGCCGTCTCCGGCTGCATGTCCGGGTCGACGAACGCTCTGCCGCCTTCCTGGCGCTGGGTCTGGCCAAGCTCACCCGCCGGCCAGTGCCGGTGTTCACGACATCCGGAACAGCGGTTGCCAACCTCCACCCGGCCGTTCTTGAGGCCAGCCACGCCGCAGTGCCGCTGATCATCGTCAGCGCCGACCGTCCATCGGAGCTGCAGGGCACCGGGGCGAACCAGACCACTGACCAGGACCACCTGTTCGGTACCGCCGTCCGCATGGTCCACCAGCTCGGTGCACCTGATGCCCGCGAGGGCCAGAACGCGGTATGGCGGTCGGTGGTGAGTCGGCTCTACGCAACAGCCGTCGGGACAAGCGGCGCGGATGCCGGTCCGGTCCATCTCAATGTTCCCCTGCGCAAGCCGCTGGTGCCCGATCTGGCCGACGTCGACGGATGGCCGGAGAGCCTCGATGGCCGTGACAACGCGGCCCCGTGGGTCAGAGTCCAACCACGGATGAGAGTCCAACCACGGGTGAGAGGCCAAGCGGCCAGCCTTCCGGGTGAGGGCTTGGCCTACATTCCCAGAACCCTTGTCCTGCTTGGTGATCTGCCCGATCCAGCCAGGTCCGCGGAAGTGACAGCGCTCGCCCGGGCGGCGGGGTGGCCGGTCATCGCTGAGCCGTTCGGTGCCCACGACCGCAATGACCTTGTCCCGCACGGTCCGCTCTTGCTCACCGCCGGTCAATGGCTGGGGCGCCATCGCCCTGATCGGGTCCTGGTCGTCGGGCGGGTCACCCTCTCACGCGCGGTGGCCGCCCTCATGCGTGACCCTGCGGTCACGGTGGAGATCGTGGCAGCGCAGTCGAGCTGGCCAGACCCCTGGCACGTCGCATCGGTCGTCCACCCGTTCGAGGTCGTGCCGGCGTCCATCCCGAACGGCCGACAGGTGGACGAGCAGTGGGCGCGAGCGTGGGCCGACGCGGGCGATCTGGTCGCCAAGGCCGCTGAGGCGGTCATCCAGTCGGCATGGCCGAGCGGGCTTGCCATCGCGGGCACGGTCCTGGCCGAACTTCCTTCCGAGGCGACGCTGTTCGTGGGCTCCTCCAACTCCGCCCGCGATGTCGACCTGGCCATGTCGCCGACCGTGAGAAGCGCGCCGCTGACGGTCGTGGCCAGCCGGGGACTGGCCGGCATTGATGGTTGTGTGTCGACCGCCATCGGCCTCGCGCTCGCGCAGCCGCAGCGACCGGCATACGCGCTGATGGGCGACCTGACCTTCCTGCATGACAGCAACGGTCTGCTCATCGGTCCGCACGAGCCGCAGCCTGACCTGACCATCGTGGTGACCAACGACGACGGTGGCGGCATCTTCACCCTGCTGGAGCCCGGCGACCCGAGCAGGGCAACGGATTTCGAACGTGTCTTCGGCACACCAACCGGCGCCTCCATCGTCGATGTGTGCCGTGCCCACGGGGTGAGGCACGCGCTGGCCTCCACCCAGGCGGACCTGCGCGCCGTCCTCGGGCAGCCCCCAAGGGGACTCGGCGTCGTTGAGGTGCGGGTTGACCGCTCTGGGCACCGGGATCTTCACGCCCACTTGCGAGCTGCGGTGGCAAGGGTCCTGCACGAGAAGTCGGCCCTGCCCTAGAACTCGATGGCCCCGACCGGCTCGCGGTCGGAGCTCATGGCCCGGGAGAGCAGTCGCACCGAGCCGGCGGTGAGCTCGGTGACCAAGCCCTGGTCCGCTTGTGAGGCAAGGCTTCTGGACCCCAGGAAGGCCGCGCCCAGGGCCTGGACTGGCAGTCGCAGGTCGGCGTTGTCAGCAGTGGGCCGGCAGGTGGCCACTCCGTCCTCGTCGACCGTCAGCCGCCACGCGCGCTGGTTCCACGGGCAGGTGGGGTCCACGACATCCAGAACGACGTTGCAGGCGCTGGAGTAGCCGCGCGCCGTCAGGGCCGCGCCGACGTCGATCAGCCGCAGCCACAGCGAGTCGAAGGCCTTGACCCCGAGCGCCCGCGGACCCCCGGCCCACCACACCAGGGGGTCATCGGTGCCGCGGCCGTTGATGGTGACGGAAGCAGTCAGGTCGAAGTCCACCAGTCGTCGGGCCAGGGCCAGCAGCGTCGCAGGATCAGCGGCAGCCAGCTCGCGGACGTCGACCGTGCCCTTGGCCTTGAAGTCCTTCCACTTGGCCTCACGACTGAACACCGCATAACCCACCGGTTGGCCATCGACGTTGGCAAGGAGCACCTGCCATGGCTCGCGCCCCGCACGGGTCAGCGGCAGATCGACGAAATGCGGTCGAGCCATCAGCTCCGGCCGGATCACCGCGCCCAAGGTGGTTTCGGCGCAACGCAGATGGAGGTCCTGGACCATCCGGGCTGCGTCGTCGGAGTCAGCCGCGACGAACCGGGTCGTGACCCGGCCGGCAGCATCGTCCAGCGACGGTGCGGTGAAGACGGCGCCGCGCTCGAGCTCGAGCTCGAGCTCGACCGAGCAGATCCCGTAGCCGAACCGTCCATAGATAGGGACCTCGGCCGAGTGCAACCCGCTCAGGGCGGCACCCTGCTCGTGCAGCCTGGCGAAGTGGTGGGTGATCATCTCGCGCAAGACGCCACGGCGGCGATGGTCGGGGTGCACGGACACCCACGACAAGCCTGCCATGGGCACCCGGGTCAGGGCGCCCAGCGGCCCGGGCGCAGTCACGGCCATGTCGTATGACGTGTACACGCCGACCAGCTCATCCGAACCATCGCGGGTGGCGCCGAACGTGCGTGTCCAGTCGAAGTGGCTGGTGACGACATCGGACGGATGCGCGGTCGGGTCGAAGAAGAACGCGGCCATGTCGACATCCAGCAGTCGCTGCCGGTCCGCAGGAGCGAGGGGCACGAGGGAGATCGTCATGCGGTGAGCCTTGCTGGCGCCGCAGGTCAGCGCAAGCGCTCTTGGGTTCCGCGGCCCGACCTCAGGAGACGACGATCGACCCAGTCATCGCTGGGTGGATGTTGCAATGGAAGGCGAAGGTTCCCGTTGAAGAGAACACACGGGTATACGTAGCGTTCGTCACGAGGTTGCCCGAGTCCCAGACGCCTTTGTCGCTCGTCTCGTGTGGGTGCTCGACCCCGTGTTCGTCCACTTGACGCTGCAGCCAACCGTGATGGGCACCGGTGTCGAGGGCACGAACTTGTTGGGGCCGCTCTGGATCGCGATCGCGATAGGCACGAGACAGGAGCTGGCCGCGTAGGTGTTGCTGCTGTTGCTCGCGGTCGTACTGAGGTTGCCGGAGGCCCTCGAAATGGTGAGATCTGCGACGACGCCGACCACGATCAGCGCCAGGAAGGCGGCGACGAGACGGCGTGGCGTTTCAGCCTACCCGGCGGTTGCGCATCCCGTCGGAGAACGATTGGTACCGAACGATTGGTCGAGGGATGCTCCGCGCCGGGTCAGGGTGATGTGGCTGAACAGCGGACCTCTTGTGGCCGACCGTCGATGCCCCGGACCACGCTGGGAGTGTGTCCCGTCTTGGTAAGGAAATGGTCAAGTCGGTCTGTGGCAGATCCCCCGAACTTCTCATCAGGAGCGTCGAATGTCCAAGTACTCTCGTCTCGTCACCGTCTCGAAGTGGGGCGTTGCACCCGTAGCGCTCATGGCCAGCGGTCTGCTGGTGTGGCAGTCGTCGTACGCGGCCTTCAATGCCACCACGGACAACCCGGCCAACAACTGGACGGCCGGTAGCGTGATACTCGGCGACGACGACGGCGGCAGCACCGCCATGTTCAACGCGTCGGCCCTGAAGCCGGGGAGCACCGCCGCGAAGTGCATCGTGGTGACCTCGACGGGGACCGTGGCCTCCGCCGTGAAGCTGTACGCGACGGGCTACACCACCTCGAGCGACACGCTCACCCCTTTCGCCGAGTTTGGCACCCACATCAACCTGTCGATCCAAGAGGTCAGCGGCGGCGGCACCTTTGCCTCCAGGTCCGGCGAATGTAGCGCGTTGACGTCCACCGCTACCGATTTCTCCGGCACACTCGCCGCCTTCGCCGCGACCAACCACACCTACGGCACTGGTGTGAGTAGCTGGGCTCCGACGGGGTCCGGTACGGCGACCAAGACCTTCCGCGTCACGTACACCCTGGACTCGGGCACACCGAACTCTGCGCAGCTCGGCACCGCCTCGGCGGGGTTCACCTGGGAAGCGCAGGGCAGCTAAGTTCTTCAGCACCTACAGCGGCAGTCGGAGCACGGGCTCCGGCTGCCGGTGTCACGTGGTGGCACCGGGCGGCTCGGACTCGGGCTCCGGCTCGGGCTCACCCGCGGCGGCCAGCTCGCGGTCCAGCCCGGTCGCGGCGACAAGGGCCAGGATCAGGGCGACCAGGATGGTGAGTTTGATCCAGGCGCCTTCGTGGAGCCACAGGATGGGGAAGGCGACTTAGGGCACGCGCAGGGAGCCGACGCCATGCACGGCCTGCCGGTCGACGGGGCTGGAGTCCTCGTGGGGGTTGGCGTCACCGCGCAGGATGAGCCGGCCATCGGGGCTGAAGCGGACGAGGCGGTGCAGGCGTAGCCGGTCGGGGTGATCGGGGTCGTCGACCAGCAGGACCATTCCAAGCTGCAGGCTGCCCGAGGGAACCGGGCGGGCGCTCACCACGTCACCGGGGTTGATCCGCGGTTGCATGGAACCTGTCACGACGGTGGTCGCGTGCCATCCCAGCAGCGCTGGCGCGCCGGCCCACAGGGTCAGGCTTATCCCGATCGTGAGGACCACCCGGGCCAGCTCAGCCGTGAGCAGCCGCGCCCACGCGACTGTCCGGCGCGCCACCGCGGAACCGGGAGCCGCATGATGGACGGCCCTGCTCCGGGGCGTAAGCAGATCGCTGAGGCGGCTCATGATCGCGCCCAGTTACCTGGCTGGGTTCGATGTGGTCACGGTCGGGTTCGAGGTGGTCGTATTGAACGCCGAATAGGAGGACACGAGCACGATCAGGCCACTGACGGCAACGGCGACCAGCAGGGCCGCCGCCTTCCGCAGTCGAGCGGCGCCAGGACCAGTGAGCGCCACGCGATCCTCCAGATGAGCGATCGGGGGACCCGGAGCCCCGTCGGTGCGGCGACGCGCTCCACGCCGATCCAGTCCCTGTTCGACAGTCCAAAGTCTGTCCACCAGAAACGTGATTTGTCCAGCAGTGAGCCACTCGCGTCCTCGGGAACGCAGCCGGCTCCGCCTGCAGGGTCACGAGTCAGCGAGCGGTCAGCGCATCCCTCATGGGCACGAACTTGGCGTCGGACTCCGCCAGCTCGCCGGCAGGGTCGGATCCGGCGACGATGCCGCAGCCGGCGAACAGCCGCATCCGACTCGGGCTTGCCGCGTCAAAAGCCCCGCACCGCAACGCAATTCCCCATTCGCCGTCCCCTGCCGCGTCGGTCCAGCCGACCGGGCCGGCGTAACGTCCACGGTCCATCTGCTCAAGCTCGCTGATCGCGGCGTCGGCGACCAGTGTTGGCGTCCCGCAGACGGCTGCCGACGGGTGCAGCGAGGCGGCGAGGGCCAGCGATGTCGCGTGGTCGGTCAGGACACCGGCAACATCGGTCGCCAGATGCATGACGTTGGACAGGTGCAGGACGAACGGCGACTCGGGAACGTTGATCGACGAACAGTGCGGCGCCAGCGCCTCGGCCACGGAGCGAACGGCATACTCGTGCTCCTCGAGGTCCTTGGAGGACCGGGCCAGTGACGCCGCCAGCGCGAGGTCGTGCTCGTCATCACCGCTGCGCCGGATGGTCCCGGCCAGCACACGCGAGGTGACCAGGCCCTTCTCCAGTCTCACCAGCAGCTCGGGTGTGGCGCCCACCAGCCCGTCGACCGCGAATACCCAGGTGTTGTCGTAGCGCTCGGCCAGACGCTGCAGCAGCCAGCGTGGGTCGATGGCCGAGCCGGCGTCCACCTCGAGGTCGCGCGCGAGAACCATCTTGTCCATCTCGCCGGCGTTGATGCGTCCGACGGCGTGGGCAACGACCGTCGACCACTTTGCGCCCGAGAGCGCGCCGTCGGCGAACGTCACGTCTTGCGGCGCGACCGGGGGCGAAGCCACCGAGGGGGTCAGAGCGCCCGGCAGATGCGAGTCGACTCCGATCGTTGTCAGCCACCACTGCGAACCCCGTTGCCCCACAAGAACTTCGGGCACCACGAGCGCGGCACCGGCGGGGGAGTCTGCCGAGAAGGAGAAGGAGCCGAAGGCCACCGGTCCCGTACCCGGCAGACGCAGGTCGTCGCGAATGACGGCATGGTTCGCCACCGACTTCCACCATGCCTGCGCCTGCGCGAACCGGTCCGGCCCGCTGGCCCGGAACTCCAGTGCCCGGCCCCAGCCCACCAGGCCTTCGCCGCGGCGGACCCACGACGACACCTGATCGGGCCCGGCGGTCGCGGGCAGCAACGACAGCAAGGCACCCGGATCGTCGATCGCGACCGTGCGGGCCACCAGTCCGGGGGCAGACGCAGCCGGCGACTCAGGTCGAGTCGGCTCGGATTGCGGCAAGGAGGTCACGGCCAGCAAGCCTACGACTGTCTCATCACAAACAATGCCCGGGCTGCTGCCGTGGTGACCTGAAACACGATCAGCGAGGATGGTGCCATGACCCGCGCCAACCTCGACAAGCAACCACGTGACGTCGCGGCGATGTTCGACGACGTCGCCGCGAAGTACGACCTGACCAATGACGTGCTGTCCCTGGGCCAGGACCGCCGCTGGCGCAGGCTTGTGCGTGAGGCGGTCGGTGCCAAGCGCGGTGACACGGTCCTCGATATCGCGGCGGGCACGGGCACCAGCAGTGAGCCGTTCGCGGCCGCCGGCGTCAACGTCGTGCCCGCCGACTTCTCCCTGGGAATGCTGCGGGTCGGCAACCGGCGCCGGCCGGACCTCGCCTTCACTGCCGCCGATGCGCTCAGGCTGCCCTTCGCTGATGACTCCTTCGACGCGGTCACGATGTCGTTCGGGCTGCGCAACGTCGTGGGCACCAGCGAGGCGCTCGAGGAGTTCTTGCGCGTTACCAAGCCCGGGGGCTCGCTGGTGATCTGTGAGTTCAGCCACCCGAGGAACAAGGTGTTCCGCACGGTCTACTCGAACTACCTGATGCGCTCGCTGCCGACGATCGCGCGCAAGGTCAGCTCCAACCCCGACTCCTACGTCTATCTCGCGGAATCCATCCAGGCCTGGCCTGACCAGGCAGGTATGGCGGGTCTGATCACCGAGGTGGGTTGGCAGGACGTGGCGTGGCGCAACCTGTCCGGAGGCATCGTCGCCCTGCACCGCGCCACCAAGGCTCCGGTACGTCCTGATCCGTCCCCACCGGCATCCTGACTGACACTGGATTAGGTCTGCCTAAGTGCGACGGTAGTGTGATCTCAGCGTAGAGTTTCGCCCGAGATCGTGAAGATCTTCACAAGCGCAGAGCGCAGCCCGTTCTCAGTTCAGCCGCAATCCCCATGGTGAGGCCCCTCCTGTGAGTCAGAGCATCATCACCAACAGCACAGACAGCACAGTCATCACAGTCGGCACAGACAGCACAGTCGGCACCCCCAACGCAGCTTCGGCGTCGCCGGCCTCCTCGGCCTGCCCGTCCGGGCAGCAGGTGGAGACCGCTGACGTCGTCGTCGTGGGCGCCGGGCCCGCCGGATCGGCAATCGCGGCATATCTGGCGATGGCAGGGCTCGATGTCCTGCTATTGGAGAAGACTGCCTTCCCGCGCGAGAAGGTCTGCGGCGACGGTTTGACTCCCCGGGCCGTACGCGAGCTGATCACCCTCGGCATCCCCACGCCAGCGGACGACGGCTGGATCAAGAACCACGGTCTGCGCATCATCGGTGGCAACATCCGGCTGGAGCTCCCGTGGCCGGACCTGGCGAGCTTCCCGCCATACGGCCTGGTGCGCACCCGGCAGGACTTCGACGACATCCTGGCCAAGCACGCGGTCAAGCACGGCGCGCGCCTGCGCGAGTGCACCAACGTCACCGACCCGGTCCTGGATGAGCGCACCGGCGCCATCATCGGTGTTCGGGCCAAGGCGATGGATGCCGAGGGCCGCGATGCCGGAGCTCCCCCGTTGCAGTTCAACGCGCCGCTGATCGTGGCGGCCGATGGCAACTCGAGCCGTCTGAGCATGTCGATGAACCGGCCCAAGCGCGACGACCGGCCGATGGGCGTGGCGGTCCGCACGTACTTCACTAGCCCGCGCCACGACGACGACTACCTCGAGTCCTGGCTCGAGCTGTGGTCCAAGGATGAGCAGGGCCGCCGGGTTCTCTTGCCCGGGTACGGATGGATCTTCGGCGTCGGTGACGGCACCTCCAATGTTGGCCTCGGCATCCTCAACACCTCGGCTGCGTTCGGCAAGGTCGACTACAAGGACGTCCTGAAGCGCTGGGTCGACACCATGCCGGCCGAGTGGACCTTCAACGACGAGACCATGACCGGTCCGGTCCGCGGTGCCGCGCTGCCGATGGGTTTCAACCGTCAGCCGCACTACGACAAGGGCCTGCTGCTGGTCGGTGACGCCGGTGGCATGGTCAACCCGTTCAACGGCGAGGGCATCGCCTATGCCATGGAGTCCGGCCGCCTGGCCGCCGAGGTCATCGCCCAGGCGTTCGCCCGCCAGAGCGACGCCGGCCGTGAGAAGGTCCTGCAGTCCTACCCGCGGGTCATGAAGGATGCGCTCGGCGGTTACTACACGCTGGGCCGCGGCTTCGCCAAGATGATCGGCAACCCCGAGATCATGCGGCTGGCCGTGAAGTACGGCCTGCCTCGAACCACGATGATGAAGTTCCTGCTCAAGATCATGGCTAACCTGGCCGAGCCGCACGGCGGCGACGCAGGCGACCGGCTGATCCATGCCCTGTCGAAGATGGCCCCGGCCGCATGAGCCTGAGTGCCACCTCTAGGATTATGCCGTTTGCGATTGTGCCGTTTGCGACTGACCGGACGGACTTGTCGTGCCTCGCCGTCGGCACGCTCTCAGTTGGCCGACGGACTGCGCGACCGACTGACCCCACGCATCACACCAGCAACCGGCAGTACATCTGCCACCGAAAGGGGAGCGCGCCCCGATGACGAACCAGTACGTTCCACTGTTGTTCCTGGCCGCGATCGGCGGCGGCTTCGCCGTCTTCTCCGTCGTGGCAGGCGCGCTCGCCGGACCCAAGCGCTACAACCGGGCCAAGCTTGACGCCTATGAGTGCGGCATCGAGCCGACGCCGCAGGCTCTTGGCGGCGGCAAGGTGCCGAT
>DHJN01000147.1:0-2098 GCA_002404345.1 Actinobacteria bacterium UBA4719 | reverse complement strand
ATGCTCTTCATCATCTTCGACATCGAAAGCATCTTCCTCTACCCGTTCGCGGTGGCCTTCAGCAAGCTGGGCATCTTCGCACTGGTCGAGATGGTGCTGTTCATCCTCACGGTGTTCGTCGCGTACGCCTACGTGTGGCGTCGTGGCGGGCTCGAGTGGGACTGAGGAGGGACTGAGTAATGGGTATTGAAGAGAAGCTTCCCGCTGGCTTTCTGCTGACCACGGTCGAGCAGCTCGCGGGCTACATGCGCAAGAGCTCGGTCTGGCCGGCGACGTTCGGCCTGGCCTGCTGTGCCATCGAGATGATGGCCGTCGGCACGCCTGACTACGACATCGCTCGTTTCGGCATGGAGCGCTTCAGCGCCACGCCGCGTCAGGCCGACCTGATGATCGTGGCCGGTCGGGTCAGCCAGAAGATGGCCCCCGTCGTGCGGCAGGTCTATGACCAGATGCCCGAGCCCAAGTGGGTCATCGCGATGGGCGTCTGCGCCAGCTCCGGCGGCATGTTCAACAACTACGCCATCGTCCAGGGGGTCGACCACATCATCCCGGTCGATGTCTACCTGCCGGGGTGTCCGCCACGGCCAGAGATGCTCCTCAACGCGATCCTCACGCTGCACGAGCAGATCCAGAACACCCCGCTCGGCGTCAACCGGGTCGAGGCTGCCCGCGCGGCCGAAGCTGCCGCTCTGGCCGCTACGCCCACACACGAGATGAAGGGTCTGCTGGCATGAGCAATGCAGGAGAGAAGGACAACTTGCCTGCCGCTCCCGGGTCGGCTCCCGAGCCGGTGGTCATCGGTTCGCGACAGGGCATGTTCGGTGTCTCCGACGGAGGAGACACCAGCGGGTATGGCGGTCTGGTGGCTCCCGTGCTCTTCCCGGCGGCCGCTGTCCGCCCCTACGGTGGGTACTTCGACGAGGTCGTGGACCACCTGGAGCGCGCCCTCGGCGGCGGCAGCACGTCATACGCCCGCGCCATTGAACGGGTCGTGATCGACCGGGGCGAGATGACCGTCTTCGTCGCCCGTGAGCATCTGGTGGGCGTCGCCCGCGCACTGCGCGACGACCCCACGCTGCGCTTCGAGATGTGCACCGGTGTCTCCGGTGTCCACTACCCGCACGAGGTCGGCCGTGAGCTGCACGCCGTCTATCACCTGCTCTCCATCACCAACGGTGGCAGGCGAATTCGTCTCGAGGTCAGCTGCCCTGACGACGACCGCCACATCCCCTCGATCGTTGAGGTCTACCCGGCCAACGACTGGCACGAGCGCGAGACCTGGGACATGTTCGGCATCGAGTTCGACGGCCACCCGGCGTTGACCCGAATCCTCATGCCGGACGACTGGCCAGGTCACCCGCAGCGCAAGGACTACCCCCTTGGCGGCATCCCGGTGGAGTACAAGGGCGCAACCATCCCGCCGCCGGACCAGCGGAGGTCGTACAACTGATGACTGAACACATGATGACCGAACAGACGCGCGACATCTATGCCACCTCGGCGGCTGACAACAGGGACGCCGAAGGCGCCCACGTCTACAACGCGATCGGTGGCGACTGGGACGCCATCGTCGATGAGGCATCCGCCCTCCATGAGGAGCGGATCGTCGTCAACATGGGCCCGCAGCACCCCTCGACCCACGGCGTCCTGCGCCTCATCCTCGAGCTGGACGGCGAGACCGTCACCGAGACCCGGGCGGGCATCGGCTACCTGCACACCGGCATCGAGAAGAACATGGAGTTCCGTAACTGGACCCAGGGCGTGACGTTCTGCACCCGGATGGACTACCTCGCGCCGCTGTTCAACGAGACGGCCTACTGCCTGGCCGTCGAGAAGCTGCTCGGCATCACCGACCAGGTCCCCGAGCGCGCCAGCATCATCCGCGTGCTCATGATGGAGCTCAACCGCATCACCTCCCACCTGGTGGCCCTGGCCACCGGCGGAATGGAGATGGGCGCGACCACCGTCATGACGATCGGCTTCCGTGAGCGTGAGCGCATCCTGGCGATCTTCGAGATGATCACCGGCCTGCGGATGAACCACGCGAACGTGCGCCCCGGCGGCGTGGCCCAGGACCGGCCTCCGGGCGCGATAGACA
>DHJN01000024.1 GCA_002404345.1 Actinobacteria bacterium UBA4719 | reverse complement strand
ACTAAGCCTGAGTATCAGCCGACAAGACGACTGTCGCCTTGGGCATACCGTCGTCCGGTCATGGCCGCGAAGAGTGCGTCACACCGCCGCTTCGCCCCTTGAGGAAGACTGTCAACGCGGCCGTGACCGGCGGGCTAGCGTCAATCAAGGGCCTCATCGTGTGTGGCGATCCGTGGCTGGGGCCTGGTCGTTAGATCGCCGGGGAGCATGCCATGTCGAACACCATCCTGCTGCCGTTCCAACCCGACTCGATGACGCCGGCGCAGCTGGCGGCGGTCTCCTACCGGGCCCGGTACTCGGGCCACACCCACGGCCTGTACGCCTACCAACTTCGGCGGTGGTTCGGCTGGTGCGAGACCAATCGCCTGGACCCTCTCGAGGGGATTCAGCGGGCCCACGTGGAGCTGTACATCCGCCACCTCGGTGAGAGCGGGTTGAGGCCGTCCTCGATCAACACGATGTTGCACGGCGTTCGGGGCTTCTTCCGGTTCGCCCACATCGACGGGCTGATCCCTAGCGACCCGGCCGTCTACGCCCGGCTCCCCAAGGTCCACCAGGATGAGTCGCGCACCCAGGGCCTGGACCGCCTCGAGTTGATCCGGTTCCTCCAGGTCGCCCAGACCATCACCGTGCACCACGGCGCCCTGGCCTACCTGCTCGGCATCAACGCCCTGCGCGCCTCCGAAGCCGCGGCGGTGCGGATCGAGGACTACCGCGAGACGCTCCGCGGACACCGGGTCCTGCACTTGGTTGGCAAAGGCAGCAAGCCCGCCACCATGCCGCTGACCGTCCCGGTCCTACGCGTTCTCGAGGCCTGCCGCGGAGAACGGACCGAAGGGCCGCTGGTCCTACGCCCCCTGTCCGGGCAGCCGATCGACCGACGCGACTGCTACCGGATGGTCACCCGGATCGCCAAAGCCGCCGGGATCCCGCGCCACATCAGCCCACACTCCCTGCGGCATGCGGCCATCACCAACGCCCTGGACGCAGGCGTGCCGCTGCGCGATGCCCAGATCCTGGCCCGGCATGCCGACCCCCGCACCACCGAGCACTACGACCGCGCCCGCGGCAACCTCGACCGCCACGGCGTTCACTTCCTCACCGCCTACGTCGCGGGCGTGTGAGCTGCTGTCGCAGCGCGTCATTCCGCCGCGTGCCGGCACACCCATGCAGGGTCCGTCGCTCTGATCCAGGCGGATCAGAGCGATGGCCCTGGCTGACCGCGCGGGGGTCGTCCATGCCGATCTGCACAGTGGGCGTGACCCGCGGCTGATCAATGATCACAATCGTTGCATGCGCGGTTTGGGTGGCTCTGTGCTCGCGGTCCGTGGCGGGCCGCCGTCTGCTGCGCGGGGAAAGAGAGGTGCACGGGTTAGCGTCGCTGCAGGAATGGTGATCGCGTTGGCTGGGTGTGGTGCCGGGTCGGCGCCGAACTCGCCCAGCCGCACGACTGCGACCGCATCGCCCTCCCCGACCGTGCCCACGGATACGGCGCCGGCGCCCTCGTCACCGAGGACGACGACGGCGTGCACGACCGCCCGGGTTGTCGGGGGCTGGCCGGTGAGCCGCCTGGCCGCGCAGGTCGTGACGGTTCCCGTTCTCGACTTCGCGTTGGCGAACGTCACCTCTGAGGTTCGTGCTGGTGTCGGTGGGGTGCTGTTCCTCGGTGCCGGTACGGCTCCGGCCGATCTCGGTGCGCGCGTTCGGGCCCTGCAGGGACACGCGCCCGCGCACACGAGGTTGCTTGTCATGGCAGACGAGGAGGGCGGCGGTGTATCGCGTCTCTCACCCGTGGTGTCGCCGGTGCCGTGGCCACGGGACATGGCTCGCACGATGACGACGGCGGAGGTCCGTGCGCTCGCGGGTCGGGTGGGACGGCAGATGCTCGCCGCCGGCGTCACTGTGGACCTCGCGCCCGTGGCGGATGTCGACGCCCGACCAGGGCCGAGCGCGTCCAACCCGGACGGCGCGCGGTCCTTCAGCGGCGACCCGGCGACAGCGGCGGCATACAGCATCGCATTCATGCAGGGTCTCGCCGACGGTGGCGTGCTTCCGGTGGTCAAGCACTTTCCCGGGCTGGGCGGCTCAACGGGCAACACCGACGTCGGCCCGTCCACGACGCAGCCGCTCACCGCGCTCACCTCGTCCGCTCTCGTTCCGTTCCGCGCCGCCGTCCGGTCCGGCGCCCCGGCCGTCATGGTGTCCAACGCCTCCGTCCCGGGACTGACGAGGTCGCCGTCGTCACTGTCGCCGCGGGTGATCGGGGACCTGCTCGAGCGACAGCTGGACTTCCACGGGCTGGTCGTCACCGACAGCCTGTCGGCCGGGGCCATCCTCACCGGCGGTCGTACCCTCGCGCAGGCGACGGTCGAGGCCATTGCCGCGGGCGCGGATCTGGTCCTGTTCGGATCGACCCTGACCGCGGCCGACACCGCCCAGCTGAGCGCAACAGCGGTCCGGCACTCCTACGACACGGTCGTCGCCGCCCTCGTCGCCGCGGTGGCCGACGACCGCCTCCCCGTCGCACGGCTCCGAGCCGCCGCCCTCCATGTCGCCCTCGCGGCGCACGACAACCTCTGCGACTGAACGAGCAGCGGCCCCCGCCGGGCACACGAAGGACCGCACCACGCCATGTGCATCCGGAATCCACAAGCCGTCCTCGGGCCCACACTGGAGAAGAT
>DHJN01000214.1:6588-9554 GCA_002404345.1 Actinobacteria bacterium UBA4719 | reverse complement strand
ACCAAGGACAACACGACGATCGTCGACGGCGCCGGCGACAAGGACGAGGTTGCCGGTCGCGTCCACCAGATCAAGAGCGAGATCGAGCGGACCGACTCGGACTGGGACCGCGAGAAGCTCCAGGAGCGCCTCGCCAAGCTGTCCGGTGGCGTCTGCGTGATCAAGGTTGGCGCGCACACCGAGGTTGAGCTCAAGGAGAAGAAGCACCGCATCGAGGACGCCATCTCGGCAACCCGCGCTGCCATCGAAGAGGGCATCGTCGCCGGGGGCGGCTCCGCTCTGGTTCACGCCGTCTCGGTGCTGGACGACCTCGACCTGGTTGGTGACGAGGCCACCGGCGCGAACATCGTGCGCAAGGCCGCAGCCGAGCCGCTGCGCTGGATCGCCGAGAACGCCGGCCTCGAGGGCTACGTCGCGGTCTCCAAGGTCTCCGAGCTCGAGCCCGGCAACGGCCTCAACGCGGAGACCGGCGAGTACGGCGACCTGATCAAGGCCGGAATCATCGACCCGGTCAAGGTCACCCGGTCGGCGCTGCGCAACGCCGCGTCGATCGCCTCCATGGTCCTGACGACGAACACGCTCGTTGTCGAGAAGAAGGTCCAGGAGGAGCCGGCCGGCGGCCAGGGTCACGGCCACGGCCACTGACCAATACCTCGTTCGCGACGAAGGCCGCAGCCCCTCGGGGTTGCGGCCTTCGTCGTTCCCTGTCGGCAGGGCGGTGGTCAGGCGGTGATCAGAACGGTGGTCAGGCGGGGGTGACGAGGATCCGCGTGTCGCCAAGCTCGACCGTCGAGCCGGGACGCACCTGGCGCCCGCGCCGACGATCGACCTCGCCGTCCACGCTCACCGCACCGTCCTCGATCAGCGAGCCAGCCTGCGCGCCGTCATCGACGACTCCAGCCAGCTTCAGGAGCTGGACGAGCCGGATCGCCTCGCCGGTGATGGGGACCTCGATGGTGTCGCTCACGGTGGTTGTTGGGCTCCCTCAGCTCGCGGCCGGGAAGCCTGGCGCGGGGGTATACGTCGCCTCACGTTCGTACTCGGTCATGGCACCCCACACGCCGTAGGGCTCACGGACATGAAGCGCGTGCTCACGACAGCTCTGCAGGACCGGGCAGCCCAGGCAGACGGCCTTGGCTGCGCTGTCCCGGCTGCGGCGGGCCGGTCCCCGCTCACCCTCGGGATGGAAGAAGACGTCCGGATTCTCACGCCGGCAGGAGCCATCGAGCTGCCACTGCCACAGATCTGCAACTGGCCCGGGCAAGCGAGATACAGCGGCCAACGATGCCTCCTCCGATGATCCGACACGAGTGTCGGTACGCAGGCTCGTCCAAGTGGAACCAAGCACAATCAGGCTCCTACCTGCGCATTGCGGACGCTACTCGCGCGGTGGGGCGGGAAACAAGGGTGAATCGTCAAGACTTGACCAAGAAGGTCAAGACGATCGGCACGTCCGTCGTGGCCTCCTGCCTGCCGTAGAATCGGAAAATGAGCTCACCGGCCGCCTCGGACTCCGCCGTTCCTGCTCCTTTCGTCGCTCTGGGCCTCACCTTTGACGACGTGCTGCTGCTCCCCGGAGCCACCGACGTCATCCCCAGTGAGGTCGACACCTCGACCCGGCTGTCCCGCAACATCTCCGTCAGGCTGCCACTGGTCTCTGCGGCGATGGACACCGTCACCGAGTCCCGGATGGCCATCGCGATGGCCCGCCAGGGTGGCATGGGCATCCTGCACCGCAACCTCTCGATCGAGGACCAGGCCCGGCAGGTCGATCTGGTGAAGCGCTCCGAGTCGGGCATGGTCTCGGACCCGGTCACCACCACTGGGGACGCCACGCTGGCCGAGGTCGATGAGCTGTGCGGGCGGTTCCATATCTCGGGTCTGCCCGTCATCGACCACGAGGGTCTGCTGGTCGGCATCATCACCAACCGTGACCTGCGCTTCGAGACGGACTTCAACCGGCCGGCCTCCGAGGTGATGACCCCCATGCCGCTGGTGACCGCGCGGGTGGGTGTGGACAAGATGGATGCACTGGCGCTGCTGGCGAGCAACAAGATCGAGAAGCTCCCGCTGGTCGATGAGGCGGGGCGGCTCAAGGGTCTGTTCACCGTCAAGGACTTCGTCAAGACCGAGCAGTACCCCCTGGCCACCAAGGACGAATCGGGCCGGTTGCGGGTCGGGGCTGCCATCGGGTTCTTCGACGACGCCTGGAAGCGCGCGATGGCACTGGTCGAGGCCGGTGTGGACCTGCTGATCGTCGACACTGCCAACGGCCACGCCAAGGGTGTCACCGACATGATCCGCAGGCTCAAGTCCGAGACTGCGGTGGCGCACGTCGACATCGTCGGAGGCAACGTGGCCACTCGGGCGGGTGCTCAGGCGCTGATCGACGCCGGCGCCGATGGCGTCAAGGTGGGGGTGGGTCCCGGCTCGATCTGCACGACCCGCGTCGTGGCCGGCGTCGGCGTCCCGCAGGTCACCGCGATCTATGAAGCCGCCCTGGCGTGCAAGGCCGCAGGGGTCCCCGTGATCGGTGACGGCGGCCTGCAGTACTCCGGGGACATCGCCAAGGCGCTCGTGGCAGGTGCCGACACGGTGATGCTCGGCTCCCTGCTGGCCGGCTGCGAAGAGAGCCCGGGTGAGCTGGTCTTCATCAATGGCAAGCAGTTCAAGTCGTATCGCGGCATGGGTTCCCTTGGCGCGATGCAGTCCCGCGGCCTCGGCAAGTCCTACTCCAAGGACCGCTACTTCCAGGGTGACATCACCGACGACGACAAGGTGGTGCCCGAGGGCATCGAGGGTCAGGTGCCCTATCGCGGTCCGCTCGCCGCCGTCGCATACCAGCTGATCGGCGGCCTGCGTCAGTCCATGTTCTATGTGGGTGCGCCTTCGATCCCCGAGCTGCAGGCTCGCGGCAAGTTCGTCCGGATCACCTCGGCGGGACTCAAGGAGAGCCACCCGCACGA
>DHJN01000214.1:0-6490 GCA_002404345.1 Actinobacteria bacterium UBA4719 | reverse complement strand
CACCCGCACGACATCCAGATGACCGTCGAAGCGCCCAACTACAGCCGGCGTTGATCTCTGTGTGGCCACCGGCCGCTAACCTTGGCGCGTGAACCAGATCGAGATCGGCCGCGGCAAACGAGGCCGCAGGGCCTATTCCTTCGACGACATCGCCGTCGTGCCGTCGCGGCGCACCCGTGACCCCGAGGAGGTGTCGGTCTCCTGGCAGATCGACGCCTATCACTTCGACCTTCCCGTGATCGCCGCTCCGATGGACTCGGTGATGTCTCCCGACAGCGCCATCGCCTTCGGCAAGCTCGGCGGGCTGCCGGTGCTCGACCTCGAGGGCCTGTGGACGCGCTATGACGACCCGACGTTCCTGCTCGCCGAGATCGCCTCGCTCGACCCCGCCTCCGCGACCTCCCGACTGCAGCAGATCTACGCCGAGCCGATCAAGCCGGAGCTGATCACCGAGCGGCTTCGTCAGGTCCGTGAGGCTGGCATCACGGTGGCCGGCGCGCTCTCGCCGCAGCGGACCCAGGAGTTCTGGCAGACCGTCGTGGACGCCGGCTGCGACCTCTTCTTCATCCGCGGCACCACCGTCTCGGCAGAACACGTCTCGAGCCGGGCCGAGCCACTGAACCTGAAGCGTTTCATCTACGAGCTCGACGTCCCCGTGATCGTCGGTGGCGCCTCGTCCTACACGGCGGCGCTGCACCTCATGCGGACCGGTGCAGCCGGCGTGCTCGTCGGATTCGGCGGTGGCGCGGCCCACACGACCCGGCTCACGCTGGGCATCCACGCGCCGATGGCGTCCGCGATCGCCGACGTGGCGGCTGCGCGGCGGGACTACATGGATGAGTCCGGTGGGCGCTACGTGCACGTCATTGCCGACGGAGGCGTGGGACGCAGTGGCGAGATCGTCAAGGCCGTTGCCTGTGGCGCGGACGCGGTGATGCTCGGGGCCGCGCTCGCAAGGGCGACCGACGCGCCTGGGAGGGGCTTCCACTGGGGCTCTGAGGCGCACCACGCGCTCCTGCCGCGCGGTGAGCGGGTCGAGGTCGGGGCCCTGGCACCGCTCGAGGAGATCCTGCTGGGTCCGGGTCGGATGGCCGACGGCACGACCAACCTGATCGGGGCGCTGCGGCACGCCATGGCCACCACGGGCTACTCCGACCTCAAGGAGTTCCAGCGGGTCGAGGTCGTCGTGGCTCCCTACCAGCGAAGCTGAGCGACCCACCGGATGCGCCCCACGGCCACGGCGTCCCTCTCACCGCAGGACCGTTCCCGCGCGCTCGCGGCGATGCAGGAGGACGAGCTCGACCTCGTCATCGTGGGCGGTGGGGTGGTCGGTGCGGGAGCGGCGCTGGACGCCGTGACCCGTGGTCTTTCGGTGGGGATCCTGGAGGCCCGTGACTGGGCCTCGGGCACGTCGAGCCGTTCGAGCAAGCTGATCCATGGCGGGCTGCGCTACCTGGAGATGCTCGACTTCCGGCTGGTCCGCGAGGCGCTCAAGGAACGTGGTCTGCTGTTACAGCGCCTTGCGCCGCACCTGGTTCGTCCGGTCCAGTTCGTCTACCCGCTCACCCATCGCGGTTGGGAACGGGTGTATGTCGCGGCCGGCCTGACGCTGTACGACGCTCTGGCCGCGGTCTCCAGCACCGCGAGCGGGGTGCCCCGCCACAAGCACCTCACCAAGCGTGCGGCGCTGCGACTGGTGCCCAGCATGCGCAAGGACGCACTGGTCGGTGCGGTCCAGTACTACGACGCCCAGGTCGACGACGCGCGCCATACGATGTTCCTGGTCCGCACCGCTGTGGCGTATGGCGCACTGGCCGCAAACCGTTCTCGCGTCACGGGGTTCGTCCGGCAGGGCGAGCGCGTCACCGGGGTCAGGGTCCGCGATCTGGAGACCGGTCAGGACCTCGAGATCCGCGCCAAGCAGGTTCTCAACGCCACCGGGGTCTGGACTGACGACACCCAGTCGCTGGTGGGCGAGCGCGGGCAGTTCCGGGTCCGGGCCAGCAAGGGCATCCACCTGGTCGTGCCGCGTGACCGGATCCAGTCCCAGAGCGGTCTGATCCTGCGCACCCCGACGTCCGTGCTGTTCGTCATACCGTGGGGTCGGCACTGGATCATCGGCACGACCGACACCGACTGGTCCCTGGACAAGGCGCACCCTGCGGCCAGCAGCCGCGACATCGACTACATCCTTGAGCACGTCAACAGGGCCCTGGTCACCCCGCTGACCCGTGAGGACGTTGAGGGCGTGTATGCCGGGCTGCGGCCCCTTCTGGCCGGCGAGAGCGAGACGACCTCTGCGTTGTCCCGCGAGCACGTCGTGGGGCACCCGACCCCGGGGCTGGTCGTCGTCGCGGGAGGCAAGTACACGACATACCGCGTGATGGCCGCAGATGCGGTCGACGAGGTCGCTCGCGGACTTGATGGTCGGGTGCCGGCCTCGTGCACTCAGCGGATCCCCTTGCTCGGCGCCGAGGGCTATGACGCGGCGTGGAACTCCCGCCATCACACCGCGACCCGTTACGGCATCCACGTGGCGTGGGTCGAGCACCTGCTCCAGCGATACGGCTCCCTGGCCACCGAGGTGCTCGACCTGTGCGCCGCCGATCCTGATCTGGCCGAGTCGCTTTCGGGTGCCGACGACTATCTGGCCGCCGAGGTGGTCTATGCGGTCAGCCACGAGGGCGCCCGTCACCTGGATGACGTGCTGACCCGGCGCACCCGGATCTCGATCGAGACCTGGGACCGGGGGGTGTCGGCGGCCATCCCCGCCGCATCGTTGATGGCGCCGGTACTCGGCTGGAGCGACGAGCAGCAGGGCAAGGAGATTGAGCACTACCTGGCCAGGGTCGAGGCCGAGCGGGCTTCGCAGCAGCAGCCCGACGACGAGACTGCGGACAGCGCACGCATGGGCGCACCAGAGATCGTCCCGCTTGCCTGAGTCAGAGCGTGTGGCGTCTAGAGCGTGTCGTGTCAGAGTGGTTTGGTGTCAGCTGTCTTGGTGTCAGAGCCTTGGTGTCAGGGTGTCTTGATCATGTGGTTGTCCGCGCCTTAGCCTGAGCCATGACCCCGGACCTGCTGGCCGATCCCGAGACAGACGCCACCGCGACGTATGCGCTGGACCCCGGTCTGGCCCGCCGCCTCACTGCGCGGGTGGTGTGTGCGCCCCGTCCCAAGACGACGCTCACCCACACGCCGATGACCGGCGCCCCCCTCGCGTCGCTGCCCCTGTCGACCCCGGTCGATGTCACAGTGGCCTACGCGGCGGCCCGGGCCGCGCAACGTCACTGGTCCCGGATGCCGATGGGCTCCCGAGCCCGGATCTTTCTGCGGTTCCACGACCTGGTGCTGGCGCGACAGGTGCACCTGCTCGATCTCATCCAGCTCGAGTCGGGCAAGGCTCGGGCCCACGCCTTCGAGGAGGTGGCCGACACCGCGATCGTGAGCCGTCACTACGCGCGTCGCGCGGCGGGGTACCTGCGTCCCCGTCGCCGTCAGGGGATCTTTCCGCTGCTCAGCCAGGCAGTCGAGCTGCACCATCCCAAGGGTGTCGTGGGCATCGTCGCACCCTGGAACTACCCGTTGTCGATGTCGATCACCGACGCGATCCCGGCGCTGCTGGCCGGCAATGCGGTGGTGCTCCGGCCCGACAAGCGCAGCGCCCTGACCGCCCTGGCGGCGGTGGCCCTGCTCGACGAGGCGGGGCTGCCCGACGGCCTGCTGCAGGTCGTGCTCGGCGACGGCCCGACGGTCGGCAGAGCGGTCCTCGAGCTTGCGGACTACGTCTGCTTCACCGGGTCCACCGCGATCGGGCGGGAGGTGGCCCAGGACGCCGGGCGGCGTCTTGTCGGTGCCTCGCTCGAGCTCGGGGGCAAGAACGCCATGTATGTCGCGCAGGACGCCAACCTGGCCAAGGCCGTTGACGGGGCCGTACGCGCGTGCTTCTCATCGGCGGGCCAGCTGTGCGTGGCGATCGAGCGGCTGTACCTGCACGAGAGCATCGCGGACGAGTTCCTGGAGGCGTTCGTCTTCGCGGTGCGGTCCATGCGCTTGTCGCCGGACCTGACCTTCGACGCCGACATGGGCTCGCTCGCCTCGGCCGCCCAGCTCGAGCGGGTCAGCGCACACGTCGAGGACGCCAGGTCCAAGGGCGCCGCGGTTCTGGAAGGTGGTCGGGCGCGGCCTGAGATCGGACCGTACTTCTACGAGCCAACCATCCTGGCCGAGGTGACCGCAGCCATGGACTGCCGTGACGACGAGACGTTCGGCCCCGTGGTGTGCGTCTACCGCGTGGGCAGCGACGACGAGGCCATCCGGCAGGCCAACGACAGCGACTTCGGCCTCAATGCCTCGGTGTGGACCCGGGACGTGGCACGCGGCCGGCGGATCGCCCGGTCCATCAAGGCTGGCACCGTCAACATCAACGACGGGTACGCCGCGGCGTGGGGAAGCGTCGGGGCTCCGATGGGAGGCATGAACAGCTCCGGCCTCTCGCGCCGCCACGGCATCGAGGGCATCACCAAGTACACGGAGTCCCAGAACGTCACCGCCCAGCACCTCGTGGGATTCGCGGCACCCTTCGGGCTCTCCGACGAGCGGTGGGCCAAGACCCTCACCCTCGCGCTCGGCACCATGAAGCGACTCGGCGTGCGGTGATGGTCGACAGCGCTGGTTGCTCTAGCCTGTGGTGGTAACGAGGCCGAGCGAGCGACAACCGGGGGCACCACACGATGATCCGCGATGGGCCCATCTTCGTCCGTCGGCGTCGCATCGTCGGGGGCGTCGCCATCATGGTGCTGATGACCGCAGCGTTGGCCGTCTGGTCCGTCAAGGCCGAGGGCACCAGACCAGCCGACGCAAGCACCGGCCTGCCGACAAAAGGTCGCGAGGCCCTTCCGCCCGCCGACCAGACCGCCTTGGTGCGGCGTGAGCGAATCACCGGGCGGCTGAGCCCCAAGTCTGTGGCGGCATCCTCGACCGGTCTGGTAACCGCGCAGAACATGATGTACACCCACACGGTCTCGGTCTTCACCCCTGACGGGAAGCTCAAGGACACCGTCGACGACTCGGTTGTCCTGTCGCAGTTCGGGATCGCCGGTCACCCCGGCACCTCCAGCGGCTCACCGGTCGAGGCCGCCTTCACCCACGACGGCAAGCACGTGTACGTCTCCAACTACTCGATGTACGGAAAGAACTTCGGACCAGAGGGTCTCGACAGATGCAGCCCGGCTTCGGCCCCGGACAAGAGCTTTCTCTACCGGATCGACGCCACGACGCTGAAGATCGACCAGGTCATCCCGGTCGGCGCGGTCCCCAAGTACGTCGCCGTCACCCCCGACGACTCCAGGGTCCTGGTCACCAACTGGTGCTCCTCGACCATGTCGGTGATCGACACCCAGACGGCCACGCCGGTCGAGACCATCTGGGTTGGCGGAGCCCATCCGCGTGGCATCGCCGTCACGCCGGACAGCAGAACCGCGTTCGTCGCCGTGATGGGCAGCCAACGGATCGTCAAGGTCGACCTCGTCTCGAAGAAGGTGTCGACGTTTTCCCACACAGGTAACGGGCCCCGGACCATCCTGATCTCGTCGGATGGCACGTACCTCTTCGTCACCAACAACACCTCCGGCACGGTGAGCAAGGTCGACGCCGCGACCGGCGTGGTGCTCACAACGGTCTCCACCGGCAAGCAGCCCCGCTCCATGGCGATCTCCAGCGACGGCTTGGCGCTCTACGTCGTCAACTATGAGTCGTCCACGGTGTCCAAGCTGCGTACTGCTGACCTGAAGGAGATCGCCAGGGCCGGCACCGACCACCACCCGATCGGCGTCGCCTACGAGCCGACGACCGGCTCGGTCTGGGTTGCCTGCTACGGCGGCAGCATCATCGTCTTCAACGACAGCAAGCTCGTCACCTCGCAGCCGGATGCCGGAGGGCGGCCCCGGGTGAATTAGCCTGAGTCGGTGCTGCGAACTGCGTTGAAACCCCGATGGTTGGGGCTGTTGGCGATCGTCGTCGCGGTGATGTTCAGCTTTGGGCTGCTCGGGCTCTGGCAGCTCAACGTCGCCCGGGACAAGGGACGCGCGCAGGGGGTCCGAGCCGCGCCGGCCCGGCCGGTCGTCGACGTTGCCGCGGTCCTGACTCCGCAGGGTCCCTTTCCCCAGGACGGCGAGGGCCGGCGGATCACCGCCAAGGGTCGGTATGACGGGTCAGCGCAGGTCCTCGTGACGCCGCGTCGGCTTCGGGGCGACCCGGGATACTGGGTCGTCACGCCGTTGGTGGTGCGGTCCACCGGCGCCCGGATCGCCGTCGTGCGGGGATTCGTCACGGATCCCACGCAGGCCGTCAAGCCCGACGTCGCGACCGAGGTCACCGTGTCCGGGACCCTGGCACCGGGGGAGTCGCCCGCCGATGGCACTGGCCTTTCCTCGGCCGTCAAGCTGCCGGACGGGCAGCTGGCCGCCCTTGACCTGTCGCTGCTGGTCAACCG
>DHJN01000218.1 GCA_002404345.1 Actinobacteria bacterium UBA4719 | reverse complement strand
TTCCGGCGTCGCATCGGGGCAACCGTGCAAACTTACTCTGACCCGCTTCGCCCGTCAAATCCGTCCCGATCCGTGGATCGGAGGTGATTGTGCGGGGCTTGGCTTGCTGGGCCGTGGACGACTCTAGCACCGATTTCCGGTCACGCTCGACCGCTGGTCTCTTTCCCCAACGTCATTCCGCCCATGTGGTCGGTGACATCGAAAACCGAAGTGCCCCAACGGCTTTCGACGTCACCGACCACATCGAGCTCAGACCGGCGGCACGCCCCGGCGGCGATGGCTGAACGTGCGGTCTCGACGGGCGGCGTAGGTCAGCCGGGAGACCAGCTCGGCCCGCAGCTCGTCGGCCTCAATGATGGCGTCCAGCACGAGATCGGCGGCAAGACGCTCAAGGTCAACGTCCTGCTCATAGTCGCGACGTTTGTCCTTCACGAACTGTTCTCGCTCGGCAAGGTCCTCGATCTCGGCGATCTTGTTGGCATAGACGGCATTGACTGCCGCCTCCGGCCCCATCACCGCGATCCGTGCGGTCGGTAGCGCCAGGGTGGCGTCCGGACCGAAGCCCGGACCCGCCATCGCGTAGAGGCCGGCCCCGTAGGCCTTGCGCACGATGACCGAGAACTGCGGAACCGTCGCCTCCGACACCGCCGTGATCATCTTGGCGCCGTGCCGGATGATGCCCGCCCTCTCGACCTCCGAACCGATCATGAAGCCAGGGACGTCAGCCAGGTAGATCAGCGGGATCGAGAAGGCGTCGCACAGCCAGATGAACCGCGCCGCCTTGTCCGCGCTGTCGACGAAGAGCACACCCCCCTTGACCGCAGAGTTGTTGGCGACCACGCCCACCGTCGCCCCTGCCATCCGGCCGAACCCGGTGACGAGCTCCGCGGCATACAGCGGCTTGAGCTCGAAGAAGGAGTCGTCGTCCACCAGCCCGTCGATGACCTCGTGGATGTCGAAAGGCTGGCTCTCGACCTCCGGAACCGTCGAACGCGTCAGCGGGCGGGACGGCTCCTCGGGCACGTAGGACGGCGCCTCGCCCCGCCAGTTCGAGGGCACGTAGGAGAAGTAAAGCTTGGCCAGGTCGATTGCGTCGCCGTCGTCGGACGCAAGCAGGTCACCACAGCCCGAGACGGTGCAGTGCATCCGCGCGCCCCCCATGTCCTCGAGCGAGACCTTCTCACCGACCACCATCTCGGCCATCCGGGGGCTGCCGAGGTACATGGAAGCGTTGCCGTCGACCATGATCACGATGTCAGTGAAGGCCGGGATGTAGGCACCGCCGGCGGCCGAGGGACCGAAGAGGCAGCAGATCTGCGGGACCTTCCCCGAGAGCGCGACCTGGTTGTGGAAGATCCGTCCCGCTCCGCGACGGCCCGGGAAGAGGTCGACCTGGTCGGTGATGCGCGCGCCGGCGGAGTCGATGAACCAGAAGACGGGGAGCTCTTCACGCAGCGCCATCTCGGTGGCGCGAATGATCTTCTCGACCGTGCGGGCGCCCCACGACCCGGCCTTGACCGTCGGGTCGTTGGCCACGACGATGGCCGGCCGGCCGTCCACCGTCCCCCGGCCGGTGACGACGCCGTCCGCGGGCAACCCCGCCGACATCGAGTTGGCATAACGCCCGTCCTCGACGAACGAGCCCTCATCAAACAGCAGTGAGATGCGCTCCCGCACGTACAGCTTGTGCTGCAACTCCAGCTTGGCCGCAGCCTTCTGCGGTGGCGTCGCCGAAGCGGCATGAGCCGCATTCAGCCGCTTGCGCACGTCAGCGACCCGCGGGTCGCCGTTCTCGGTGGGACCAGCGAAGGGTGCCTGCGGCTGGGATCGAACGTCCGTCATACCGACATCTCCTGGCATCTGTTCGTGGGCATCTGTTCGTGGGCATCTGCTCGTGTGACTGTGGGCCATCGGGTGGGTCAGGCTCTGGGCAGACCGAGGCCCCGGGCGATGACCATGCGCTGGACCTCACTCGTACCCTCGCCGATCTCCAGGATCTTGGCATCCCGGTAGAAGCGGGCGACCGGGAACTCCTCCATGAAGCCGTTGCCACCGAAGATCTGGGTGGCAATGCGTGTCGCCGAGACCGCGGCCTCGGTGGAGTAGAGCTTGGCGACCGCGGCCGCCTGCTTGACCTCCTTGACCGAGCGACGCCCGCCGTGGAGCTCGTCCTTGAGCCAGGCAGCCTTGTAGGTCAACGTGCGGGCCGCCTCGACCATCACGGCCAGATCCGCGATCTGGAACGAGACTCCCTGGTTGACCCCGATGGGTCGGCCGAACGCCATACGCGTCTTGGCGTAGTCGGTCGAAGCCTCGAGGCAGGCCTGGGCCAGTCCGACGGCCAGCGCACTGATCGCGATGCGGCCGTCATCAAGAGTCTTGAGGAACTGCTTGAAGCCGGCGCCCTGCTCGCCGAGCAGGTTCTCCGCCGGGACGCGGCAGTCGTCGAACGACAGGCCGTGGGTGTCGGAGGCGTGCCAGCCCAGCTTCTCGTATGGCGGCTCGACCGTGAATCCCGGCGTACCGGCAGGAATCATGATCGTGCTGATCTCGGGGGAACCGTCGGGATTCTCCCCGGTGCGGGCGGTGACCGTCACGACGGAGGTGATGTCCGTTCCGCTGTTGGTGATGAAGGACTTGGAGCCGTTGACGACCCATTCGTCGCCGTCGAGGCGCGCCCTGGTGCGAGTGGCGCCGGCGTCAGAGCCGGCCTCGGTCTCGGTCAGGCCGAAGGCCGCAAGCGCACGACCGGCCACGAGATCAGGCAGCCAACGCTCCTTCTGCTCCTGGGTGCCGTAGGTGAGGATCGGGTTGATGCCGAGTCCGACACCGGCCGACAGCGTGATGCCGATGGACTGGTCGACGCGGCCAAGCTCCTCGATTGCCACACACAGGAACGTGAACGCCCCTTCTCCGGGGTCACCGCCGCCGAACTCCTCCGGCACCACCAGGCCGAACAACCCGAGGTCACCCATCTTGGGGACCAGGTCGACCGGGAAGTGATGCTCACGGTCCCATCCGGCGATGTGCGGAGCGACCTCCGCGCCGGCGAACTCGCGCACGACGGCGCGGAAGTCTTCGTGGTCCTTGCTGAGCTCGAACATGGGTGGTTGGGCCCTTCGTTGGCGCCGAGGATCGCTCGGAACACGCCGTTGATGCAGTGCTTGACGTCGATGTATTACTTGACGTTAACGTCAACGTAAAGCATTCTGACGGACATGACAAGAGCGCCGGCGACGAACGGCCCGAGTACAGCCAGCGACTCGAGAACCTGGACGATCGCGCAGATTGCCGACGAGTTCGCCATCACCCATCGCACCGTCCGCCACTACGAGGAGCTCGACCTCATCACCCCCGAGCGTCGCGGAACCGTGCGCATCTACCATCGTCGCGACCGCACCCGGCTCAACCTGATCCTGCGGGGCAAGCGGCTCGGTTTCCCGCTCGAGGAGATCCGCACGATCATCAACCTGTATGACGAGCCGCGGGGCCAGGCGAGTCAGCTCAGCTACGTTCTGGACCAGATCAACGACCGGCGCGGGGACCTCGAGCGACGCCGCCGCGACATCGAGGACGCGCTCAAGGAGCTCGACGAGTTCGAGCGTCGCTGCAAAACCGATCTGAGGCAGCTGCGCCGGGAACCGCAATCACCTACTTGATCCACATCTGGCTCAGCAGCGGGCCGACCCAGCCATTGCTCTGGTAGTTCCCGACCCTCGCTGAGACCAGCGTGGACCATGAGTCGTTCCCCAGGGCGACGACCGGCGCGTCGTTGGTGATCAGGCGGTCCACGTCCGTCCACAGGCGGCCAGCCTTCCCGGGATCGGAGAGCTGTGCCGCATGAGCTTGCGCGCCCGTACGCTCCACCTCCGGGTTGCAGTACCAACCTGTTCCACCCACCGCGGTCGTGCACCCGAAAACGGAGTCGAAGAAGTTGGCACCCACGGGATAGTGGGCGATCCACCCCGGCCCGGACGTCATCTGCGCCTGCCTGAGAGCCTCGAAGGAGTCATAGCGCGTCGAGTCCGGCAGCTCACGAAGCGTCACCGGATAGCCGAGCCGTCTGAGAACCGTGGCCAGGTACACGTTGAGCTCGTGGTCCCGCGCCATGCCCCGAACGGTGATCGCCATGCCATGAGTGCCGGAACTCCTGACGAGCTCCTGTGCCTTACGCAGGTCAGGTCCGTGGTATCGGCCATCGCGCAACCCTGTCGTGTATGGGCAGTACCACCGGTAGCTGGGGAAGTTCGGTGGCAGGACCTGGCAGGTCGGGCTGAATGTGGCGGACGCGCCCATGACGGCGACCAGCCGGGTCCGATCCACCGCGTAGTTGAGCGCCTTCCGTACGCGGACGTCGTCAAAGGGAGCCGTCCTGGTGTTGAGGTACTCCAAGGCCGTGTGGGCCAGCGGCTGGTTCTTGAACTGCGCGGGGTACCGGCGTGCCAAGTCCGCGCGCAACGCAGCCGAACTGGGAGACAGGCCAGCGACATCGGCCCGGCCCGCAACAACCCGCCCAGCTGCCACCTTGCCATCAGGGAGCTTGCGAAAGTCGATAACATCCGGGTAGCCCGCAGGCTGAGCGGCGAACGACCATTGACTGAAGTGTGGGTTGCGCTTGAGGGTGAAGTGATTCTTCGACGGGTAAGCGGCGATCGTGTACGGCCCGGTGCCCGGAACCGGAACCCGGGACTCGATCGCAGGGGTGCCGGGCGGAACCGGATAGACGAAATGGGTCAGTTTGTAGAGGAACAGCGGGTCTGGGGCCTCGAGGTTGAACGTCACGCGGCGAGCCGCGTCGTCCGTGATGACCCCGGTCGACAGGTCGCAGGAAGCAGGATGGTCAATACAGTTCCGGCCACCCACGATGCCTGCGAAGGACCCCCGGCTCCCGCTCACCGTCAGGGCCTTGAGCACGCCGGTGCGGAAGTCCGCGGCGCGAACCTCTCGACCGGTCGAGTATCGGACGCCAGCTCGGAGAGTGAACGCATAGGTCCGGTTGCCGTTGCTCGGGCCAGGAAGTGCCACCGCCAGGTCCGGGACAAGCGACTGGCCGGCCGCGCCACCGGACATCCCGAGAGCCACCAGCCCGTCATAGACGAAACGCTCTGCAGAGATGGTCCTGCGGTCGCTCGCCGCGGCGGGATCGATCACCCCTTGCCCTCCAGGGAGAGTGTCCCCCGCGACCCTGAGCGTTCCGCCATTGTGCTCGGCGTCCGCGAACGCCCCTGACGCAGCCCAGATGCTGCCGCCTGCCGCAGTCAGACCCCGGGGAGACGCCCCGATGAACCACTTGCGCACCTCATTGGACGACGGATCGATCCGCGCGATCGTGCCGTCGTACTCATTGCTGACCCAGACGGCCTGGCCCGCGACCTGCACCGAGTTGGGTCCGTCACCCACGGGGATCGTCCGGACTGCGCCGGTGGCCCGGTTGATACGGGTCACGCTCTGTGACAGCTGGCTGGCAACCCAGACCTCGTCAGGCGTGAGCGCAATTCCTCGTGGTCCGCCCCCTACCAGGACCGACTTGCCTTGCTGAAGGCTCACCGGGTCGATCTCCGAGACCGTGCCGTCAGTACCGTTGCAGACCCACAGCGCCGTGGCATCCACGGCAATCCCGTCCGGGCCGTCACCGACCTCGACCCCCCTGTCTGCCCGGCCAGTGACCGGGTCGATCCGCTGGATGGTGTCATCACCGCTGTTCGCAACCCACACACCACTCGGCCCGCTGGCGATGGCAACAGGTTGGTTGCCGACCACGATGCTGTCGACGACGGTGTTGGTCACGGTGTTGATCCGGGAGACCGTGCCGTCGCCGAAGTTGACCACCCAGACATCGTTGGCAGCCACGGTGAGCGCGGTCGGCAAGGCCCCCACAGTGATGGTCTGAACAACCGCACGGGTATCGAGATCGATCCGCGACACCGTGCCGTCAGTGCGATTGGCCGCCCAAAGCGAACCAGCACCATAGGTCACGCCATCCGGACTGAGACCAACTCTCACCGACCCACCCAGACTGCCGTCGTCGTTGACAGAGCCAACACTGTTTGCCGGGAACGACGGCGAACGCGGGTAGGTCCATTGAGCTACGAGAAGCGTGAGCAGACCGGCAGCCAGCAGGACCGCCGTCGCAGAAGACGCGACCTGAAACCAATGTCCGGCAAACCGACCTCGTCGTGTGCCCACAGGCGGCAGAAGTGAACCCGCGGGGCTCGTCGGCGGTGGGGGTCTCATTGCCTCAAGCCCGGTACCGGGAACCTGCGCAGGTGGCTCCATCGCTGCCTGAGGGTGCCAGTCGAGCGCGGGGTCCTGAGCCAGGATGGCCTGATGCACCTTCTGGATGTGCGGGCCGGGCTCGATCCCAAGCTCGTCGTGCAGCCTTCTCCGGACCTCGCGGTAGGCAGCCAGTGCGTCGGACTGTCGACCAAGTCGGTACAGCGCCCTCATGCGTTGCTCGTGCAACTGCTCCTGCAGGGGAAGCTCTGCAACCAGGCGGTCGATCTCAGGAAGAACGGCAGCGTGCCTGCCCAGAGCCAGTTCCGCCTCGATACTCAGCCCCTGCGCGATCTTGCGCACCTCCTCCAGCCGAGCGGCGATCGGCTCCACGAACGCGAGATCTGCCACGTCCTCCAGCACGTCGCCGCGCCAGAGACCCAGGGCCTGTGCCAGCTCGGCCGACGCCTCGTCATAGGAATGACGGTCAAGGGCGTCGCGGCCGGCCCACACCCTCCTCTCAAACAGCTCGGCATCGACGATCGAGCCACCGGTGTCGAGGCGGTAGCCGCCCGGCTCGGTGAGCAAGACCTTCCCAGGTGCGCCATGACCCCGGTCCGGCTCCAGCACCTTGCGGAGGTGGGACACATACGTCTGCACCGTCGTGACGAAACCGCTCGGCGTCTCCTCCCCCCACAGCGCATCCCCGATCCGCGCGACCGACACGACCGTGCCGGACTCGGCGAGCAGCAGGGCCAGGACCGCGCGTTGCTGACGGCCACCCAGTCGGAGCCGCTCACCGCAACGCGTTACCTCAAGGGGTCCAAGCAACGCAAACCGAAGTCCTGCCCCACCCGCGTCTGGTGCCATTGTCACGGCCAACACGCCCCTCCGCGAGATCCATCAACGCTACAGCAAGAGATGGCGAGCCGGGGAGGTCGAGAAGGGCAGTTGCGAGCCACCCAAATGCGGTTCACCCGACACCTCAAAGTCACCCGCCACGTCCCTTCCAAGCCGATGCCAAGACTCAGAGTCACCCGCCACGTCCCTTCCAAGCCGATGCCAAGAGTTCTCCGACCGCCAGCGCGTCCGATGGGTTGTCCAGCAGTCCACGCCCAGCACATGTCACGCCGGGCCCGAACGGAGGAGGTACGACATGCGTTACCTACATCGCCTCATCGCCATCGTCATTGGCTTCACCACCTGGTGCATCGTGACAAGCACGGTCGCCTACGCCCTGCTGCCCGACCCGCCCGACGGGACCGGCGCCGTCATCCCCCCACCCTCATCCGGCAGCATCGCCACCGAAACGCCACTTTGGAAGTTCGTCGCCGTTGCGGCTATCGCGGTTCTCCTGGCCATCGCCGTAGTGGGCCTGATCTCCTCGCTCAGGCACGCACGAACGTCGGGGCCGTCCCGGATGTTGCGCGCCTGACCAGGGATCGCCCCTGACCCAGGTATGCAGTGGGGGCCGCCTGGCCCCCACTGCTCAGATGTCGGCGACCGTGCGGATGGAAACCGACCCTGGCGTTGGCTGACGGCAGCAGGCGCCTGGCTGGGTGGCACAGGTCACGTCCGCTGACCCCCACGTCAACCGCTAGGCTCCTGAGACATGGCGCCCATCAGAAAGGTCTTGATCGCAAACCGGGGCGAGATCGCCGTCCGAATCGCTCGTGCATGCAAGGACAGCGGAATTGGTTCCGTGGCTGTCTATGCCGATCCGGACCGCGACGCGTTGCACGTCAAGGTGGCGGACGAGGCCTACGCGCTCGGCGGAGCGACTCCTGGTGACTCGTATCTGGTGCAAAAGAAGCTGCTCGACGTCGCGGCACAGTCCGGCGCCGACGCGATTCACCCAGGCTATGGCTTCCTGGCCGAGAACGCCTCGTTCGCCCAGGCGGTTCTCGACGCCGGGCTGGTCTGGATCGGGCCCTCCCCCCAGGCGATCGACTCCCTGGGCGACAAGGTCAAGGCTCGCCACATCGCGGCCCGGGCCAACGCACCCCTGGTGCCCGGCACCGCCAACCCGGTGGAAGGCAGCGACGAGGTCGTGGCCTTCGCCAAGGAACACGGTCTCCCCGTCGCCATCAAGGCGGTCTTCGGCGGTGGCGGCCGCGGGATGAAGGTCGCGCGCACGATCGAGGAGATTCCCGAGCTGTTCGACTCAGCCACCCGCGAGGCGATCTCCGCCTTCGGCCGTGGCGAGTGCTTCGTCGAGCGCTACCTGGACAAGCCACGCCACGTCGAGACCCAGTGCCTGGCCGACACGCACGGCAACGTCGTGGTCGTCTCAACCCGCGACTGCTCGCTCCAGCGCCGCCATCAGAAGCTGGTGGAGGAGGCACCCGCGCCCTTTCTGTCCAAGGAACAGAACGCGGAGCTCGTACGCGCGTCGAAGGCCATCCTGAAGGAGGCCCACTACCAGGGTGCCGGAACGTGCGAGTTCCTCGTCGGCCAGGACGGCACCATCTCCTTCCTGGAGGTCAACACCCGTCTGCAGGTGGAGCACCCGGTCACCGAGGAGGTCACCGGCATCGACCTGGTCCGCGAGCAGTTCCGCATCGCCAACGGTGAGGAGCTCGGCTACGGCGACCCCGCCCCGACCGGCCACTCGTTCGAGTTCCGGATCAACGGCGAGGACGCCGGCCGCAACTTCCTGCCCGCACCGGGCGTCGTCGCGGACTTCCGCCCCCCGTCGGGCCCCGGCGTGCGGCTGGACTCCGGCGTGGAGTCAGGCGACATCATCGGCGGCGCGTTCGACTCGATGCTGGCCAAGCTGATCATCACGGGCAAGGACCGCCAGGAGGCCTTGGCCCGCTCACGCCGCGCTTTGGGCGAGTTCGTCGTCGACGGCATGCCCACCGTGCTGCCGTTTCACCGGGCTGTCGTCGCCAACGAGGCCTTCGCACCCAAGGACCCCGCTGCGCCGTTCGCGGTGCACACCCGCTGGATCGAGACCGAGTTCGTCAACGACATCCCCCCGTATGCCGGAGTCGTCGCCGATGCTCCGGTGGCCGCCGACGAACGCCAGAGCGTGGTCGTCGAGGTCGGCGGCAAGCGCCTTGAAGTGGTCCTGCCGGGTGGACTGAAGCTCGGTGGTGGCGGTGGCGCCACGAAGAAGAAGGCGCCCAAGCGATCCGGTGGCGGCAAGGCCGGCGCCGCGGCCTCGGGCGACGCCCTGACCGCACCCATGCAGGGAACGATCGTCAAGATCGCGGTCGAGGAAGGCCAGGTCGTCGAGGTCGGCGACCTTGTGGTCGTCCTGGAAGCGATGAAGATGGAACAACCGATCAACGCTCACAAAGCCGGAACCATCACCGGTTTGACGGCAACCGTGGGCCTGACGGTGACCAACGGCCTCGTGATCGCCGAGATCAAGGACTGAGCCGCCTGTCTCAGGCCACTTCTTGCCCCGAGACCACCGGTTGAGGGCAGTTCACGACCCCAGATCGTAGTTTCGGCGCAACAAGGCGGGTGGTGGGCGCGCTGCCAACCCTTCGGCCTAGTCCAGGGAGTGCAGGCGCCGGGCCGCCTCGGCGATCGAGCCGGACAGCGATGGATAGACCGTGATCGTGCTCGCCATCTGATCCACCGTGAGTCGGTGCTGAACCGCGAGTGCGACCGGGAAGATCAGCTCGGACGCGTGCGGAGCCACCACGACGCCGCCGACGATCGTGTGACTACCGGTGGCTGCGAAGAGCTTGACGAACCCGTCCGTGGCGTTCTGCATCTTGGCGCGGGGGTTGGTCGAGAGTGGCAGCATGACCGCTCGCGCGTCGATGGTCCCCTCGTCGATGTCCTTCTGGGAGTACCCGACAGTCGCGATCTCCGGGTCGGTGAAGATGTTGGCGCTGACGCCTCGCAGGTTGAGGGGAGCAACCGTGTCGCCCAACGCGTGAGACATCGCGATACGACCCTGCGTGGCGGCCACGGACGCAAGTGGGAGGACCCCGGTGCAGTCGCCGGCGGCATACACGCTTCTCACGGACGTTCGCGAGACCCGGTCCACACGGATGTGCCCGGAGTCGGTCAGCGCAACGCCTGCCTCGACCAGCCCCATGTCCCCGGTCTGAGGGATCGAACCCACTGCGAGCAGGACATGCGAGCCGGTGACCTCACGACCATCCTCCAGCGTGACGACCACGCCATCGCCCACCCGCCGGGCGGAAGCAGCACGGGAGCGGTTCATGACCTGCATGCCGCGGCGCCGGAAGACGTTCTCGATCACGGTCGCTGCGTCGGCGTCCTCACCGGGGAGCACCCGGTCACGCGACGAGACCAGGACTACTTCGCTGCCCAGGCCGAGGTAGGCGTGGGCGAGCTCCGCACCGGTCACACCCGAACCGACGACGATGAGCCGCTTCGGGACCTCGGTCAGCGCGTAGATGTGCTGCCAGGTCAGGATCCTCTCCCCGTCGGGAAAGGCTGACTCCATGACTCGCGGGGTTGCCCCGGTCGCGACCAGGACAACGTCCGCGTCGAGCTCTTCGGTGGTTCCGGAGGCAAGCTGCATGGACACCCTCGATGGTGAGACCAGCCGCCCGATACCACGACAGATGCGTACACCGACCGTCTCCAGCCGCTCCTCGATGTCGTGGCTCTGTGCGGCAGCCAGCGCGAGGATGCGCTCGTTGACGGCGCCCAGGTCCGCCACGGCCTCGTGCCCGGTCTCGGCCCCGTCGAAGCGGACGCCGAGCCCACCCGCCACCTCGATGCGGGTCAGGGAGTCCGAGGTCGAGATCAGGGTCTTGCTCGGAACACAGTCGGTGAGGACCGCGGCGCCGCCCAGGCCGTCGCGGTCGACAACGGTGACGGTCGCGCCGAGATGGGCAGCGACCAGCGCCGCCTCATATCCACCGGGGCCGCCACCCAGGACGACAACTGACGTATTTCGTTCTTTCACGAGGCCTATCCAACCATCCGGCGGGCCAAGTGCAGACACCTCTTGGGGTTCGCCAGGCGATTGACCCGCCCGCGACGACCGTTTGCCCCTCGGCAGCCTGCCGTTCACCCGACATGGTGAGAATCCCCGCGACAGGACATCTCAGGACTAGCCTGCGTGGGTGAGCCCCACACCACCCCCGGAGGATTGACGTGAAGACACGAATGACCCGACGAACCGGTGTTGCGGCACTTGCCGCAGTCACCCTGATTGGCATTGCCGCCTGCTCCCCACCAGCCAAGACCTCGGACAGCGGCACCACGGGAGGCGTCAAGGCTTCGACGGCGACGACGGCCAAGGACTTCGGCGGAATGACAGCGCTGGTCGATGCCGCCAAGAAGGAGGGGACGCTCAATGTCATTGCGCTTCCTCCGGACTGGGCCAACTACGACGGCGTCATCAAGGGCTTCGAGGCCAAGTACGGTCTCCAGGTCAACAGCGCGCAGCCCGACGCCTCGAGCGCCGACGAGATCACGGCGGCCAAGAATCTCAAGGGTCAGACCAAGGCACCTGACGTGTTTGACCTCAGCGAGACCGTGGCCTCGGCCAACACCGCCAGGTACGCCGCGTACAAGGTGGCGACGTTCGACGACGTCCCCGTCAAGCTCAAGGACGCGAACGGCCTGTGGGTCAACGACTACGGCGGCTACATGAGCATCGGTTACGACGCGGGCAAGGTCCCGGCTCCGAAGACGGTCGCGGACCTGCTGAAGCCGGCCTACAAGGGCAAGGTCGCGCTCAACGGTGACCCGACCAAAGCCGGCGCCGGGTTCAACGGTGTTGTCATGGCGGCCCTGAGCCAGGGCGGAACGGCCGACGACATCAGCAAGGGTGTCGCCTTCTTCAAGTCTCTCAATGTTGCCGGCAACTTCCTGCCGGTTGACCCCGACCCCGCCTCGATCGAGTCGGGCGGAACGCCGGTCGTGTTCGACTGGGACTACCTGAACGTCGCACAGGGCGTCAAGCTCAAGGGCAAGATGGACTGGAAGATCGTGGTCCCGCCCGGCGCGGTTGTCGGCGGATACTACGTGCAGGCCATCAGCAAGGACGCTCCTCACCCAGCCGCGGCCCGTCTGTGGGAGGAGTACCTCTACTCCGACGCGGGCCAGAACCTGTGGCTCAAGGGCGGCGCTCGACCGGTTCGCGAAGCGGCCATGGTCAAGGCGGGAACGATCGACAAGGCCGCCCACGCGGCACTGCCCAAGACCGTAGGCACGCCGCTGTTCCTGACCCCCGCGCAGACCGCGAAAGCCGCGGCATACCTGACGGCCAACTGGGCCAAGGCAGTTGGCTGAGCACCTGAGCACAAGGGCGCCCACCGGCCGCAAGCCGGTGGGCGCCCTGATCGGCGTACTGCCCTTCTTCGCCTACACGACGATCTTCCTGGTGACACCCACCCTCATCGTCGTGGTCGGAGCATTTCTGGATGGCAGCAGCCGTCCGACCCTGGGCAACCTGTCGGCGCTGGCTCAACCGCAGATCACGTCGGCCTTCATCCACTCGATCGTGCTGTCGGCAGTCACCGCCGTCGTCGGCGCCGTCCTGGGCGCGGTGTTGGCGTACGCCGTGTCGACCGCTCGCGAGGGCGGCACCCTTCGGCGCCTGGTCACCTCACTGTGCGGCGTCCTTGCCCAGTTCGGCGGCGTGACGCTGGCGTTCGCGTTCGTCGCCACCGTGGGGTTCCAGGGATTCGTGACCCTCTGGCTGCAGAACTTCGGCATCGACCTGGCCGGAAGCACCTGGCTCTTCGATCCGTACAAGGGGCTGATGCTCGTCTACACGTACTTCCAGATCCCCTTGATGCTCATCGTCTTCCTGCCCGCGGTCGAAGGGCTGAGGCCACAGTGGCGCGAGGCGGCGGAAACCCTCGGCGGCAGCACCTGGGACTACTGGCAGCACGTCGCCGGGCCGATCCTGGCGCCCTCCTTCATCGGGGCCATGTTGCTGCTGTTCACCAATGCCTTCAGCGCCTATGCGACGGCTGCAGCGCTGATCTCGCAGGGCTCCCCCATCATCCCCCTGCAGATCGGCGGCACCCTCAGCTCCGAGGTGCTCCTCGGTCAGGAGAACATCGGCAAGGCCATGGCACTCGGCATGGTCGTCGTCGTCGCGGTGGTCATGACCAGCTACGTCCTCCTTGACCGGCGCACCTCGAGATGGTTGGGCCGATGAACCTGCAGGCCGCTCACCGGCGCAAGCAGTCGATCTTCCGGCGGGTCGTCCTGGGGCTGATCGGTGTGTTCTTCGCCCTCCCGCTGATAGGCATGGTCGAGTTCACCACCCGCGCCCCCGGCGGTGGCCGGAGTCTGCACACCTGGGCCACGTTGTTCAATGTCCGGGTCATCGACGCGGACTACCCCGAGCTGAAGACTGGCCTGCTGTCATCTGCCGGTCTGGTCGTGCTGACCGTGGCGATCATGCTCGTCATGCTGGTCCCGACGATGACGTGGGTCAGGCTCCGGCTGCCGGGGCTGCGCCGCACGGTGGAGTTCGTCTGCCTCCTACCGCTGACCATCCCGGCGATCGTCCTGGTCGTCGGTCTCGCGCCCGTCTACGCGTGGGTGTCGTACTTCCTTGGCGAGTCCTCGCTGTGGCTGGCCTTCGCCTACGTCGTGCTCGTCCTGCCCTATGCCTACCGTGCCCTGGACGCCGGCCTGACCTCGATCGACGTGAAGACCCTTGCGGAGGCAGCCCGTTCGCTCGGCGCAGGGTGGCCGACGGTGATGTGGCGCATCATCCTGCCCAACGTGCGGACCGCCGTGCTCTCGGCGGCCTTTCTGTCCGTGGCCCTCGTTCTCGGCGAGTTCACCATTGCCTCGCTGTTCAGCCGCGACAACCTGCAGGTGGCCATCAACCAGCTCGGGAAGCGCGACGCCTCCCTCGCCATCGCCGCCGCCCTGGCGGCAATGGTCCTTGCCTTCACCGTGCTCTTTGCCATGTCCTTCGTCGGCACCGGTCGCCGGTCGCATCGCCCCGAGGAGAACTGATGCCGCCCCTTCGCACACCAACCAGCCACAACGCGGGCACGGGCAGTGGCCTGGGTGTAGCCGTAGCCCTCTCAGACCTGCGTCGCGCCTATGGCCCCGTTCGGGCCCTGGACGGGCTCACGCTGGAGATCGCACCCGGCGAGTTCGTCGCGCTGCTCGGCCCCTCCGGCTGCGGCAAGACCACGGCCCTTCGCGTGTTGGCCGGGCTCGAGGATGCCGACTCCGGTCGGGTCGAGGTCGAGGGCAAGGACATTACCGCCGTACCGACGAGCGCACGTGACATGGGGATGGTGTTCCAGGCCTACAGCCTCTTCCCCCACATGACCGCCCGCCAGAACGTCGAGTTCGGGCTCCGCCTCCGCCGTATTCCGGCCCCGCGCCGCCGCGCGCGAGCGGGCGAGATGCTTGATCTCGTCGGGCTCTCGGAACAGGCCGACCGTTACGCGCACGAGCTGTCAGGAGGTCAACAGCAGCGAGTCGCCCTGGCACGAGCCCTGGCGATCGAACCGCAGGTGCTGCTGCTGGACGAGCCGCTCTCTGCTCTGGACGCGAAGGTGCGGGTGCAGCTGCGAGATGAGATCCGCCGGATCCAGCTCGAGGTCGGCACCACCACGTTGTTCGTCACGCACGACCAGGAAGAGGCCCTTGCTGTCGCCGACCGGGTCGGCGTCATGCGGGCGGGCAACCTCGAGCAGCTGGCACCACCCCAGGATCTCTACTCCAGGCCCGCGACTGCGTTCGTGGCCGACTTCGTCGGCCTCACGAACCGTCTGCCAGCGACCATCGTGGGCGCCCACGCCAAGGTGCTGGGGACCTCGGTGCCGCTGTTGCCCGGTTCGGCGCAGAGCGGCACGGTGATCGTGCTGATCCGTCCCGAGTCCATTGCGGTCACAGCTGATCCGGCCGGGCGAGCCACGGTCGTCACGGCGAGCTTCCTGGGCTCGACCGGGCGGCTGCGCGCCGTGACTGAGTCCGGCGAGACTGTCGTGGCGCAGATCGACAATGACGCAGTGGCCACATTCAACCCCGGAGACAAGGTCACCCTCATCCCGCGGCCCAACCCCGCTCTGGCCATCGCAGCCGACTGAGGCGCGATCACACTGACAGCAAAGTCCCTAGGTTTGCAGGGAACTTGCTGACACGGTCCCTAGGTTTGAGGGTCGACTCGGGTGCGCGGCGGGCAACCGACGCCGGAGTAGGTTCCTATCGGACGTTGCCCGTGTGCCCTAGAGAGAACGAGCCCGGCTGCGGCCAGACCGACAGACCGTGCGGACCTGGGTTGACCTTGATTCGCCTGACCAGCGAGCCGGTCGTGGTGTCGAAGACATAGACCTCGCCGTGATAGCGACCCGAAAGCCATAGCTGCGAGCCGTCCGCGGTGACCCCGCCCATGTCGGGCGACCCTCCGCCGGGGATCTTCCACGTCGTAGTAATGGCCAGCGACGAGGCGTCCAGAACCGAGACGGAGCCCCCATCGCGGTTGGTAACGAACATCCGCCTGCCCAAGCGGTCTGGGTAGATGCCGTGCGCACCCTTGCCGGTGGGAATGAAGCGCTCGACGCGTTGGGTACTGGCCTTGATGACCCAGATCCCGTTGCGCAACATGTCGGCCACCAGGAACCGGGTGCCGTCGGGGGTGAGTCGCACGTCCTGTGGCATCGCTGAGGCGCCGGGCATCAGGTTGCTCCTGGGCCCACCCATGCGCATGGCCTCACCGGCGCTGGTGGCACCGGGAGTCCTGGTGGCATTGAGGTTGATCACCTTGATCACCTTGGTGGCTTCGCGGTCGATGACCAGAAGCTTGCCGCTGAACTCGCAGCTCGCCACGAAGAAGGACAGGTCGGCGGAGTAGTCGGCATGGTTGACACCGTGACAGGGCACCGGCAGCGACCGCTCGAGAGCCATCGTCTGCGGGTTGCGCACGTCGATGCGACGCATCCGCTCGGCCATCACGAGGGCGCGAGCACCGTCGGGCGTGAAGTACAGGTTGTAGGGGTCCTCGACGTGGACCCGTTTGCCGGGCTTGCCGGTGATGGGGCTGATCGGCACCATGTCGTTGCCGAGGTCGTCGTTGACCCACAGCGTCTTCAGGTCCCAGCTCGGCACCACGTGTTGAGGTTCGCGGCCGGTGGGAAAGGTGCCTATCACCGTGAACGTCCTGGGGTCGATCACCTGCACGGTGTCGGCCGTGGTGTTCGGGACATAGATCAGGCTCTTGGCTCGCCTCGCAGTCGCGGACAGCTTCCCTGGGCCCGCGCCGGCATAGACGTTGACTGTGCCCACCGATGTCCTGACCGTGCCCGCCGATGTCGGAGATGCAGGAGATGCAGGAGATGCGGGAGATGTGTGAGGTGCGGCAGACGACGGTCCGGATGAGGTGGCGGAGCTTGCTCGCGATGGTCTGGTCAGCGTCGATCTCGACGAGTCCCCCGAGGCCTGGCCGGCGCAGGAGCTCAACAGAAGGACGGCTACCGCGGCGGCGATCAGCCGAGGCGCTCGGGACAATACCGTTCGGGACAACACCACGAGCACGTCTCACCAACTGTCCGGAGGCCGATCGGGTTCGGATAGATCTTTGCAGGCGAGACGTCAGTCCCGCAGCAACCACGAGAGTGTCACAGGTAGGAGTTTCTTGGCTGCAAGGCCAGCCAGGATCTGCGGCAATGCCTCGACGGTGCCGACGTGACCGAGATGCAGGCTCACGATCGACCCTGGCTGCACCTGCGCGAGGGTCCGCGACACAACCTTCGCCGCGCCCGGGTCGCGGTAGTCCTGCGGGTCGACGTCATAGGAGACGCACCGCTGGTATCCCGTGCCGATGGCCGCCGCACGAATCGTGGCCGTGCTGTGCGGCGTACCGGAGGGTCGGAACCACCATCCGACCGAGCCGGTGGCATTGCGCAGCGCGTCCGCACCGCGCCGGATCTCATCTCGGGCGGCCTGCGCCGACAGGGAAGGCATCTGTTGGTGGCTCCACGTGTGGTTACCGAGCTCGTGGCCGGCCGCCAGGATCTGCGGACCGAGTGACGGCATGGCGTGCAGCCATTTCCCGACGGCGAAGACAGTGATGCGTGCGTCGTAGTTCGCGCAGTCGCGCAGGATCTGTTCGGTCAGTGACCGTTCGCCGGCACCGTGAAAGGTCAGGGCCACCTCCTGTCGGTTCCGCAAGCCGTTGACGATGTCCGGGCCTGCGCTCCGCGCGATGGCCGGTTCGGAACTCGGGCCCGGGGGCTGGGCAGTAGGAGTCTGGGCGGTGTGCGTCTGAGCGCCATGTGTTGTCGAGGACGAGGTGGCGGGCGGGCCCGGGACAGTCGTCCCGGGCCGGGAGGTGGCGGCGGATCTGGGCGCGCCCTGCGTCGAGTTGCCCTCGCAGCCAGCCGCGGCAAGCACCGCAGCCAGAGAGACGATGGCGGTGCGTCGGTCAATGAAGCCACCGGGGGGAAGCGACTCGACGCTCTCGTCATCAGACATGGACGCATTATCAGGACAAGGAGGCAGTTGAACAAGTGCCCGAAGGCCGCGACAAGGCCCGAAGGCGGCCAGGGCGGGGCAACCCCAAAGGGTCACCCCGCCCTGTGACGCTCAGCGCCAGGAACCGGCATCCGCTCGAGGCGAAACCGTGGTTACTTGATGAATCCCTCGGACCGCATCCACTCCTCGGCCACTGCGCGGGGCTTCTTGCCGTCCACGCTGACCTCCTTGTTCAGAGCCAGGAGCGTGGATGTGGTGAGCTTGTCGGCGATCGGCTTGAACAGCCCCTCCAGCGCCGGGTACTTCTTGGCAACGTCGCTTCTCACGGAGATCGCCGGGTTGTAGATCGGGAAGAACTTCTTGTCGTCCTGGATCACGTTGAGCTTCAGCGACGCCACCCGGCCGTCGGTCGTGAACACCTCGCCAAAGTTGCACGTGCCGCCCTTGTTCAGCTCCGTGTAGACCACTGCGGTGTCCAGCAGGTGCTCGGACTTGCTGGGGAGGTTGAAGCCGTAGGCCTTCTCCACCCCCGGGAAACCGTCATCCCGGCTCTGGAACTCGCTCTCGACGCACATCGAGGCAGCGGCCGGGTTCTTCTTCGCGAGCGACGCATAGTCGGACAGCGTCTTGACACCATACTTGTCCAGCGTGGCCTTCGTCTGGGCCAGTGCGTAGGTGTTGTCGGCCGGGGCCCGATCGAACCAGGTGACCTTATTCGCGGCGTCGGCCGTGACGACGGCGTCGAACTGCTTTTGCGAGTCGTCGATCGGCTTGGTCTTCTTCAGATAGCTGATCCAGGCCGTGCCGGTGTACTCCCAGTACAGATCGATCGCCCCGCCGGTCAGTGCCAGCCGGGTGTTGTTCGACCCCTGGATATTCGTCTTGTCGACAGGTGCTGCGCCCGCGGCCTGTAGTGCCACCATGGCGATCTGCCCGACCAGGAGCTGCTCATCGAACTCCTTCGAGCCGACCTTGAGCTTGGCACCCTTGAGTGCGTCGACCTTCTGGATCGACCCGCTCTTCACGCTGTCGCCCGCGCTGTTCTTGCTGACCGTGCAGCCGGACACCGCAACGCTGGCCACTGCCATGATGGCGGTCAGTGGGGCGAGTCGATGAAGATTCATACGCATGGCTTCTCATTTCAGTGATTCTTCGGGATCAATCCAGAACGTTCTTGATGCAACATAGCCAGAACCGGCCGAGCACGAGGTGGTCGCCACGCCAGTCAGATGCCGCGAGGCCGCAGCACGTCCTCGGCGATGCCGCCGACCCAGTCGGCGAAGAGCGCGAGCACTGCAGCGAGGACTCCGAACGTCAGGCTCAGGCTCGGACGGTTCAGCTTGATGCCGGCGACCAAGCCGGCACCGAGACCGCCGGCATCGATGAAGGTGGCCAGGGTGGCGGTCGCCACCGTGAGCACCAGCGCGGTACGGACGCCGGCCAGGATCACCGGCACCGCCAGCGGCAGCTCCACCCGGCCGAGGACAGCCAGGCGGGACATGCCCATGCCTCGCGCGGCTTCCTTCAGCGCAGGGTCGACGCCGTCCAGGCCGACGATCGTGTTGCGCAGGATCGGCAGGGTCGCATACGCAACGAGTCCGATCACGGCCGTCCAGAAGCCGATGCCGAGCCACAGTGCGAGCAGGACGATCAGCCCGATCGACGGGATGGCCTGGCCGAAGTTGCCCAGCCCCAGGCCAATCGGCTTGATCCATCGAGCGAAGGGCCGGGTCAGCAGGACTCCGAGGGGTACCGCGATCGCGATCGTGAGGGCCGTGGCGACGAGCGAGAGCTGCACGTGCTCCCAGAGCTCGAGCCTGATCTTCGCCGGATTGAGCGAGCGCCTCTCGATCGAGTCGAGCGTCTGGGTCTGCACCCACAGGTAGAGCAGCAGCAGGACTGCACCGAGCAGGATCGGACGCAGAGACATGCCCAACAGTCGCCGCCACAGACCGCTGCCGCGAGTCGTGCCCTGATGGACGTCGACCCGCGGGTCATCCGGCGCGACCAGTGCGGATGCCATCAGGAGCCCGCGGACGCGTCGAGCTCCGCCGTCGGATCGTGAGGGGGTCCGTCTGCGATAGCGGCCATCAGGTCGTCCATGCGAATCGAACCCAGGACCTCACCGGCACCGGACCCACCCTCGGCCACCAGGACCGCATCGCGTCCGTTCTCCAGCATCACGTCGAGCGCGTCATGCAAGGTGGCCTCGATGGTGATCACCGGGAGATCCTTGCGCGCAGGAACGGGGCGCAGGTCGGCGTCCCGCAACAGCATCAGGCCCAGCCGCTTGAGCTGCCCGCCCGAGCCGATGAAGCTGCTCACGTAGTCGTTGGCCGGCGCGGCCAGGATCGCCTCGGGTGTGTCGTACTGGGCGATGACGGACTGCGGGCCGAGCACGGCGATCCGGTCCCCCATCTTCAGCGCTTCATCGAAGTCGTGGGTGACGAACACGATGGTCTTGCGCAGCTCGCGCTGCAGTCTCAAGAACTCGTTCTGCAGGCGATCCCGGGTGATCGGGTCGGTTGCCCCGAACGGCTCGTCCATCAGCATCACCGGTGGGTCGGCTGCCAGGGCACGAGCGACGCCGACCCGCTGCTGCTGGCCGCCGGAGAGCTCGCGCGGGTAGCGCCGCGCATACTCGCCGGGCGGCAGTCCGACGACATCAAGCAGCTCCTCGACCCGCTCCGCGGTCTTGCGCCGGCTCCAGCCCAGCATGCGTGGCACGAGACTGATGTTCTCGGCGATGCGCATGTGCGGGAACAGGCCGATCTGCTGGATCACGTACCCGACGTTGCGGCGGTGCTCGTCGGCATCGAGCTTGAGGACGTCGGTGCCCCCGATCAGGATCTGCCCGGACGTCGGCTCGATCAGTCGGTTGATCATCTTCATCGTCGTCGTCTTGCCGCAGCCGGACGGCCCGACGAGCACCACGATCTCGCCGGCCGCGATCTCCATCGTGATGTGGTCGACCGCTGGCGCTGCCTGACCCGGATAGTTCTTGGTGACGCCCAGGAGCTGGATGGTGGCGCCGCCGGTGTTTGCCGTCATGGCGGGCGGGGTCTGTGAAGTCGTTGAGTCAGATGCGGTGTCAGGCACGGATCCCCCTTGAGGTCGTCATTCGGTCGATCGCCAGGTAGGCCAGGTCGAACAGCAGCGCGATGATCACGATCGCTCCGGTCCCGATCAGCACCTGGTTCAGCGAGTTCACCGCGCCGAAGCGCGCCAAGCCGTGGAAGATCTGGTTGCCCAGTCCGGGCCCCGAGACATAGGCGCCGATCGCAGCGATGCCGATGATCATCTGGGTGGAGACGCGGATGCCGGAGAGGATCACCGGCCAAGCCAGCGGGACACGCACCCGCCACAACAGCCGGGTACGGCTCATGCCCATACCGCGCCCTGCGTCCACGATCGAGCTGTCGACACCAGCAAGCCCCACGATCGTGTTGCGGGTGATCGGGAGCAGCGCGTACAGGACGAGAGCGAGCAGGACGTTGGCCGTGCCCAGGCCGAGGGGGCCGATCAAGATGCCCAGGAGGGCTATGGACGGAATCGTCAGGAATGCCGAGGTTGTCGTGGTTGCCAGGCTCGAGGGGAACGGATGTCGATAGGTCAGCATGCCCAGGCCGACGCCGATGAGCACTGCGATCGCCATTGCGGCAGCGGTGATGTCGACGTGCTGAATCGCGTCATTCAGGACGTCGACCCAGTTCTCTGAAAGGTACTCGCCCAGGCTCAGTGATCTACTCCGTCGCGTCAGTGTGTGTGGTCGTGCATGGTGTGATCGTGAATGCCAGATGAAGCCGACCCGTGGGTAACTCGTCAAGGCACCGCCTGTAAGATGAGTGCCAGTGAGACCCGGCCAGCAGCCACGGGATCGCCATCGCGATTCATCGTGGCCATGTGTACCGTGATTGATGCACTGGTTGCAACAGTTTAACAGCACGTGATCGCAGGCCTGGGGTCCCGCTGCCGTGGGTCGGTTCGAGAGGCTGCGGCACCATGGTTGTCAGGCGAGCCGATCGAGGCTCGCCGATACGACGATCGGAACGCCAGTGATCTCGCCCTCACCCCATCCGTCGCCCGCGCCTCACTCAGCTGGACTGCGCAGGGACATGGACGTGCTCAGGGAACTGGCCAGCGAGGAGTGCCTGCGCCGCAACGGTCTCGGCGTGGTGCGGATCGCAGAGCGACTCGGGCGGGAGAAGAGCCAGGTTTCGCGGGCGTTACGTGCGCTCGAAGCCGAGGGACTTGTCGAACGCGACCCGCGAACGCGCAGCTACCGGCTGGGTTGGGGCCTGTACACCTTGGCTGCCCGCGGTGTCGAGACCCACCTGATTCGCGCCGGATCTGCACACCTCCACCGCCTGTCCGACGCGCAGCGAGCAGATGTCCGGCTCTGCGTGCTCATCGGGGGGAAGGTACTGACGCTCATCTCGGTGCCACCCCGCAGTACCACCCAGGCCGACGCGCCCACCGATACCCCGTGCGGACCGGTGCTCGCGCTGGACTGGTCGGAAGCAGCGCTCCGCGACCTCGTCCCCACGGGCGCCCCCGACCACGACCGCCTGCTTGCCAGCCTGGCCGACGCGCGAGCCAGCGGGTACGTGCGCTTCCCCGGGACCGACCGCGAGCCGGCGCGCTATGCCGCGGCAGTCCGTGACTTCCGGGGAATCGTGCTCGCCGCGATTCAGCTCACTGAGCGACCGGGCGAGCGGTCAACGCCTACCGGCATCCCCGCCGAGCAAGCAGTCGTGCGCGCGGCCAGCGCACTGTCTGCCGACCTGGGTTTCGAGGGCTGAGAATCCCCCTGGTCGAGGTCCCAGTGATCCGGCCCAAGACGGCGCAGGTGGGCGCGGAGGTGCAGGTGGCTCTGAGGCGCGGAGGCGTGGAGGCGTGGAGGCG
>DHJN01000059.1:37185-37856 GCA_002404345.1 Actinobacteria bacterium UBA4719 | reverse complement strand
ATCGACCTCATCGACGAGGCGGGCGCGCGACTGCGCATCCGCCGGATGACCGCGCCGCCGGACCTTCGCGAGTTCGACGAGCGCATTGCGCACGTCCGCCGCGAGAAGGAGTCGGCGATCGACGCTCAGGACTTCGAGAAGGCCGCATCCCTGCGTGACGACGAGAAGACGCTGCTGGGTCAGAAGGCCGAGCGCGAGAAGCAGTGGAAGTCCGGCGACATGGATGTCGTGGCCGAGGTCGACGAGGAGCTCATCGCCGAGGTTCTGGCCGCTTCGACCGGCATCCCCGTGTTCAAGCTGACCGAGGAGGAGTCCTCGCGCCTGCTCAACATGGAGGCCGAGCTTCACAAGAGGGTTGTCGGCATGGACGAGGCGATCAAGGCGATCGCCCAGGCGATCAGGCGAACCCGCGCCGGCCTGAAGGATCCGCGTCGTCCCGGCGGGTCGTTCATCTTCGCCGGTCCTACCGGTGTCGGTAAGACCGAGCTGGCCAAGACGCTGGCGGAGTTCCTGTTCGGCGACGAGGACTCGCTGATCCAGCTCGACATGAGCGAATACAGCGAGAAGCACACGGTCTCGAGGCTGTTCGGTTCGCCTCCTGGCTATGTGGGCTACGAGGAGGGCGGCCAGCTGACCGAGAAAGTCCGCCGCAAGCCGTTCTCCGTGGTGCT
>DHJN01000059.1:31904-37143 GCA_002404345.1 Actinobacteria bacterium UBA4719 | reverse complement strand
AGGCCCATGCCGACATCTTCAACTCGCTGTTGCAGATTCTCGAGGACGGCCGCCTGACCGATGCCCATGGCAGGAGCGTCGACTTCAAGAACACCGTGATCATCATGACGACGAACCTTGGCACCCGGGACATCTCCAAGGGTCAGTCGCTCGGGTTCGCAGCCGGTGGCGACACCAGGACCGGCTACGAGCGGATGAAGAACAAGGTCACCGACGAGCTCAAGCAGCACTTCAGGCCGGAGTTCCTCAACCGCGTGGACGACATCATCGTCTTCCCGCAGTTGACCGAGCCCGAGATCGTCCAGATCGTCGACCTGATGATCGCCAAGCTCGACGTGCGGATGAAGGACAAGGACATGGGCATCGAGCTCACGCCCGCGGCCAAGACGCTGCTCGCTACGCGGGGCTACGACCGGGTGCTCGGCGCGCGTCCCCTTCGCCGCACGATCCAGCGCGACATCGAGGACGTTCTTTCCGAGAAGATTCTCTACGGTGAGCTCAAGGCCGGAGAGATCGTCGTGGTGGGCACTGACGGCGCCGAGAAGGACGAGGCGTTCACGTTCACGGGCGCGGCGCATTCCGAGCTGGATGATGCGCCGCTCGGTGACATCCAGGACAGCGACATCAAGGACAGTGACATCCAGGACACGATCAAGACTCCGGATGCTCCCGACGTGCCGTAACGGCGGCACGACACCCTGCGGCAGCTTGGCTTGATTTGCGGTCGCAGGGTGGGCGCAAAGTACGGTGGAGGCATGACCTTTGCTCCGCTGACTTCGTCGCGCCCTGTGGTTTCCGTTGGCCTGTCTATGCTTCTGGCCGGCGCCTTGGCATTGACTGGATGTTCCTCGCCGCCCAAGGCGGTCACGAAACCTGTGGCCGTGCCGACCACCGCGGTCCCGAAGCCGAAGCCGGCGGCGTTCACGGCCAAAGGGATGTCGGCAGAGCTTGCGGCGGTCATCAAGCCGTTGTACTTCGGGGGCGCCTTCCCCGCTTCGCCCTCGGCTGCCAAGGTCCTGGGCAAGCGCAAGCCGGTCAGGGGGGCGGGGCCGGTCGTGGTCAGCGGTTCCATCGGGGTGTGGAAGGGCGTCCGGATCGCGGTGGTTACCAGGGGCAAGGACGTGACCCTCTTGGTGAGGGCGCCCAAGTGGAAGGTTGTCGGTGGCTGGTGGCCTTCGGTCTCAGTGTCCGCGCCATCCCTGGGCGGCGCCCCGCGTCGGGTTCTCATGGTCGGTTCGGATGCCCGGCCCGGTCAGGTGGTCGAGCACTCGCGCGGCGACAGTCTTCACATCGTCGGTTTCGACGGTCACGGCGGCGGGGGAGTCCTGGGGATTCCGCGCGACTCCTACGTGCCGCTCGCCACGGGAGGTCGGGGCAAGATCAACTCTGCGCTGACCTTCGGTGGCCCGGCAGCACTCCAGCGGACGGTGGCTTCCGCGACGGGCGTTCCGGTCGAGGGCTACCTCATCACTGGCTTCATGGGATTCAAGCTGCTCGTCCACGGAATCGGCGGGCTCCGGCTGAACATCCCGGTGGCGGTCAATGACTCGGGTTCGCATGTGAACGTCAAGGCTGGCCCCAACAAGCTCACCGGCAGCCAGGCTCTGGCCTACGGTCGGGCGCGCCACGCGGTCGCCGGGGGCGACTTCGGCCGGTCGGCCAACCAGGGCCTGATCCTCAAGGCTGCGGGCGACTTCGTCAAGCTGGTGGGCCCGGCAAGGCTGCCCGCCATCCTGTCTGCAGCGGCACCCAGGATCGGGACCAACCTGAGCGCCGAGCAGGTGCTGACGTTTGCGGCTGGTGTGTTCGTCACCCGGCAGTCCAGGGTCCACAACAAGGTCGCGACCGGCGGCTTCGGAATGACCTCGGACGGCCAGTCGATCGTCCTGCTCGACGCGAGGGCCAGGAGTCTCTTCGCCGACATCAGGGACGGCAACCTGTCGTGATCGAGGTCCGCCGCGCTCGCGGCGGTGACGTGCGTTCCATCCGTGAGCTGGTCCGCCCGCTCGCGGGCAACACGCTCACCCCCAAGGACGCTGTTGCGTACTACGAGGCACTGCAACAGTTCGTGGTGGCCGAGGACCCCGATGTGGCCGGCCGGATCATCGGCTGCGGGGCTCTGCACGTGATGTGGGACGAGCTTGCCGAGGTCCGCACCCTGGTGGTGCACCCGGACTTCGCCCGGCGAGGCCTGGGCAGTCGATTGTTGGAGGCGCTGCTCGATGATGCCAGGGTGCTGGGACTGCGCCGAATCTTCTGCCTCACCTTCGAGGTGGACTTCTTCACCCACCACGGTTTCTCGACGATCGTGGGGCAGGCCGCCGACCCCGACGTCTATGCCGAGCTGCTCCGTTCGTATGACGAGGGCGTTGCCGAGTTCCTCGACCTCGAGCGGGTCAAGCCGAACACGCTGGGCAACACCCGCATGTTGCGCATGCTCTAGCGTCCGGGCAGCCGGAATCTCTTGCGCGACAAGGGTTCCACGAGACCGTCCGTGACCAGGCTGTCGAGACAACGGTCTCGCTGGGCGGCGTCGGAGGACCATGCGGCCTCCACCCCGTTCGCCGCGACGGGCCCATTCGTCGCCCTCAACACGGCCAAGATGGCGCCCCGGCACTGCCGGTCCGTGCCGTGCCACGACTGGCGACGGCGTGCCGGACCTTCGTATGCCGGCCGGTCCGCGCGCTGCCACGCGCACAGGTCGTACACGGGGCAGTCCGGGCACCGGGCCCACGCCCGGCAGCGCGAGGAGGTCGAGGCGTGCCTCGGGCACCTCGCCGCCGTGGCGTTCGAGCATTGCCTCGGCCGCGGCGTGTAGCCGCAGCGCCCGACGTGGATAGCCCAGCCTCCCCACGCATGGATCGCATCACCCGGCGCCGACGCGGCCAATACGGAAGATCCCGGGCCTCCTGTGCGTACCAGCCCAGAATCCGTTGGTGCAGGAGCGAACTGGGCACCTTGGGCACGCCGGCCATACGGCTCAGACGTAGCGCTCGAGAATGCTCGACTCGGCCAGTCGGGACAGGCCCTCGCGAACCGCACGGGCACGACCCTCACCGACGCCCTCGACGGCCATGAGCTCCTCCAGGCTTGCGGCGAGCAGCTTCTGAAGGCTCTCGAAGTGGCCAACCAGCCGCTCGACGATGGCGCCCGGCAGGCGGGGCACCTTGGTCAGGAGCCGGTAGCCACGGGGGCTGACCGCTGCGTCGAGGGCGTCGCCGCCGATGGTGAATCCCACGGCCTTGGCGCCCGCGCCAAGGTCGAGCAGCTCGATGGACGTGAGCTTCATGAGCTCGGCCAGGACCTGCTCGACGGTGCCACTGTTGCGGGCGGCATCGAGGTAGTCGCTGATCACCAGCTCGCGGTCATTGCCCAGCCCGCCGGTCAGCTCCTCGAGCTGGAGGGTGAGCAGGCGGCCATCGGTGCCCAGCTCAATGACATAGCTGTCGATCTCTTCGCTGATCCGCCGAACCATCTCGAGGCGCCGAAGCACCGAGGCGACGTCACGGACGGTCACCAGGTCCTCGATCTCCAGCGCCGACAACGTGCTGGTGACCTCGTCCAGACGCGCCTTGTAGCGTTCGAGAGTCTGCAGGGCCTGGTTCGCGCGGGAAAGGATCGCGCTCGAGTTCTCGAGAACATGGCGTCGGTTTGCCACGTAGAGCGCAACGATCTGCATGGACTGACTGACCGAGACCACCGGAAAACCGGTCTGCTTTGCCACCCGCTCGGCGGTGCGGTGCCGGGTGCCCGACTCGTTGGTCTCGATCGAAGGGTCGGGCAGCAGCTGGGTGGCGGCGCGCAGGATGCGTGAGCCTTCGCGGTCGAGCACGATAGCGCCGTCCATCTTGGCGAGCTCGCGCAGTCGCGTGCTGGAGAACTCGACATCCAGCGGAAACCCGCCGCTCGACATGCCTTCGACGACGTTGTCGTTGCCCAGCACGATGAGCGCACCGGTACGCCCTCGCAGGATCCGCTCCAGCCCGTCCCGCAACTCGGTCCCCGGGGCCACTGCCGCCAGGGTCTCGTGCAGCAACTCGTCGTCGTTTCGTTCTACGATGATCAGTGGCCCCCTCGGGCTCGGCGGGCTGGGTCGTATCCGTAGCCGGTCAGGCATTTATCGACTTGGGGCGCAGTCTAACGGCCACAGGGCCCCAGGGAGGTCTTGTGACCGACCCGTGACCTGCCTCGGGACAAGGCAGGACCCACGGGGACCGGGTCATGACTCCGCATGCGCGGGAACCCCCAGGTTGACCGCCTGGCGGATGTCGGAGACCTCGATGACGTTCATTCCCGCTGGCGCCGGGCCGTTGCCGAGTGAGCCGTTGGGCACGATGGCTTGACGGAACCCGAGGCGTGCTGCCTCGGCCAGCCGACGGGGGATGCCCGTCACGGCCCGGATCTCACCGGCCAGACCCACCTCACCCAGGGCGACCGTGCCCTGTGGGAGCGCTCGGTCGGACACTGAGCTGGCCATGGCCAGTGCGATCGCGAGGTCCGAGGCCGGCTCGGACACCTTGACGCCGCCGACCGTTGACACATAGCAGTCGGCCTGGCGGACGGGGACGTTCGCGCGCTTGTCGAGAACCGCAAGAATCATGGCGACCCGGGAACCGTCCAGCCCGCTGGTCGTGCGCCGGGGTGAGGGGGCTGTGGTGGGCGAGAGCAGTGCCTGCACCTCGGTGACCAGAGGCCGTCTGCCCTCAAGCGTGACGGTGACGCAGGTCCCGGGGACGATGAGGTCGCGGCTGGACAGGAACAGACCACTTGGGTCGGGGAGGCCGACGATGCCAACGTCGGACAGGTCGAAACAGCCCACCTCGTCGGTCGGGCCGTAGCGGTTCTTGACCGCACGCACCAGTCGCAACCGGGAGTGCCGGTCGCCCTCGAACTGGATCACCACGTCGACCAGGTGCTCGAGCACCCGCGGCCCGGCGATCGAGCCGTCCTTGGTGACGTGGCCGACCAGCAGGATCGAGATACCCCGGGTCTTGGCCAGCTGGATCAGCGAGGCCGCAACCTCGCGGACCTGGGAGACGTTGCCGGCCGCGCCCTCGACCTGACCGCTGGCGATGGTCTGGACGGAGTCGATCACGACGAGGTCAGGTTGGATCAGGGCGATCTGGCCGAGAATCGTGGCAAGGTCGGTCTCGGCTGCCAGGAAAAGGTTCCTGGCCATGGCCTCGATGCGTTCAGCCCGCATGCGAACCTGCGCAGCCGACTCCTCACCACTGACGTA
>DHJN01000059.1:0-31750 GCA_002404345.1 Actinobacteria bacterium UBA4719 | reverse complement strand
CACTCACCACAGCGACCGACCCACTTGATCGCCGACCAGCCGCATTCGGAGCAACGGTGGCCGGGGGAACGGGTCATCGCCTTGGTCGCCATGGCGGTGACCCTACGAGACGCCTCCGACAGGTCTGCGACAAGCCTGGATGCCGTCACATCCCGGGCATGGGCGTCACATCAAGGGCGTTAATCCTGCGCGGCGGCGGTGAGCGACCGTGCGTAGTTCACCCGGGCGTGTAAGTCTGCGACCGTTACCTGGTTGCTCGCGGGCACCTGGGTCGTGTGGACGAAGGCGGGGCCCTGGACCGTGACCTGCAGCCACCCGGTGGTGCGGTCCTCCTTGATCAGGAGGAAGAGCAGGCCCAGGAAACAGAACAGGAAGAAGACCACCGCGAGAACGATCGCGTACGTCGGGATCCCCTGTTCCCGGTGGGTCATGTCCTGCACGGTCCAGGTCACCTGCGCCGTCGGGATGGATCCTGAAGGCGTGCGCACCCAGTGCTGGTCGGCGCTGATGTCCCCGATCTGGACCAACGGTTGCCAAGGCACTTCTGACGAAGAGGGTTCGACAGTCATGGGCGCACCATATCGGGCAGGAACGGGATGTGGCTACGTGAAGGTACGCCACCACAGGTTGACGGCATAGTCCACGCCCGAACCCTGCTGCTCGGCCAGGATGCCGTCGGCCAGGGTCTCGGTGAACTCGATCCGCACGACCGACTCGAAGTCGGCGCGTGACCCGAAAGACCATCGCATGTCGATTCGCTCTCGCGACCAACCCTGCCGGGCCCAGAAGCGTTCAATCCCCATGGGGTCATAGGTCGGCAAGGACCGGCGGAACCAGGCACCGAACGTGGACCGCGTGGCGTCGTTGTCGATCACGAACGCCGTGCCGCTGGGTCGCAGCACCCGATCCAGCTCGGCCAGGCCGGGCTCGCATCCCGGTCCGAAGAAGTAGGCCCACCGGGCATGCGCCACGTCGACGCTGTCATCGGCCAGCGGGAGCTCCTGGGCGGCGCCATCCAGGACCGACGCGTTGGCCAGAGAAAGCTCCTGGATCCGTTGCCGCGCAAGGGTGGCCAGGGGCTCGTGTGGTTCGACCCCCAGCACGCTGGACGCACTCAGCGCGAACCGCGGCAGGTGAAAGCCGCTGCCACAGCCCACGTCCAGCACCCGCTGCCCGGTCCAGTCGTGTATGCCGGCCATGGCCGCCTCGATCAGCCCGTCAGGGTCGACCCCGCGGTTCTCGATCTCGTAGACGTCAGGGTTCGACCAGATGTTCGGGCTGGGGATCATGGGGCTGGGGATCACGGCGCGTCGACAGAGTCGACAGCGTCGCTGCGTGCGGCCAGCGTTGCAGGGTGCACCAGCAGGGGCAGCAGCCTGCGCGCCCCGACGGACTGGGCGGCCCCGACGGACATGTCGGCGATGGCGGCGATGGCGGCCCTGACAGCGACCAGGTGAGCCTCGCAGTGAACGACCAGCTCGTGATACGCCGCAGAACCCATGAGCTCGCGCAGCTCGCTGCTGTTGCTGAGATAGACCGGCTCCTGGCCGACGTGGGCAGCCGGGTTGCCCGAGCAGTACCAGTCCAGGTCATGACCGCCCGGACCCCAGCCCCGACGGTCGTACTCGGTGATGGTGACCTCGAGGTAGGAGCTCTCGTCGGGCATCTCGATGGTCCGGTAGGTGCGCCGGATCGGCAGCTGCCAGCACACATCCGGCTTGGTGGTATGTGGCTCGACACCACGCAGCAGGGCGTTCTGGTGCAGGGCGCAGCCGGCGCCGGCGGGGAAGCCCGGACGGTTCAGGAAGATGCAGGCGCCGTCCACGACCCGCGTCTTGGGCTGCCCGTCCTCCTTGGTCTTCCAGCGGCCGCCCTGGCCGGCCGAGCGGAACTGCCATTCGTCGTCCCCGAGCTCCGCGACGGCGGCCTTGACCCGCGATACGTCGTCCTTGTCGGTGAGGTGCGCGCCCAGCGTGCAGCAGCCGTCGTCGGGGCGGTCCTCGTAGATCCCCGGGCAACCGTTGCCGAAGATGCAGGTCCAGGACGACGTGAGCCAGGTGAGGTCGCAGCGGAAGCGCTGGTTGGCATCCGCGGGATCGGTGAACTCGACCCACATGCGCGGGATGTCGAGCGCTGTCTCTGGCACCCGCCAAGACTATGCGCCACCGGCAAGCGCGCCCACTTCGGTAGATTCACCGTATGCGACTTGGCGTTATCGACGTGGGATCCAACACGGTCCACCTTCTGGTCGTCGACGCGTACGTCGGCGCCCATCCCCTTCCGGCGTCGTCGCACAAGATCGAGCTGCGGCTCGCGGAGCACGTCGAGAAGGACGGCTCGATCGCCCGGTCCGGTGCCGAGGCGCTGGTTAAGTTCACTCGAGAGTGCCTCTCGTTCGCCGAGGACCAGGGCGTTGAGGATCTGCTCGCCTTTGCTACCAGTGCAATTCGTGAAGCGCCAAATGGGGTGGCGGTTCTTGCACGGGTTCTTCAGGAGACCGGTGTCGAGCTGCAGCTGCTCTCCGGAGAGGACGAGTCGAAGCTGACATTCCTGGCGGTTCGGCGCTGGTTCGGCTGGTCCAGCGGCCGGTTGCTGGTGATGGACATCGGCGGAGGCTCGCTCGAGCTCGCGGCCGGTATCGACGAGGTCCCCGATGCCGCCCTGAGCCTGCCCTTGGGGGCCGGTCGGCTCACCCGGTCTGCGCTGGCTGGTGACCCGCCCACGTCGGGGCAGGTCAAGGCAGTGCGCAAGCAGGTCCGCGCCGATATCGCCCGGGTACTGCGCGAGGTGAACAAGGCCGGGGTGCCCGACCGGTTCGTCGGCACGAGCAAGACGCTGCGGTCACTGGCTCGCATCGCCGGAGCGGCCCCCAGCACTGACGGCCCGTTTGCCGTTCGCACCCTTCAGCGAAAGAGCGTTGCGGCTCTAGTGTCCAGACTCGCCCAGATGACCGCCGCCGAGCGTTCTCAGCTGTCCGGAGTGTCCGCAGGGCGTGCGCCACAGATGCTGGCCGGAGCGATCGTCGCCGAAGCCGCCATGGACCTGCTGGGTATCGAACGGCTCGACATCTGCCCGTGGGCCCTGCGCGAAGGCGTGATCCTGCGCCGTTTGGACTGGATCTCGGCGGGTTGATCCCCGCCGTTAGGCTCAACGCCATGACCGCAGTTCAGGTGCCCCGCGCACGAGTGGCGCTGTCCACCGCCTCGGTTTATCCCGAGAACTGCGCCACGGCCTTCGACCTGGCGCAGCGCCTCGGTTACGACGGGGTCGAGGTCATGGTGTGGACCGACCCGGTCTCACAGGAGGCCGGCGCGTTGATGGCGCTGTCGAACCTGCACGCCATGCCGATCGTGTCGATCCACGCGCCGACCCTGCTTCTCACGCAGCGGGTCTGGGGGCCAGAAGCGTGGCCCAAGGTCGACAACTCCATCGAGCTGGCCACGGCGGTGGGTGCGGACACAGTGGTGCTGCATCCGCCTTTTCGCTGGCAGAAGGAGTACGCCCGGGCGTTCGTCGACGGGGTGGCCCAGCGCGAGCACGACTCCGGCATCACGCTTGCCGTCGAGAACATGTTCCCGTGGCGGGCGCGCACCCGTTCGGTCGAGGCCTACCTGCCGCACTGGGACCCGGTCGACCAGCCCTACGACCACGTGACGCTCGACCTGTCGCACACGGCCACCGCCGGATCGGACGCGATGGCGATGGCGGCGGCACTCGGGCCGCGACTCGCGCACCTCCACCTCGCCGACGGCTTGGGCTCCCCGAGGGACGAGCACCTGGTGCCCGGCCGCGGCAGCCAACCGTGCGCGCAGATGCTCGAAACCCTTGCGGTGCAAGAGTTCTCGGGGTCGGTTGTCGTCGAGGTCAGCACCCGGCGGGTGTCGGGGGAGCAGCGTGAGGTGGACCTGGCCGAGGCGTTGGCCTTCGCCCGGCTGCACCTGGCATCGGCGGCTGTGCCGTGACCGCCTCGAAGGTGCAAGTATCGGCGCATGACACATAGTCAGGCTCCGGCCGTCGTCGTGGAAGGACTGCGGGTCATCCGCGGCTCTCGCGAGGTGATTCCAGGAATCTCGCTGACCGTGCCGCGGGGGGAGGTCGTCGGTCTGCTCGGACCCAGCGGCGGCGGCAAGACCACCCTGCTGCGCTCGATCGTCGGTGTGCAGGTCGTTGCGGGCGGCACGGTCACGGTCCTGGGGGAGCCCGCCGGGTCGCCCGGGCTGCGGTCGCGCGTGGGTTACGTCACGCAGTCGCCGAGCGTCTATGGCGACCTGACGGTTCGCGCGAACCTCACCTACTTCGCTGCCCTGGCGGGCGCCCCGCGCGGTGCCGTCGAGCGCACCATCGAGGCGGTCGACCTCACCACCGACGCCGACTCGCCGGTGGACCGGCTCTCCGGTGGTCAGTGCTCGCGCGTCTCGCTAGGGGCGGCACTGGTCGGGTCTCCTGAGCTGCTGATCCTCGATGAGCCCACGGTGGGGCTGGACCCGGTGCTGCGCCGCGACATCTGGGCGATGTTCCACCGCCTCGCCGATGACGGCACCACCCTGCTCGTGTCGAGCCACGTGATGGACGAGGCGACCAGGTGCGACCGGCTGCTGCTGCTGCGTGAGGGCCACCTGCTCGCGGACGACACCCCGGACGGGTTGCTCGCCCGCACCGGGGCTCCGGACGCCGAACGCGCCTTCCTTGCCCTGATCGAGACGGAGGAGGCAGCATGAACCCCCGGCTGACCATCGCAACTGCCGGGCGGGTGCTGCAGCAGATCCGCGCAGACCACCGGACCGTGGGTCTCCTGATCGTGGTGCCGGTCGTGCTGATCGGGTTGCTGGCCTGGATCTTCAGCGGCACCAGGGTGTTTGACAACATCGGCGCACCGTTGCTGGGCGTCTTTCCCTTTGTCGTGATGTTCCTCGTCACGAGCGTCACGACGCTGCGCGAGCGGTCCTCGGGGACGCTCGAACGACTGCTCTCGACGCCGCTGGGCAAGGGTGACTTTCTCGCTGGATACGCCCTGGCGTTCGGTGCGCTCGCAGTCGTGCAGGCGTTGGTGGCAACGGGATTCGCCGTCTGGGTGTTCGGCCTCGACGTCGCAGGGCCGCGCTGGCTGCTCGTCGTCGTGGCTGTGGTCGACGCCGTCCTCGGCACGGCGACCGGGTTGTTCGTCAGTGCCTTCGCCCGCACGGAGTTCCAGGCCGTGCAGTTCATGCCGGCCTTCGTCCTGCCCCAGTTCCTGCTGTGTGGGCTCCTCGTGCCGCGCGACGGGCTGCCCCGCGCACTGGAGCTGTTCTCCGACGTCCTGCCCCTGTCGTATGCCGTCGACGCCATGCGCACACTCACGGCGCGGGTCGATGCCGCCGGCGACGTCGGCCGCGACGTGGCGATCGTGGCGGCCTTCGCCGTGGCCGCCATCGCCCTCGGCTCGCTCACGCTCCGCCGCCGTACCGCCTGACTGTCGGCGGGTCTAGCCTTGTGCGGACTCATCGAGGACGGCATACGGAGGAACACGTGTTGGATCCAAGTGGCGTGCTGCGCCAGGGGCTGTTGCAGCTGTCCAAGAGCGGGCGTGTGCGAGACCTGGTCGAGAGAGCCCCGGTCAGCAGGGACGTCGTGCGGCGGTTCGTGGCGGGCGACTCGATCGCGGATGTGGTGCGCGTGGCCGGCGAGCTCGATCTGACCGGCCGCAAGTCCACGATCGACAACCTCGGCGAGGACACCTTCGACCTGGCGCAGGCACAGGACACCCGCGATGCCTATCTGGGGCTGCTGTCGGCGCTCGGCGAGGCCGGCCTGGCCCAGGGCGGCAAGGCTGAGGTGAGCCTCAAGCTGAGTGCGTTGGGACAGGCGCTGCCAGTTGACGGTGCCAAGATCGCCCTGGACCACGCTCGCGAGATCTGCCAGGGCGCCTCCAACGTCGGCACCACTGTCACCCTCGACATGGAGGACCACACGACCACCGACGCGACGCTCGAGGCGCTGCGCGAGCTGCGCCAGGACTTCCCGTCCGTGGGTGCGGTGCTCCAGTCCTACCTGCGCCGCACCGAGGCCGACTGCCTCGACCTCGCCCACGAGGGCAGCCGGGTCCGCCTGTGCAAGGGCACCTACAAGGAGCCCGAGTCGGTGGCCTTCCAGGGCAACGCCGAGGTCGACAGGTCCTACGTCAGGTGCCTCAAGGTGTTGATGGCAGGGCACGGATACCCGATGGTGGCCAGCCACGACCCGCGCCTGGTTGAGATCGCTGGCGCGCTGGCCCACAAACAGGACCGGGCCGCGGACACCTTCGAGTACCAGATGCTCTATGGCATCCGTCCCGAGGAGCAGAAGCGGATCGCCGACCGCGGGGACCAGATGCGGGTCTACATCCCGTACGGCCAGGAATGGTACGGCTACCTGGTGCGCCGGATGGCCGAGCGTCCGTCCAACACGATGATCTTCCTGCGTGCGCTGGCTACCAAGGGCTGAGAGAGGCGAGTCATGGCAGAGCAAACCCACAGTGGGTCGAAGACCGTCGCCATCCTGGGCGCCGGCGTGATGGGCTCGGCGCTGCTCGCCGGACTGATCCGTTCGGGGCGCGACGCCGCTGACCTGGTCATCACCGGCCGCAACGTCGAGCGCACCCAGGAGCTGGCCGGCCGCTACGGCGTTCGCCAGATGAGCAACGTCGACGCGGCCAAGGGAGTCGACACCGTGGTCCTGGTGGTCAAGCCTCAGGACATGGGCGCTCTGCTCGCCGAGATCCGTGACCAGGTCCGTCCTGGCGCCCTCGTGGTCAGCCTTGCCGCCGGCATCACCACCGCCTTCCTGGAGGCGAACCTGCCCGCGGGCACCGCGGTCGTCCGGGTCATGCCCAACACGCCCGCCGTCGTCGACGAGGGCATGGCCGCCATCAGCCCCGGGCAGCACTGCGACGAGGTCCACCTGAGCGAAGCCGAGGAGCTGCTGCGCTCCTGCGGCAAGGTCCTGCGGATCCCGGAGAAGCATCTGGACGCTGTCACCGCGATCAGTGGGAGCGGACCGGCATACATCTTTTATGTGGTGGAGGCGATGATCGAGGCGGGCGTGCTGCTGGGGATGCCCCGCACGACCTCCACCGATCTCGTCGTTCAGACGCTCTATGGCGCGGCGACCATGCTCAAGGAGACCGGCCAGCACCCGACCGTGTTGCGCGAGCAGGTTTCCAGCCCCGGCGGGACCACGATGGCAGCGGTGCGCCAGCTCGACAACCACAAGGTGCGGGCGGCCTTCGTCACGGCCATGGAAGCGGCCGCCGAACGCTCGAAACAGCTTGCCTCCGGCAATGTCTGACCCCGGGCTCGGGACCCGGGTCGTTGCGCAGTGGTCTTGCGCCCTAAGGTGCTCGCATGAGTGAGATCAACGTCCGTGCCCTCGGTGAAGAGGACTGGCAGCAGTACCGCGACATCCGTCTGACGGCCCTCCGGGAGTCTCCTGAAGCCTTCGTCGCCACGCGAGCGCAGGAGGAGGCCCTCGGCGAAGAGGTGTGGCGCGAGCGCATGCGACGGTCGCGCCGGCTGGTCGCCGAGCGCGACGGATCACCGCTGGGAGTTGTCAGCCTGGGACAGGCCGACCCTGACCTTGCCTACACCGGCGAGCTGTTCGGCCTGTGGGTCGCACCCGAGGCACGGGGCACCGGCGTTGCCTGGAAGCTGGTTGAGGCAGGCGCCGACCAGGCCCTTCGGGACGGGCACAGCCACCTGGGCTACTGGGTCGGTACGGACAACGGCCGCGCGGTGGCCTTTGCCAGCAGCTTCGGGTTCCGCCCGACGGATACTCGCAGGCCCATGCGGGTGGCCAATGAGGCCGACGGGGCCGAGGAGATGGCGATGGTCCTGCCTCTGGGCGTGGACCCTGGCGCGGTCCCCAGCACGGTCTTTCGCTGACGGCACTTTCCCTCTCCCTCTTGTTTTTCCCTCTTGTTGCGCCGAAACCACTGAATCCGGCTTTCCCAAAGCCGGATTCGGTGGTTACTGGGCAAGAAGTGGACTAGGACTAGGGGGGACTAGGGGCGGCTGACCAGCCGTTCTAGGAGCTCGCTCGGGCCGCTCACGATCAGGGTGTGCTTGGCGGTCACCTTCGTGTCCGGAACGGCGTGGGTGAAGTCCTCACCAGGAGCCTTGACGCCGACGACGGTGACGCCGTACTTGGTGCGAATCGCGCTCTGCGCCAACGTGAACCCGATCGTCTCGCGTGGCGGGGCCATCTTGACGATGGCATAGCCGTCCTCGAACTCGATGTAGTCCTGAAGCCTGCCGTTGACCAGGTGCGCCACCCGGCGGCCCGAGTCGACCTCGGGCCGGACGACGTGCTGCACCCCGATCCGCTCCAGGATGCGGGCGTGCTCGAGGCTGATGGCCTTGGCCCAGATTGACGGGATCCCGGCGTCGATGAGGTTCCCGGCGGTCAGGACTGATGCCTCGACCGACGAGCCGATGCCGATCACGGCAAACTTGTAGGCGTTCGCGCGGCACGCCTCTATGATCTGCGGCAGGGCGGAGTCGCCGACGATGACCCGGTCCAGCAGGCCGGAGAAGCTCTCGGCGAGGTGCGGGTCCTTCTCGATGGCGACGACCTTGTGTCCGAGCCGATGCAGCTCCCGGGCAGCCTCGGCACCGAATCGGCCGAGCCCGACGACCAGGACGTCATCTTCGTACAAGCGGTTCTTGGCCACGAACCCTCCCTGAAGCGTGCAGGTGAACCCAGTCGTCCGCGCGCGCGGCCTGCCGGTACCGTGCCATTATGCCAACACAGGCGCGCGTGGTCTGGGACCAGAGTTTCACGAGGTATGACTTCGGGGCCGAGCACCCCATGAGTCCGGTTCGTCTTGACCTCACGGCCCGGTTGTGTGGAGCCTTCGGACTGTTCGACGGGCCCGACGTCGAGGTCGTCAACCCGGCGATGCCGGGTGACGAGATCCTGCTCACCGTGCATGACGCCGACTACATTGCTGCGGTCCGTCACGCATCCGCCGAGCCCCAGGACGCGGACCAGTCCCGAGGCCTGGGCACCGAGGACGACCCCGCCTTCGCCGGGATGCACGAGGCGAGCGCCCGTATCGCGGCCGGTTCCCTGGACATGGCCGGTGCCGTCTGGAGGGGCGAGACCGAGCACGGCGTCAACTTCTGCGGCGGACTGCACCACGCGATGCCGGACCGGGCAGCGGGATTCTGTATCTACAACGATGCCGCGGTGGCCATAGCGTGGCTGCTGGACAACGGCGCCGAGCGCGTGGCCTATGTCGACGTGGACGTCCATCATGGCGACGGCGTCGAGCGGATGTTCTGGGACGACCCGCGGGTGCTCACCATCTCTGTGCACGAGACCGGTCGGGTGCTCTTCCCCGGCACGGGCTTCCCTGGCGACACCGGCGGGCCGGGTGCACCGGGGAGCGTCGCCAACGTGGCGCTGCCGCCCGGCACCGGCGACGCGGCCTGGCTGCGGGCGTTCCACTCGGTCGTGCCCCAGCTGCTGCGGGCGTTCAAGCCGCAGATCCTGGTGAGCCAGCACGGGTGTGACTCGCACGTCCTGGACCCGATGGCGCACCTGGCGCTGTCCGTGGACGCCCAGCGCACGTCATACGACTCCATCCACGAGCTCGCACACGAGCTCTGCGGTGGCAAGTGGGTCGCACTTGGTGGTGGCGGTTACGAGCTCGTCGAGGTGGTTCCCAGGGCGTGGACGCATCTGACCGCGATCGCTGCGCACCGCCCGATCCCGCTCGATGCTGAAGTGCCGCAGGGGTGGCGGGACCACGTCCAGGAGCAGTACGGGCGGCCAGGACCGACCCACATGGGCGATGGCGTTTCTGAGAATGGACGTGTGTGGTGGCGTTCCTGGGCGGTGGGTTTTGACCCCGAGAACGCGGTGGACCGTGCGGTCATGGCAACTCGGGAGGCCATCTTCCCCTTTCACGGCCTTGACGTCTGGTTCGACTGAGAGGCAGGTCTTCGGCGTGTCGGCTCGACAGATGTCAAACTTGTGGGTGTCGGCGCGACGTCGAAAAAGCGGAGAACATGGGGTGCAGGATGGCTCAGGAACGCAGACTGGCCGACGTGCGGTTTGCCACCGTCGCCGAGGTCGCCGTGCTCATGCGCGTCTCGAAGATGACGGTGTATCGCCTGGTCCACAGTGGCGAGCTGCCGGCCGTTCGGGTCGGTCGCTCATTCCGTGTCCCGGAGAGTGCCGTTCACGACTACCTGCGGACCTCATTCATCGGCACCGCCTGAGACCGGAGTTTGGGATGGGGCAAGGCAGGGCGGTACGCTATCGCGGAATGTTCGGCGTGGTGCGGAGCTCGTGCCTGTGACAGCGCGCGTCGGCACGTCATTACGCAACAACTCAGCACTGCCCACTATTCAGGCTTGACGGTAAAGGACACTCATGGGCTCAGTCATCAAGAAGCGCCGCAAGCGCATGGCCAAGAAGAAGCACCGCAAACTGCTTCGCAAGACGCGTCACCAGCGTCGTAACAAGAAGTAGGTCACGCTTCATGCGGGCCCGTCACCTTCGTGGCGGGCCTTCGTGTTGCTCTGGCTAGGATCGTCCCCAAGCGCCCGGTGTGGCGTCGCAACCGTGGCGAAGGAAGGTGGCTCATGGCGGACGTGGTCTTGGTGACCGGCGTGTCCCGGTATCTCGGCGGGCGCTTCGCACGCCTCCTCACGGCTGAGCCCGGCGTCAAGAGGGTCATCGGCATCGACGTCATCCCGCCGCCGCACGACATCGGCAACGCCGAGTTCGTCCGCGCCGACATCCGAAACCCGATGATCGCCAAGATCATCACCCAGGGCGAGGTCGACACCGTCGTCCACATGAACGTCATTGCCACACCGCTGTCCGCGGGGGGGCGGGTCTCCCAGAAGGAGATCAACGTCATCGGCACCATGCAGCTTCTCGCAGCCTGTCAGAAGGCCCCCGGCATCCGCCGCCTCGTGGTCAAGTCATCGGCCGCCGTCTATGGTTCCTCACCTCGTGACCCGGCAATGTTTACTGAGGACATGGGGCCAAAGGCGTTGCCCCGGACGGGTTTTGGCAAGGACTCCGTTGAGGTCGAGGGCTATGTCCGAGGCTTCTCGCGTCGCCGCGCGGACGTCGAGATCTCGATGCTGCGCCTGGCCAACATCGTCGGCCCCGGCGTCAAGACCGGTCTGACGGACTACATGAGCCTGCCGGTGATCCCGACGCCCCTGGGGTACAACGCCAGGCTCCAGCTGGTGCACGAGAACGACGCCCTCCAGGCGCTGCTGAGTGCCACGATGGGACCCCCGGTCGGCATCGTCAACGTGGCCGGCGACGGCATCATCACCGTGCGGCAGGCCGCGCGTCTGGCCGGTCGGGCCACGGTCCCGGTGCCGCTGTCCGCCTGTGGGCTGCTGGGTCAGTTCGTCAAGCGCGCAGGGCTGGCGGACTTCTCCCAGGAGCAGATGGAGTACCTCGCGTGGGGTCGGGGCATGGACACCACCAGGATGCGCGAAGTGCTCCGTCTCGAGCCGAAGTTCACCACGCGCACGGCTTTCGAGGACTTCGTCTCACATGCCAGATCAGGCTTGCCGGGCAGCGCCGCGGTGGCTGCGGCATTCAACGGGCCGGCGAGCTCGGCGGCCAAGGTTCTCACTCACGTGCATGCTCCAGGAAGGAAGGACTGATGACCGATTCCAAGGTCGTCCCGTTGCATGGCGGGCCGGGAGACAGGAAGGGCGCAAGCCGTGGCGCGGACGCGTTGGCGGCAGGCGCCGCCCGGGCCTCGGGCGAACGGGCCAAGCGGCGTCGGACACCCTTGCTGACCGATCCGTCAGGCGACGGGATCGTACCCCGTCCCGCTCTGGGCAACGTTGATTTCGAGGGCAACGTTGATTTCGATGGCAACGTCGACGTCGATGGCAACGTCGACGTCGACTTCCATGGCAACGGCAACGGCAACGGCAACGGCATCGGCAACGGCGCGATCCGCGCCCACCGCCCACGCCCTGTCCCGAAGTCTGGTCCGGTTCTGACGGGCAAGGCCGCGCGCACCGCGGCGACCCGCCGTCAGAAGGAGCCAAGACGTCCCAAGCGCTCTGACGTCGTGACACCCGTTGACCCGCTCACCTCGGATCCCTCCCCCTCGGCCGGTTCGCCATCTCCCGCTCGCGCGGGTTCCAGCCTGGACGACCTGGTCAAGTTCGCGATCGCGACCCTGCGTGGGGCGGCCGCGGCCTCCGGGCTCTCCGGCGATGACATCGAACGCCAGGTCGCCGGCACGTTGGCGTTCGTTCGTCGACGGCTCAGCGGGGACTACACCGTCGACGATTTCGGCTTCGATGCGGACTTCACCGAGAACGCCTACCTCCCGCTGCTGCGACCGCTGTACAAGTCCTGGTTCCGCGTCGAGGTTCGCGGCATCGAGAACATCCCCAGCTCCGGCGGCGCGCTCATCGTGGCCAACCATTCGGGCACGGTGGCGTTGGACTCGCTGATGACCCAGGTCGCGGTTCACGACGAGCACCCGGCTCATCGTCACCTGCGCATGCTGGGAGCCGATCTGGTCTTCAAGACGCCGATCGTCGGCGAGGTCGCGCGCAAGAGCGGCTGCACGCTGGCCGCCAACCCTGATGCCGAGCGACTGCTGGCCTCCGGTGAGCTCGCCGGGGTGTGGCCCGAGGGCTTCAAGGGCGTCGGCAAGCCGTTCAGCGAGCGCTACAAGCTTCAGCGGTTCGGCCGGGGCGGGTTCGTCGCGGCGGCCCTGCGCACCAGTGCGCCGATCGTGCCCTGCTCCATCGTCGGCGCTGAAGAGATCTACCCGATCATCGGCAACCTCAAGACCGTTGCCCGCCTCATCGGAGCCCCCTACGTCCCGATCACACCGACCTTCCCGCTGCTGGGTCCGCTCGGCCTGGTTCCGTTGCCGAGCAAGTGGATCATCGAGTTCGGCGCACCGTTGGACACCTCCGTTCTGGGACCCCATGCGGCCGACGACCCCATGGTGGTGTTCGACCTCACCGACCGGGTCCGCGAGACGATCCAGCAGACGCTCTACTCGCTGTTGTTGCAGCGCAGGTCGGTCTTCTTCTGAGCCCCGCCGGCCGGCATACAGTGGGGTCGTGACTGACCCCGTCCCTCCCAGGATCACCCTCATCTCCAAGCCTGGCTGCCATCTGTGCGGGCCGGCGCGCGAGGTGATCGAGCGGGTGGCCCGGGACCTGGGCGTCCAATGGGTGGAACGCTCGATCCTTGACGATCCCGAGCTGAGTGCTGCGTACTGGGAGCAGATCCCGGTGACACTGGTGGACGGGGTCCAACATGACTACTGGCGCGTGGACGAGTCCCGCCTGCGGCGGGCGCTCGGCAGCACTGCGGCGAAGGATGTACCAGGCGCGTGATCCCCAGATTTGTCGGCCGGGCGGGACACCGTCCCGTAGCAGGGGTCTGGTGTGCTCCGCGACTTTGTGTGGGCGTTCACAAAGATCTAGTCTCTGGGGGTAACCATGAGCGGCCAGTACCTCCGTGCTATGGAGGAACTCACACCCGAGAGGAGCCGGTGACTTCATGATCGCCGACCCCGCAGCACATCGAGAGATACCCGACGCCACGGTTGCCCGACTGCCGCAGTACCTGCGCGCACTGAGCGACCTCGCCGAGCGCGGTGTTGCCTCCGTCTCGTCCGAAGAGCTGGCCACCGCGGCCGGGGTCCGTTCGGCCAAGCTGCGACGGGACCTCAGCCATCTGGGCTCGTACGGCGTTCGTGGGGTCGGGTATGGCGTCGAGATGCTCGCCCATGAGATCTCCCGCGAGCTCGGGCTCACCCAGGAATGGCCCGTGGCGATCGTTGGGCTGGGCAACCTGGGTCAGGCGCTCGCTGCCTACCTGGGCTTTGCCACCCGAGGGTTCCAGGTTGTCGCCCTCCTGGATCGCGACCCTGAGGTCGTCGGTCGGGAGATCGCCGGGATGATCGTCGGCTCGGTCGATGACCTCGAGCGGATCGTCATCGAGCGCGGCGTCGCGATCGGCGTCATCGCGACGCCCGCCGCCTCCGCACAGCAGGTGTGTGACCGGTTCGTCGCCGTTGGCGTGGGATCGGTCCTGAACTTTGCTCCGTGCGTGCTCTCGGTGCCACAGGGCGTTGACGTGCGCAAGGTCGACCTGTCCACGGAGCTTCAGATCCTGGCCTTCTACGAACAGCGCAAGACCCCTGCAGATCAAGAGAGAGTGCCGCTGCTGGAGGTTGCTCCGTGAGTGTCGTCGTGCTGGGACTTTCGCACCGGTCTGCGCCCATCGAGCTGCTTGAAGCTGCGGCCCTGGACCCGGCTGGCGCTTCGGCGCTGGCCACCGCCGTGCGGGGCGGTGAGAATGTCAACGAGGCCGTGGTCCTCGCGACATGCAACCGGGTCGAGGTGTATGCCCATGCCGTCACCTTCCACGGCGCGGTGGCTGAGATCGGTGACGCGCTCGCTGCTGCCTCGGGCGTGCCGCTGGCCGAGCTGCGTGAGCATCTCTATGTCCACTACGAGGACCGGGCGATCGCCCATGCGTTCTCGGTCGCCTGCGGGCTCGAGTCCATGGCAGTCGGCGAAGGCCAGATCCTGGGGCAGCTACGTGAGGCGCTCAGCTCTGCCCAGGAAGGGGGTCAGGCTGGCGGCAGCCTCAACGCGTTGTTCCAGCAGGCCCTGCGGGTGGGCAAACGAGCGCACGCCGAGACGGGCATCGACCGGGTGAGCGTGTCACTGGTGGAGGCCGGTATCCAGCATGCTGCTGATCTACTGGGCCCCCTTGCTGATACACGCGTCCTGGTCGTCGGTGCCGGATCGATGAGCAGCCTCGCCGCCACGACGATCTCGCGACTGGGCTCCGCCGAGCTGGTCATCATCAACCGGACACTCGTCAAGGCCGAGCGTCTGGCGGCCGCAACTGGTGGTCGTGCTCTCCCCCTGGCCGATCTCGAAGCTGCCCTGGCCGGGGCCGACCTCGTCATCTCCTGCACCGGTGCCGTCGGCCACGTCATCACGACCCAGACCCTTTTGTCTGCGGCTGATTCTGTGGCGGCTGCTGATTCGCGTGCCAGCGGGCCCCGGCTGTTCATGGATCTTGGGCTTCCTCGCAATGTCGCCCCGGACGTCGCAGACCTCCCGGGCGAACACGTCGTCGGCCTGGCGGAGCTCGATGAGATCCTGGCCGCCAACAGCCAGTACACGCCGCACGTCAAGGCGGTCCACGATCTCGTGGTCGCCGAGGTCGCCGGGTATCTCATCAGCCGCCGGGCGCAAGAGGTCGCCCCAACCGTCGCCCTGTTGCGATCCCGGGCAGCAGACATGGTGGCCGCCGAGCTGAGCCGCCTGGACCAGCGTCTGCCCGATGACCTCTCGGAGAACGCACGCGCCGAGATCCAGCTCGCGGTGCACCGGGTTGTCGAGAAGCTTCTTCACACGCCGACCGTCCGCATCAAGGCTCTTGCAGCTGACGGTCAGGGCGGCGACTACGCCCTTGCCCTCCGCGAGCTCTTCGACCTCGACCCGCACGACGTCGCCGCTGTGTCGGTCCCTCCCGAGACTGGAGGCCTGGCGTGAACGCCGTCAGCATCCGGCTCGGCACACGCCGCAGCGCCCTCGCCACGGCACAGGCCGGGCTGGTGGCCGACCGGCTGCGCGAGCTGGGACACGCCGTGGAGATGGTCGAGATCACCACCGTGGGTGACACCTCCACGGCCTCGCTGTCCACCATCGGCGGCACCGGGGTCTTCGCCACCGCCATCCGCCAGGCCCTGCTCGCCGGCGAGATCGACGTCGCAGTTCACTCGCTCAAGGATCTGCCGGTGGCACCCGAGCCGGGCCTGCGGATCGCTGCGATCCCCGTTCGCGAGGATGCCCGCGACGCCCTCGTGGCGCGCGACGGCCTGACCCTGGGTGAGCTTCCTGCCGGATCGGTGGTCGGCACCGGCTCCCCGCGACGAACGGCACAGCTGGCAGCTCTCGGGCTTGGGCTGCTCGTGACCGACATCCGTGGCAACGTCGACACCCGGATCTCGTTGGTGCACAACGGTTCCTGCGATGCCGTTCTGCTGGCCCGCGCCGGGCTCGCTCGCCTCGGCCGGCTGGACGAGGTCACCGAGTCCCTCGATCCGCTGCAGATGCTCCCAGCTCCGGGCCAGGGGGCGCTCGCGATCGAGTGCCGCGAGGACCGCCCCGACCTGATTGAGGCTCTGACACCGATGGACGACCCGGACACCCGGGCCTGCGTGAGCGCGGAACGCGCGCTGCTGGCCGCTCTCGAAGCCGGCTGCACCGCGCCCGTCGGTGCTCTGGCCGAGGTTGTCGAGGGCGAACATGGCACCGAGCTCTTTCTGCGGGCCTTCGCGGGCAGCTTGGACGCCAGCACCCAGCTGCGTCGCTCCACTGTCGGACCACTCGCGGAGCCTGAACGCCTTGGCCGTGACCTGGCGGCCGTCCTGCTCGAGGACGGAGCCGCCACCTACGACGGCGACCCTCCACCCCAGGCGAGCGAAGCTGAGGGTTCGCTCCCAGCTGACTCCCTCCAGCCTGAAACTGTCCAGCCTGATACCTCCCGTCCAGATCGATCCACTTCGGAGCGTGCCTCGTGAGCCCTACGCGCTCGACCATCACCGCCCAGTCAGTTCAGTCACCGTCCGCCAAGGCTGCCAGTCAGCCTGGCCGCGTCGCCTTCGTCGGAGCTGGTCCCGGTGACCCCGGTCTGTTGACCGTCCGCGCCGCGGAGTACCTCGCCGAAGCCGACGTGGTCGTCATCGACCAGGTCAGTCGCGAGGACTTCGTGGCCCGCTATGCCCGCCCCGACGTCGAGATCATCGATGCTGGACACGGTGAGCACGGTCAGCCGCTCACCCACGCGTCCCGCGCGAAGCTGCTGGTCAAGGCGGCCAAGGCGGCTGGTGCCGCCAACGGCACCGGACTGGTCGTCAGGCTCATGGACGGAGACCCGGCCATGTTCAACGGGCTGTCCGAAGAAGCGCTTGCCTGCCGCAAGGCCGGGATCAGGTTCGAGGTGGTGCCCGGCGTCAGCGCCGTCAGCGCTGTCCCCACGTATGCCGGTGTGCCGCTGACGTCCGCGAACTCGCCGTCCCTGCACGTCATCAGTGGTGGCACCAAGGTCAACTGGACCCGTTCGACCGCCGACAACGTCACTGTGGTCGTGCTCGGCACGCCCGAGACGCTCGGCAAGGCGCTCGGCGACCTGCTGGCGGCCGGCCGTGACCGGGACACTCCTGTCGCACTGACCGAGCGTGGCACGACGATCACCCAGCGCACCCACACCACCACCCTTGGTCAGGTGGTTGCCCTGATCACTTCGGCCAAGGTCGAGTTCCCGTCGCTGGCTGTGGTCGGCTCTACGGTCAAGCTGCGCGAGCAGCTCTCGTGGTTCGAGACCAAGCCGCTGTTCGGCTGGAACATCCTGGTGCCGCGCACCAAGGACCAGGCCGGTTCGATGACCGCGCGACTCGCGTCCTATGGCGCGACGAGCGACGTCGTCCCCACCATCAGTGTCGAACCACCGCGCACGCCGCAGCAGATGGAACGCGCGATCAAGGGTCTGGTCACCGGACGCTACGAGTGGATCGGCTTCACCTCCGTCAACGCGGTTCGGGCGGTTCGTGAGAAGTTCGAGGAGTTCGGCCTGGACGCCCGCGCGTTCGCTGGGTTGCGGATCGCTGCAGTGGGTGGCGTGACCGCCGATGCCCTGCGTGAGTGGGGCCTGGAACCCGATCTGGTCCCGTCCGGCGAGCAGTCCGCAAGTGGCCTGCTCCAGGAGTGGCCGCCCTTCGACGAGATCCTGGACCCGATCAACCGCGTATTCCTCCCGCGTGCCGACATCGCCACCGAGACCCTGGTCGCCGGCCTTCAGGACATGGGCTGGGAGGTGGACGATGTGACGGCATACCGCACCGTTCGTGCGGCGCCCCCGGCGGCGTCGGTTCGTGAGGCGATCAAGACCGGCAAGTTCGACGCGGTCGTCTTCACCTCGTCCTCGACGGTCCGCAACCTGGTCGGCATCGCAGGCAAGCCGCACCCCTCGACCGTCGTCGCCTGTATCGGTCCGGCCACCGCCAAGACCGCCGAGGAGCACGGCCTGCGGGTCGACGTGCTGGCTCCCGAGGCGTCGGCCGCCGCGCTGGTCGATGCCCTGGCCGATTACGGCGTGGGTCTGGCGGTCGCCGCAGCAGAGGCTGGGGAGAGCGTCGTACGCCCCAGCGCCCGAAAGGCATCGGCCCGGCGCAAGGCGAAGTAGTGGGGTTCCCGACCCAGCGGCCGCGTCGACTGCGACAGACTCCCGCGCTGCGGGCTCTGGTGGCACAGACGCGGCTGCATCCGGCCGAGCTGGTCCTGCCGGTGTTTGTCCGCGAGGGCGCCACCGAGGCGCAGCCCATCGGGTCGATGCCGGGTGTCGTCCAGCATTCGCTGGACTCGTTGGTGGCGGTGGCTCACGAGGCTGTGACTGCTGGCCTGGGCGGCCTGATGGTCTTCGGGGTGCCCGTCACCCGGGATGCGACAGGTTCCGGTGCGGACGATCCAGAAGGCATCCTCAACGTGGCGCTGCGCCGGGTGCGCGACGCCGTCGGCGACGACCTCGTGGTCATGGCGGACCTGTGCCTGGACGAGTTCACTGACCACGGGCACTGCGGGGTGCTCGACTCACAGGGGCAGGTCGACAACGACGCCACGCTCGTGCGGTATGCCGCGATGGCGCTCGCGCAGGCGGCGGCCGGCGCCCATGTGGTGGGTCTGAGCGGGATGATGGACGGTCAGGTCGGCTATGTCCGTTCCGCCCTGGACCGGGCAGACTTGACCGACACGATCATCCTGGCCTATGCCGCCAAGTACGCCTCGGGGTTTTACGGGCCGTTCCGCGATGCCGTGGAGTCCACCCTGCAAGGCGACCGGTCGACATACCAGCAGGATCCGGCGAATGCGACGGAGTCCCTGCGCGAGGTCGAGCTCGACCTCGACCAGGGCGCGGACATCGTGATGGTCAAGCCGGCCCTGCCCTATCTCGACATCCTGACGCAGGTGGCGCAGCTGTCGCCGGTGCCGGTGGCGGCCTACCAGGTGTCGGGGGAGTACGCCCAGATCGAAGCCGCGGCGGCGCACGGCTGGATCGACCGTGACCGGGTGATGATGGAGTCACTGACGTCGATCCGGCGGGCCGGTGCCCAGATCATCCTGACCTACCACGCACTCGAGGCTGCCCGGCTCCTGCGCCCCTGAGCGCTCGTTCCTTGCGCTTGCTGCGCCGAAACCACCGAATTGAGGGCTCACGCGGCTCGAATCGGTGGTTTCAGCGCACCAAGGCAGGGTGGGGTGGGGTGGAGACGGCCCCTGAAACGTCCCAGGTCACCGCGTGCGCGGGCACGTTCGACCCGCTCCGCCACTGCCTGGGGATCCCTGGCCATGTCGTCGATGCCCCACCGCACGAACTCCAGGCCACAGTCGCGGATCCGGTCCTCGCGCACCTTCTCCGCCAGGACCACCCGGGCTGCGGCCTCCCCGCTGGCGCCGTCGGTATCGAACTCGCCCAGGTACTTCCCGCAACCATCGGCCTCGGCCACGACCCCGCCATCGAGCCAGATGCCGTCCACCCGGCCGAGGAATCGGCCGCGTTGGTCGTACACCGCCACCTGGGGCTCCGGCGGTTCGATCTCCAGCTGCCAGAGCCGCGCGAAGGACCACGACTCGAACCAGTTCTCACGTCTGCCGTCCAGAATCGGCAGGGCTCGGTCAGCATTGCCGATGTATGGCCAGCCGCGTTGTTCGGCGCGAACCAGCTCCATTGACGCCACCGAGACCGAGCCTGCTCTCAGGGCCGCATCCCCGATGGCCACTGCGTCCGGCAGCGGCAGCTCACGCAGACAGTCGATGACCGTCCGGTCGACCGTGGTCACGCTCAGACCCGAGCATTCGTCGACGTGGGCCCGGGGCAGTCCTGCCGGTTCGAGCCGGAGCTGGGTGCGCGGCGTCGCGGTCCGTCCGTGGTCAGGGCCACCCAGTCGGGCAGATACCAGGGGATCGGCAGCCCATGGACGACTGCCGCGCTGTGGTGGCTCACGACCGCTCGCGGCTGCCGGCGCACGGCGGCGTCCACGAGCAGGAGGTGACGGTCGCGGCGACTGGCCTGACGCCATACAGAGTCCGCGACAAAGACCCCGCGGGTCAGTCGGCGAACGTCTCCGTTGCGCACGGCTCGCTCGACGATCCGGGCGGACAGCCCCGCCACGGCGGCTTCGGCCAGACCGAACACGGGAGGCAGGCGAGGCAACGCGGCGGGGACATCGAGCATGAGCTAACGGTGACGTGTGGAACTCAGACCGAACCTCTGTGAGCACAGACCTGTGGACGGTGGGACGAGATCCCAGGCCGATGTGGAGAACCCTGGTCCGAGCTTGCTGCGCCGAAACCACCGAATCCGGCTCGGCGGTCGCCACATTCGGTGGTTTCACGGCAACAAGCGGAAAGGGGGCTGGTAGGTCAGGCCTGGACGAGCTGAACGTCCAGCGCGATCTTGACCTTCTCGCCGACGAGAACGCCGCCGCCCTCGATCGCGACGTTCCACGACAGGTCGAAGTCCTTGCGGTTGATCTCGGTCGTGGCCTCGAAGCCGGCGCGGGTGCCGCCCCACGGGTCGGCGCTGACACCACCGAAGTCAAGGTCGAAGTTGACCGGCTTGGTGATGCCCTTGATGGTCAGGAGGCCCTCGAGGGAGTTGTTGGTGACCTTGGTGGACGTGAAGGTCATGGCGGGGTTGTTCTCGACGTCGAAGAAGTCGGCGGACTTCACGTGCACGTCGCGGTCTGCGCTGTTGGTGTCGACGGACGCCATCTGCACGGTGGCCTCGACAGTCGACTCCTCGAACGGCTGGGCAACCGTGACGACCGCGGCAAAGTCTTTGAACTGTCCTCGGACCTTGCTCACCATGAGGTGGCGAGCGGTGAAACCGACCTCGCTGTGCGATGCATCGACGTTCCAGGTGCCAGGCTTGAGGTCAGAGAGGTTGCTCATGTTGATACTCCTTGATTTGGTGGTGTCGCTGATGGTCATGGTGTGGTTGACTGCGGCGGTTTCGTTCTGCCCGAGAGGCTAGCAGGACTAAGTTTATCTTTCAACTAGAGGACGGTACGATTGATTCCATGAAGACACACACGCCGCTACCGCTGTACACAAAGAAGTCGGAGCCGCAGTGGCTCGATGCGGGCGAGCAGCTCGCCTGGCATGAGTACCTGCGTGCGAGCCGGTTGCTGGAAGCAGCTCTGGATCATGACCTCCAGGCCCACGGGCTGCAGCTGTCCGAGTACGAGATCATCTCCATCCTCTCCGAGCAGCCAGATCGGCGACTCCGGATGTCCGTGATCGCCGAGCTGGTGGTGCAGTCCCGCAGCCGGTTGACGCACACAGCCGGCCGCCTGGAGAACCGCGGATGGGTTCGCCGTGAGGCCTGTACCGGGGATCGGCGTGGTGTTGAGCTGGTGCTGACCGACTCTGGCTATGCCGAGATCTGTCGGATGGCGCCGACCCATGTCAGCAGTGTTCGCGCCAACCTCCTGGACCATCTCTCCCGTGAGGACCTCCTCGCCCTTGGTCGCGCCATGGCGGCCGTCAGCAGTGGCATCCAGAGCACGGGGGTCTGCGACGAGGTTCGCGAAGCCGAGGAACAGCCCGTCTGAAGGCGTGGGCAGGCAACTCTCCGGCTGACACAGGTTGTTCACCTGCGTTGTTCACATACGGTGTGAACATGACGGCTCCTCACCTGACGGCCCCCCTCACGCCATACCCGTATGACGCGCCCGCGTCCCAGGCGCTGCTGACCCGCGCCGCCGCGGTCACCCCGGGCGGGGTCAACAGTCCCGTGCGTGCCTTTCGCGCGGTCGGCGGGACGCCGAGGTTCATGTCCAGTGCCAGCGGCCCGTACCTCACCGACGTCGACGGCCGCGAGTATGTCGACCTGGTGTGCTCGTGGGGTCCGATGATCTTGGGGCACGCGCATCCAGACGTGCTGGCGGCGGTCCAGGCGGCAGCGCTGCGGGGGTTCAGCTTCGGGACACCGAGCGAGAACGAGGTCGCCCTCGCCGAGGAGATCGTGGCGCGGGTTCCGCCCGTCCAGCAGGTGCGCCTGGTCAGCAGCGGCACCGAGGCAACGATGAGCGCCTTGCGGGTAGCCCGCGGGTTCACGGGTCGATCCACAGTGGTGAAGTTCGCCGGCTGCTACCACGGGCACGTCGACGCGCTACTGGCCTCGGCCGGCAGCGGCTTGGCCACGTTCGCGCTGCCGGACTCTGCCGGAGTCCCCGCGTCCAGCGCCAGCGAGACGATCGTCCTGCCGTACAACGACGTCCCGGCTCTCGAGGCGGCCTTCGCCGCGCATGGTGACCGGATTGCCGCCGTGATCACCGAGGCCTCCCCAGGCAACATGGGGGTCGTGCCGCCGCTGCCCGGCTTCACCGAGGCCCTGCGTCGGGTGACAACGGCGCACGGCGCCCTGTTGATCTCCGACGAGGTCATGACCGGATTCCGTTGCAGCGCCTCGGGCTGGTACGGCATCGAGGGACCGTACGTTGGTGGGGCACCGGACCTGTTCACCTTCGGCAAGGTCATGGGCGGCGGCTTCCCGGCGGCGGCCTTCGGTGGGCGTGGCGACATCATGGCGATGCTCGCCCCCGACGGACCCGTCTACCAGGCCGGGACGCTGTCGGGCAACCCCGTGGCCACGGCCGCCGGCTTGGCAACGCTGAAGGGCTGCACCCCGGTCGTCTATGACCGGCTCGCGGTCGTGAGCAGAACGATCGCGGACGCGACGTCCGCGGAGTTCGCGCGACACGGCATACCGCACGTGGTGCAATGGGCCGGGAGCATGTTCAGCCTATTCTTCCGTGAGGGAGCCGTGACCAACTACGAGGAGGCCAGAGCCCAACAGGTGCAAGCCTTTTCGGTGTTCTTTCAGTCCATGCTCAGCCAGGGTGTGCATCTGCCCCCGAGTGCGTTCGAGGCGTGGTTCGTCAGCGCATCGCACGACGACGCGGCGGTCGACCGGGTCCTGGCCGCACTACCCGTGGCGGCGCAGGCCGTTTCAGACTCGTTTGCGACAATCTCTTCATGACCACCGCTGCCGGGGACCCCAACCGGACCGTCGTTCATCTGCTGCGCCACGGTGAGGTGCTCAACCCCACCGGCGTGCTCTACGGCCGGCTGCCTGACTTCCACCTCTCGGACCTCGGTCGCGAGATGGCCGAGACGGTCGCCGCCCATCTGGTCGACCACGACGTGACCTTGATCGTGGCCTCACCGCTGGACCGGGCGCAGGAGACCGCCGAGCCCATCGCCTCCGTCCACGGTCTCCCGATCACCACGGACGAGCGGGTGATCGAGGCCGGCAACTACTTCGAGGGCAAGACGTTCGGCGTCGGTGACGGGTCACTGAGGTACCCGAGGCACTGGCCCAAGCTGGTCAACCCGTTCAAGCCGTCCTGGGGCGAGCCGTACCAGGAGATCGCCGACCGGATGCTCGCGGCCATCGCCGTTGCACGCAGCTCGGCCCGGGGTCACGAGGCCGTGATCGTCTCCCACCAGCTGCCGGTGTGGACCGTGCGCTCCAAGCTCGAGGGTCATCGCATGTGGCACGACCCCCGCAATCGTCAGTGCTCGCTGGCCTCCTTGACCTCCTTGACGTTCGTGGGCGACGAGCTCGAGTCGCTCACCTACAGCGAGCCCGCCGTAGCACTGCTACCGGGGGCACACAAGACGGCAGGCGCATGAGCCTGACTGCCTCGATGTCCCGCAAGGTCACGGCGACCGTCGCTGTGGGGGCCCTGTGCCTGGGTGTCTCGGCCTGCAGCTCTGACGCCAACTCCATCGCCGCGCAAGCCAGGTCCGGAGATGGCAAGGGTTTCGTCTCTGGGGACGGCAGCATCGAGCGCCTGCCGTTGGACAAGCGCTCGGGCCCGTTGACCTTGACCGGCACCACGATGCAGGGAACGCCGTGGAAGGTCGCCGACGCCAGGGACAAGGTCCTGGTCCTGAATGTGTGGGGCTCGTGGTGCGGTCCGTGCGTGGCCGAGATGCCGCACCTCCAACGGGTCTGGTCTCAGCTGTCGGCGGCCGGAAAACCGGTGCAGTTCATGGGGATCAACTACCGAGACGGGGTCGAGACCGCCAAGGCCTTCCTGCGTGCCAACAGGATCACCTACCCCTCGCTGCAGGACGACGGTGGGCGCACGGTGCTGGCCCTGCGCGGCAAGGCGAACACGACCCCGACGACGCTGGTTCTGGACCGACAGGGCCGCATCGCCGCCCGGGTCTCTGGGCCGGTCACGGCGGCCACCTTGAGCGGGCTGGTCAACGATGTGCTCGGCGAGAGCGCGTGATCGCTGACGCCGCCGGCACCATCACGTCGGGGGCGCTGCCACTGGCCATCCTCGTGGCCCTTGCCGCGGGCTTCGTCTCCTTCGCGTCCCCCTGCGTCCTGCCCCTGGTGCCGGGCTTCCTTGGTTACGTGACCGGTCTGTCCGGTGTCACCCTGGAGCGGCGCAGTCGAGGGCGGCTCATGTTCGGGGCCCTGCTGTTCGTCCTGGGGTTCAGCGTCGTGTTCATCGCAGTTGCGGTGACGGTCTCCGCGGCCGGCACGGTGTTGAAGGAGCACCAGAGCCTGCTCATGCGACTCGGTGGCGTCATCGTGATCCTCATGGCGCTGGTGTTTCTCGGCATCGGCAGCCAGCGCACGGTGGCGCCCCGGTGGAAGCCGGCCGCCGGTCTGGCCGGAGCGCCCCTGCTCGGCATGGTGTTCGCCCTGGGGTGGGCCCCATGTACCGGGCCGACGTTTGGCGCGATCATCGCGCTCTCGACCGCGCTGTCGGGAGATCAGCACGCCATGGCCCGTGGTGTCGGGCTCGCCACGGCATACTCGGTGGGCCTGGGCCTGCCGTTCCTGCTGATCGCCGGCGGATACTCCCGCGCCGGTCGCGCGTCACGGTGGCTGCGCGAGCACCACCGGGGCATCCAGGTGGCCGGCGGCGTCCTGCTGCTGGTCGTCGGGCTGCTGCTCGTGACCGGCTTGTGGGCGATCGTGACCACGGGGATGCAGGACCGCCTCGTTGACCAGTTCCGGACGGTGCTGTGATGGCGAGGGTGTTGCGATGACGAGGGTTTGGCGATGACGAGGGTTTTGCGATGACGAGGGTTTTGCGATGACGAGGGTTTGGCGATGACCCAGAGCCGGATGGACACCCGTCCCGACGAGAGCGACGTGACCCAGCCGACTTTGGGTACTGTGGGCCTGTTGCGCTGGGCCTGGCGGCAGCTCACGAGCATGCGGACCGCGCTGTTCCTGTTGTTGTTGCTGGCGATCGGAGCAGTGCCGGGCTCGATCTGGCCGCAACGGAATATCGATGCCGGCAGGGTGGCGGACTACCTGTCGCGCCATCGGAGCACCGGCCCGTGGCTCGATCGTCTCGGCTTCTTCGACGTCTACTCCTCGCCGTGGTTCGCCGCCATCTACCTGCTGCTGTTCGTCTCGCTGGTGGGCTGTGTCGTTCCTCGCTCGAGGCTCCACTGGAGGGCGATGCGAGCACAGCCCCCGCGGGCGCCGCGCAGGCTCGAACGACTCCCCGAGCATGGCCAGATCGAGGTCGGCGGAACGCCGGAGGACGTGCTGGCGAATGCGCGGGACGTCTTGCGGGGCAGGACCTTTTTTGGCAAGCACGGTCTTGGCCGGCACTATCGGGTCCGCTCGGACGGCCTGACGCTCAGTGCGGAGAGCGGTTTCCTGCGAGAGACCGGCAACCTGGTCTTCCACACCGCGCTGGTCGTCGTCATCGTGGCCGTGGCCATCGGGCACCTGTTCGGCTGGCGTGGCGACCGCATCCTGGTCACGGGCAAGAGCTTCTCGAACACCATCTCCGCCTACGACACGTTCGACCCCGGCCCCTGGGTCGACACCGAGGGGCTGTCGCCCTTCACAGTTGCCGTCGACAAGCTTGACGTCAGCTTCGAGGAGCACGCCGGCGGCGCGCAACGCGGGGCACCACGTGACTTCACGGCATACACGCGCACGCAGACCAGCCCGGACGCTCCCCAGATCGCTCAGACCTTGAAGGTCAACGGGCCGTTGACCTTCGGTGGGGCGTCGGTCTTCCTGCTGGGCAACGGTTACGCACCTGTCGTCACCGTGCGCGACGCCTCGGGTCAGGTGCTGATGCACGAGGCCACGCCGTTCCTGCCGCAGGACGCCAACTACAGGTCGGTCGGCGCGGTCAAGGTCTCCTCGGCCAGTCCGAAACAGCTGGGCTTTTTCGGGTTCTTCCTGCCATCGGAGTACGTCGACAGGGATGCCGGCCCGTCGTCGTTCTTCCCCGACCTGAAGAATCCTGCACTCGCGCTTGGTGTCTACGAAGGCGAGCTGTATCCGCAGGGTCGACCGCAGTCGGTCTACACCCTCAGCACCGAGAAGATGACGCAGCTTCGGAATGCCAAGGGTGCGCCGTTGCGGTTGCTGCTCAAACCAGGCCAGACCGCCAAGCTGCCCGGTGGCCGGGGGAGCATCACCCTCGACGCGGTCCAGCGCTGGGCGGGGCTCTCGATTCGTTATGACCCGGGCAAGGTCGTTGCGCTCGGTGGCGCCGTCGCCGCGCTGGCCGGGCTGATCGCCTCGCTCATGATCCGCCGCCGCCGGGTGTTCGTGCGCGTCCGGCCGGCTGGGCGTCGTACCGTTGTCTCGATCGGTGGCCTGGCCAAAGGTGAGGACCCAGGGCTGGGCGCGACCATCGATGACCTGCTTAGCGCCATCGCACAGCGCAGCGACACCACGTGGAGCGACACCAAAGGGACAGGCAGCAAGGTATGACGAACGAGACACTCGCGCAGTACGCCAACCTCAGCATCTACTCGGCGATGGTGGTGTTCACCATCGCCATGATCGCCTTCGCCGTCGACCTATCAGGGGCTGCCTCCAGGGTCCTGGTGGCGGCGCCCGAGACCCAGAAGGAGTCGGCGCTGGTGGGCGCGGGGTCCTCGGTCGACGCCCCGGCTTTCCCCGTCCACAGTGACGACCCCGGCCGGCCGCGAAGGCGCCAGGCAGCGGGCGTCGCGATGATGCTCACCCGGCTGGGCGGTCTCCTGCTGATCGCGGCGGCCGCCATGCGAGGTCTGTCCGTTCATCGCCCGCCGCTGGGCAACATGTTCGAGTTCGCCCTCGTGGGATGCATGTTCGTCGTGGTCGTCTTCGTGGCGATCAGCCTTCGCCGGGACCTCCGTTGGCTCGGGCTCTTCGTCGTTGGCCCGGTGCTGCTCACGCTCGGACTGGCGATCACGGTCTTCTACACCGATGCCAGTGAGCTGCTGCCCTCGCTCAAGAGCGTCTGGCTCGTCATCCACGTCACGGTGGCGACGTTCTCGGTCGCCTTGTTCACGATCGCATTCAGCGTGACGATCCTGCACCTGGTCAAGACGTGGCTCGAGGCGCAGGCGGCCAGTGACCCCAACGCGATGTCCCGGGCCAGGACCATCGTCAACACCGCACTGCCCCCGGCGCGGTCACTTGACCGCACGGCATACGGGATTCACGCCGTGGCGTTCCCGCTGTGGACCTTCACGCTCATCGCCGGGGCCATCTGGGCTGAGCAGGCGTGGGGCCACTACTGGAACTGGGACCCCAAGGAGGTATGGACGTTCGTCATCTGGGTCGTCTACGCCGCCTACCTGCACGCGCGCGCGACGACTGGGTGGTCGGCCCGGTCGGCCAACTACCTGGCGCTCGCGGGCTATGGCGCCATTCTGGTCAACTACATGGTCGTCAACGTGTTCTTCGTCGGCCAGCACTCGTACTCGGGGATGTGAACATGGCGCGCTATTCCGTGTTGCGCTTGTTGATCTTCTTCGGGTTCCTGTGTGCCCTGTGGCTCGTTGGCCTGCGTGAAGAGAGCCAGCGCTGGTGGTTGCTTGGTCTCTCGGCGCTGGGCTCGATGGTGTTGTCGTACTTCGTCCTGCAAGGGCCGCGGGCCCAGTTCAGCGCAAAGATCGCACGCCATGTCGATGAACGCGCCCGTCGGGCCGAGTTGGTGCGCACCCACGACCCGGACGAGATCGCCGAGGACGCCGAGGAAACCTGGGCCGAGCACGCCAAGGACATCGCCAAGGACATCAAGGACGCCAAAGACACCCCGCGCAACTGAGGTCGTTCAGCGCAGCTGGGTCGCAGCGCCCAACCCGAGCGCCAGCAGCGCACCGTAGACCAGCTCGAACCGACCCGTCCCCGACAGCACGGGGACCAGGTTCTTGCCCAGCGCGCCGCGCAGCACCCGCCACAACAAAGGGACCGCCAGGGCGAAGGACAGCAACGCGATCAGGGCGGTCGGGTGGATGCGGCCGGCCACCAGGACACAGGCGAGCGCGAGACCCAGCAGTGCGGCATACAGCGCGCGGGTCCGGGTCTCGCCCAGACGCACCGCCAGCGTCCGCTTGCCGTGTGCCTGATCGGTCGGGATGTCGCGCAGGTTGTTGGCGACCAGGATCGCCGAGGCGATGGCGCCGACGCCGACCGCACCGGCGATCGAGGCAGGGCTGACGGTGAGCGCCTGGGTGTAGGTCGTGCCCAACGTGGCCCACCAGACCGAAGAACACGAAGACGAAGACCTCGCCCAGCCCGGCGTAACCATAAGGTCGTCTGCCGCCGGTGTAGTACCAGGCGGCGGCGATCGAAGCGGCGCCGACCAGCAGCATTACGTAGGCAGCGCTGAGTGCGATGAGGGCCATTCCGAACAGGGCCGCGCTGGCGAAGGAGAGAATCGCCGCGAGCTTGACGTTGTCGGGCCTGGCCAGCCCCTGACCCACCAGGCGAACCGGACCCACCCGCTCCTGATCGGTGCCGCGAATGCCGTCGGAGTAGTCGTTGGCGTAGTTCACCCCGACCTGAAGCGCCAATGAGACCAGCAGGGAAAGGAGGGCAAAGCCAGGGCTGGCCTTGCCGAGCGTGTACGCGGCGCCGGTGCCGACCAGAACGGGCGCGACGGCAGCGGGAAGGGTGCGGGGGCGGGCGCCTTCGACCCACTGGGACAACGTGGCCATTGAGTTAGTTCACGCTCAGTTCAGTGGTGGCGGTGGGGTGTCTGTCTCAGTTGGACGTGATGGTGTGATCACAGATGACGAAGGCAGTCACAGATGACGAAGGAAGTCCGGATCATCGTCGGGGCCACGCGGGGCGGACGGGTATTTGGGCCCCCGACGTCCGTTCTGTGGTCCGCGTTGCCTTCCTGCGTAGAACCAGGCGATGGCGCCAACCCAGGGGAACAGAAGGATCAGCAGGATCCAGATGAGCTTGGGCAGGTGTTGAATGCGCGTGTCCTCGGTCTGGATCGCGTCGATCGCGGCGTAGATCGTCAGGGTCAGCGGGACGAGGACGAGCAGTACCCTGGCCATTCTGACCTCCTTGTGTTGGATGTGGTCGTCTTGCGTGTTGCTGATGTGGGCGCCTTGCGGAACCTGTTCATGCTCATTTTGTCACGTGCTCAGTCGCGTTGGTCGAAGAGCCTCCGGACGGCGGCCCGGTCGGGCTTGCCGGGGCCGCGCAGCGGGAGTGCGGGAAGGGTCGCGAGTCGCCGAGGCAGGGCGTGATCGGGCAGTATGCCGCGCAGCCGGCCGCGGACGTCATCCAGGGTCGGGGGCTTGCTGCCTTGGGTGAGCACGATCGCGGCACTGACGACCTGGCCCCAATCGGGGTCCGGGCTGCCCACCACTACGGCCTCGGCGACGGTGTCCAGCGCGGTGAGTGCCTCCTCGATCAGCCGTGGGACCACCTTGAGGCCGCCGGTGTTGACCAGGTCGTCGATGCGCCCGTCGACCACGAGGGCGCCGCGGTCGTCGAGGTGGCCGACGTCGTCGGTGCGAAACCACGCTGTGCCAGCCGTGTCTTCGATGAATGACTCCGTGGTAAGGGCGGGTTCGCCGAGGTAGCCCTGTGCGAGGGTGGCGCCACCGAGCCGGATCCGGCCGTCGTCCTCGAGCCTCACGAGGCTGACCTCAAGGGGGCGACCGTCGTAGACGCAACCGCCGGCCGTCTCGCTCATGCCGTAGGTCGTTACCACAGCGACCCCGGCTGCCCGCGCCCCGGCGAGCAGGCTGGCAGGTGCGGCTGCGCCGCCGAGCAGGACGGCGGCATACCGGGTGAGGGCTTGTCGTCCCTGCGCATCGGCGAGCAGCCGGACAAGCTGGGTTGGCACCAGGGCGGTGTAAGCCATGACAGCGGAGTCGATCTGCGCGGTGGCCCGGGCGAAGGCTGCCGTGGTGAAGCCGCCGGCGAGATCCATCGAGACCGGGGTCGTTCGCGCAACCAGCGACCTGACCAGCACCTGGATGCCGGCAATGTGGTGGGCTGGCATGGTGAGCAGCCATTGGCCCACGCCGCCCAGCCGCTGATGCGTGGCGTCGGCAGAGGCGCGTAGGGCGGCACCCGTCAGCATGGCCAGCTTGATGCGCCCCGTTGAGCCGGACGTGCCGATTGCCAGCGCGAGGCCTGGGGGGACGTGGCCCACATCGTCGCGGATCGGCGGTGGGGGAGCGTTCAGCGCGTGCGGGGCCAGGGCGGGGCCGGAGCCGTCCAGTGCCCTTCGCAGGTCCGCCAGGACGCCGAGCGCAGCCACCCCTGAGGGGACGGGCAGGGCGCGCAGAAACAGACCACTCACCTACCGAGGGTATGTGCTGCCACGGTGAATACTGGACGGGTGACCGAGACGACGCGCCCCGTGGCCGTGGTGACCGGAGCGAGCGGCGGCATTGGCGCGGCCACGGCTCGCCGGCTGGCTGCGCTGGGTTTCAGGGTCGTCTGTGCCGCCCGACGGGCAGACCGGATCGACGCGCTCGCCGCCGAGCTCGGTGGCCGGGCGGTGGTGTGCGACGTGACCTCGGTCGACGACGTGGCCGCGCTCGCTGTCGCCGTGGGGAGGCGCTGTGACCTGCTGGTCAACAACGCCGGCGGTGCCTTCGGGGCCGACCCCGTGGCCGGGGCCGACCTCGATCGGTGGCGGGCGATGTACGAGGTCAACGTCATCGGCGTCGTCGCCGTGACCAAGGCACTGCTGCCCGCGCTGGTGGCGTCGCAGGGCCAGATCGTGGTGATCGGGTCGACCGCCGGTAAGGTCGCCTACGAGGGCGGTGGCGGTTACGTCGCGGCCAAGTTCGCGGTGCGCTCGGTCGTCGACACCCTGCGCCTCGAGCTGTGGGACCAGCCGGTGCGGGTGTGCGAGATCGCGCCGGGCATGGTGCGGTCGGAGGGCTTCGCGCTGACCCGCTTCGACGGTGACCAGACAAAGGCCGATGCCGTGTATGCCGGGGTGGCCGAGCCGCTGACCGCAGAGGACATCGCGGAGTGTGTGGCGTGGGTCGCGACCCGCCCGTCACACGTCAACATCGACCGGATGATCGTGCGCCCTCGGGCTCAGGCGGCCCAGCACAAGGTCCACCGGGTCTTCGGCTGAGCGGGATACCTCAGACCGGCAGGTCCTCGAAGCCCACGTCTCCTCGCCTCATCCCGTCTGCCAGCGTCTCAAGCAGCTTCTCCACCTCGGGTACTCGTTCCATGGCGCTCCTTTCAGATGCGGAAACCCCGCAGGCACCGGCAGGACACTCCATGCCTGGCCGAGGCCAAAAGCAGCAGCGCCGCGTCACCGCGAACAGGAGATTGACTCTCAGTAGTAGTACGGGAACGGTGACCAGTCGGGGTCCCTCTTCTCCAGGAAGGAGTCACGGCCCTCGACGGCCTCGTCGGT
>DHJN01000095.1:3845-20648 GCA_002404345.1 Actinobacteria bacterium UBA4719 | reverse complement strand
GATTCGGCGTAGTACCGAGTCAGCGCGGACGCGTGTTGCGACGCCCCGTCAGACTGCGCGACCGAGCTCATGAGGTACTTGTAGCCGCTGCCAAGGGTCATCCGCCGGATCGATACCGTCATCGTCAACCGCTCCCACCTCGTCCTTCGACGGGCTCCTGACGCCGGTCAACTGGTGGGTCTACGGACGAGCGGGTACACGATTCGCCGCGATAATGCCCACTTGGCCCCGCCGATGCCAGAGGTGTGCGTCGAGGGGCTTGTGCTTTGGCCATGGTGGCCAGGTGATCAGGTCAAGGACCACGACAGGTCGTGGTAGCACCCGGTGCATGACGTTGTCAGCAGGAGCTTCATACCCTCGCGTGAGGCGTTGAATCCGAGACGCTCGTAGAGGCGGATGGCGTCAGCGCGCTTCTTGTCTGTGGTCAGCTGCACCAGCGCGTAGCCTCCTTGGCGGGCTTCCTCGATGGCCCAGCGCAGCATTGCCGAACCGAGGGCGGTGCCGCGAAATCGTTCGCTCACGCGGAGGCGCGAATGGCTACTGCGTCTCCGATAGGCTAAAACAACCTTTCGAGTTATACTAGAAGGCATCCCGACAGGAGAGGTGGATGGCCATGGACTCAGCGCCGATGCCATTCGTCGACTGGAAGGCCCTTGTACAAGCGTCAGACCCTCTTAGGTCAGCAACGCGCGCACGCTACCGGACCCTGGTGAGCCGCGGGACCACGCATGGCGTCACAGCATCGGTCCATGAGGCCCACCGGCTGTCGGGAAAGCGCACCTTCCACAGCGTCTTGGCGCTCCTGGCCATCAAAGCTGATCAGGCTGGGGACACGGATGGGCAGCGATTCCTCAGCGACTCAGCAAGCAAGTTTGAGCGGACCTACGGAGATCGGCTCGCGGCGTGGCTTGCGAGCGAGCCGGCGGAAACGCTTCCCGAGGCGGACTGGTTTGCTGAGGCCGCCCGGGACACGCGGCGCTCTCTCGATCAATGGACTCGGCTCCGGGATGTCGTCTTCGCTTCCGGCGTCCTAGCCAGCACCGACGGCGAGTCCGCGCATGTCGACGTCACCACCACACGGTCCGGCGAGCGCATCGAACTACTGCTTCCCAGGGAACTGGTCGACCAAAGCGGTGTGCGCGAAGGAGACCCCGTATGGGTGTTCCGGCGCATGATCGGCCACGCCGCGGTCATAGACCTGCTGGCCGCGGTCAACCTTGAGGTCACGCCTGATGGGGTCGAGGAAACCGACGAGGAAGAAGCCGCACGCCGGTACATGGCCGGTCCGGGTGCACTCCCCTCCAAGACCGAACTGGAGGAACTAATCAACATCGCCTCCACGCGACCCCAACGCAAGATACGTGTCGCCGGCTGACGCGGGCTCGAGCCAGCCGCTTTGGACCGAAGCTGGGCAAGAACATCGGCCACTTTTTCCGACATTCACCTGTACCACCCCTCGGCCGCGCGCAGATTCGGGCCGAACGCTGGCTCATCCCAGGCCTTGGGAGTGGGAGGTCCAAGCCCACATCCGCCAGCTCAAGACGCCTGTGCGCGGCGACGTCGTGCAGCTCGGTCTGAACGGCGAAGAGCTTGTCTCGGTCGCTCAGTTCGTAATCGACGACTCAGCGTCGCTGCCTGTCGTATTCATTCGAGTCATCGGAGTTACGGTGCGCGCGCGCGGAGAGGGCGGCGGCCTCGCCGATGCAACGCTTGAGCAGGTCGTTAACCGGTCCTCCAAGCGGCTCCGTACGCTGGGGCACAGTCGAGTCGTCCTACTCGGAAATGTCCATGCTGATAACACGGCCAGTCAGTCGATGCTCACTCGCGCAGGCTTCACAGTCACTGAACGGCGCACGGGCCCCTACGTGCGCTGGGTTCTTCCAGTGGAATACTGACGGCCGGATGAGAGCCTCCGAACACCTCGGCCGCTTCCGTCATGGTCGAGCGCCAGGCCGTCCCAGGTGGCGATCGGTGATCGTCCTGATGGTGTACCTGGCAGCGGGTAGTCGACCCGAACGGATGAAGTCACCGATTCGACAGGTCGGACGGAAGGAATCACGATGCCCAGAGCCATCAGCAGGCCACTTGACGAGCGCGCCCGTGCCAGGCTGCGGGACGCGCAGAGGGTGGAGTCCGATGCTGTCGCCGCCGTCCACGCCGCTGGGATCAAGAAGGAGTCGGTGCAGGCCAAGCTGGACGCGGTCGTCGCCAAGCACCGGGGCGCGATCGACGAAACGGACCACGCACTGAACAAGGCTCAGGCGCACCTGGTGTCGGTGTCCGGCATCGAGCGCGCCGCCCTCCTGCTCGAACAACCCGTCGCGGCGCTCCGAGCGATCGTGCGCGCAGCAGCAGGTGACGCTCGGGAGCTTCCCACGTGAACGGAATACAGATCGAGCGTGGCCATGCGACGTAGGCGCAAGCACAATCCTCGTGCCGTCATCGGGAGCGCGGAGCCGGGTTCCCACTACCCTGTTTGCATGCCCGCTTCGCCGCAGCTCCTAGCCACAAAGCTGCTGGGCGACGTAGGAACACGCCTGCCACACACTCGCAGAGTGGCGAGCCAGTCGAGCGTGCTCAGCGACCTTCTCGACGATGGTTGGAGTCGCGCCATCGTCGATGCGGCTTGGCTGCACGACATCGGTTACAGCCATGAGGTGAGCAACTCAGGCTTCCATCCACTCGACGGTGCCCGATGGTTGCGCGCCGAGGCGTTCCCCGAGGAAACGTGCTCCTTGGTGGCTTGGCACACGGGGGCGATTAACGAAGCGCGTGAACGAGGACTCGAGGATGAGCTCCGCGCCGAGTTCGCACCACCGCCGCAATATGCCCTCGACGCACTGACTTGGGCGGACCTCACCTCCTCCCCCACTGGCGACCCCGTCTCACCCGATTTGCGACTCGACGAGATCCTGGGCAGGTACGAGCCAGGATCAGCGGTCCACCGAGCGATCGCCGCCGGGCGGCAAGGCCTCCTGGAGTCGGCCGAGCGCATCGAACACTTGCTGGCAGCCCGTCTGTTGGAAGGCCGTCATGGTTGAGTTCAGGACCGGCATGGGGCACGACATTCACCGTCTGGTCCCCGGGAAGGAACTCGTCCTTGGCGGCGTGACCATTCCGGCCGACGTCGGCTTCGACACGCACTCCGATGGCGACGTGCTCTGCCACGCCTTGATCGACGCGCTGGCCGGTGCCATCGCTGATGGAGACCTGGGGACTCACTTTCCCGAAGATGATCCGGACGCCGAGGACGCCCGGTCGCTGGACTTCGTTCGCGAGTTTGCCAACCACGTCCAGGCCGCCGGCTTCTCCGTGAGAAACGTTGACTCCTTCGTCGTGCTGGGGCCGATCCGACTCCGCCCGCACCTCGCTGCGATGCGGACCAACTTGGCCGACGCCCTCGGTCTGCACGAGTCGGCGGTGTCCGTGAAGGCTCGCTCGAACGACGGCCTCGGTCCCGAGGGTGAAGGAACCGCCTGCGCAGCGTGGGTGAACGTGCTGGTCTACCCCAGCGGCGCGGCCTGAGCCCACACTGCTTCGAAACTGCGCAGGACATTGGCTGCCATCCCTGCGTTGGTGCGCCGCCGGAGGTGAAGAACTGGCGAGGCTGCCGCGGCGTTCCCGAAGAGATGGAAGTTCGAAAGCACCTCATCGTCGAACCTGAAGATCGACGCATACAAGGTCGTCTGGGTCAGCCGCACCGCCTCCGGCACGGCTGAGACCAGGGGCCCCGCGTAGCTGATGGCGAGTCGGCATCGGCCGGCCATGGAATCCCCGATGCCCTCCTCAACTCCGCGCAGTCGCACAGCCTCGCTGGCCGGGTCGCCCAGACACACCCTGACCGCGACGCCGGCCGCGCTGCGTTCCGCCAGGAGGTCGGCAAACCCCGGGATGGAGTCCCATAGCCACGTCGCGGCATACGCACACAGGTCAATGTTCCTGGTCGCTTCACTGGCCAGCGTCGCGATCAGCGACACCGGAACCTCGGCGCGCGTGGCATAGAGCCCCACCAGCTCGTCCGAGCCACTGAACGAGCTGGCCACGTCGGGGAACAACAGCGCGACCGGTGCATCGAGGACGCGCGCCAGGACCTCACGCGCGCGGGGATAGGGGACCTGTCCGCCGCTCACCCATCGCTCGACTGTCTTGGGGTTATGACCGATCTCCACAGCGAGCTGGCCAGGGGTCAGCCCCTTCCGGACGAGCGCGTCTGCCAGGCGTTGGTTTCTTGACATGCCGTCACCGTATGGGTCAGGTACGACATTCCGGTGAAGTCGTCCCCAACCCGACCCAAAGACGTTGTTATGCCGACCCCATGCCCGGTCAGAAGGTCAATACACCAACCGGACCAAGGGGAGAACCTGATGGAACCAGATCGGCAACTGCTGGACCCGACCGCCTCGCTGCACGCTGCTTTGGCTGCGACTCCACCGCTTCGGTGGCCCTCGCCGGAGCGCGACCATCTCTGGCTCGCCATACAGGATGCCGTCTGCACTCGGGGGAGAGCCTGGGCCTGCGCCATGGGATCTACGACGCCCCAGGAGGTCGGCGGCGAGGACGCCCGCCATGTCGAGCTGCTCGCCGCCATGACCTGGCTGGTCGACCACGAGCGCGACGCGAGGCTCATGGACCTTGACGGGCTCTTCCGCATGCTGCGAGGCGTGGCCGTCCGCGGGAAGCACGGGTCCGCGCGCACCGCCCAAGCCGATGCACTACACGGTATGACGGGAGTCGCCGCCGGGCGACCCGTCACCTTCGCGCCCGAGGCCGTGGCTTGATGGACACCTTTCAGGGGTGGTGCAAGGAGCAGCTCATCGCGGAGAGGTTGCTGCCGCTACACATCTGTACCGCCTTCGAGGTCCTCGTCTCGCGCATCGACGCAGCGCGCGCGGCCGGATCCACCGACCCGATGAGGACCGTCTCGACCAGCCTGGCTGGCCCGAACTCGCGAAGGGTCACCCACCGAATGCTCGCGTCCCTGGGCTACTCCCCCTCCCAACGCCGGATCGTTCACCGGCTGCTGTCGGGGTCAGCCTCTGGCTGGCCAGGGCTGCTGATGCTCTTTGCGACGGGAACGAACCTCACGGCGACCCACCGGCGTTACGTGCTGCGGCAGATTCGCTACTTCTCCACCGTGCGAACATCGGGCTCAGCAGGATGAGCCAGAGCTGGTCGCCCAACGTGCGCCAACTATCCCGGGCGAGCGACACCTTTGAAGGCCCTGGCGCCGATGGTGACGTGGACGTCGGAGACGTGGGAACTGTCGCAGCGCTCGTGCCGGAGGTTCACCGCTGTCAGCTGCGGATCGCGTTGCGGCTCGCAGCTGCCGAGCAAGGTCGCCTGCTTCACATCCCCGGGCTCGGATGGCATGGGTGGGACGGCTGCCGCTGGGCTGTCGATCCCGGCGATCGCGTCGCCAAGCAGTCGGTGATCCGAGCCGTCCGCAACGCTCGCCTCGAGGCTTCCTCGATGAGGTCCACCCAAGACCGGGAAGATCTCTGGCGCGACGCCAAGAGCTGCGAGACCTCGGCGGGTGTGCGCGGCGTCCTCGAGCTGGGCACCGCGCTGCCCGAGCTGTCAGCCCTGTCGGGCGAGCTCGATGTCAACCCACATCTGCTCAACACCCCCGGCGGGACGCTCGACCTGTCGACCGGCCGGACTCATCCCTGTACGCCAGGCGACCTGCTGACAAAGGTCACCGGCTGCCCCTACGAGCCTGACGCCGGCGGGTCGGAGTGGGACACCTTTCTCGCGGCCACCCTGCCCGACGTCGAGGTCCGCGACTTCCTGCAGCGGGTCGTCGGTCTAGCGCTGGTCGGCAAGGTCATCGAACACGTGCTGCCGATCCTGACCGGCACCGGTCGCAACGGGAAGGGCACGTTTGTCCGCACCGTGGCCGCGGCTCTTGGCGCCTACGCCATCGAGGCCGAGCCGGACCTCTTCATGGCCCGTGAACGCGCCCATCCCACCGGCCAGCTCGACCTACGTGGAGTCCGACTCGCCACCTGCCAAGAGACCGACGACGGCCGGCGCCTCGACGTCGCAGCGGTCAAACGGCTGACCGGGGGCGACACCATCAGAGCACGGAAGATGCGCCAGGACTTCATCGAGTTCACGCCCTCGCATCTACCGTTCCTCATCACCAACCACCTGCCCAAGGTCCCGGCCGACGACCCGGCACTGTGGGCGAGGCTGCTCGTCATACCGTTTGAACAGTCCTTCCTCGGCAAGGAGGACCGGGGCCTCGAGGACGGGCTGGGCGCCGAGCTTCCGTCGGTGCTGGCGTGGGCTGTGGCCGGCTGGGAAGACTACCGACGGCGCGGCCGGCTCGACCCCCCTGGCGCGGTCAGCGACGCGACGTCGACCTACCGGATCAGCAACGACAGCATCGCCGGGTTCATCAACGACCGCTGCCTGCTCAACCCCCACATGCACGTCGTCTCCAGCGACCTGTGGAATCAGTGGGAGACCTGGTGCCACGCGAACTCGCAACCGCCGGGGTCCAACCGGATGCTCAAGGCAGCGATGGAGTCACGAGGAGTCTCCGTCTCCCGGTCGAACGGCCGATCACGATTCCAGGGCATCGGCCTGGCAAGCGTTGAAGACTGACTGTGTCGCAGGCCGACAGCCCACTGGCTGCACACCTCAGTGCGGCAAGTGCAGCACTTCTCCATCGCTCTACACAAACAACTCATAGAAGTCTTGAAGGAGACCTGCACTTGGCGCACTGGCCCCTCGATCTCGGGTCCGACTGGGACTGGACTGTGTTTGGGGGCAGGGGGATTCGAAACCAATCCCATTGGTGTACCTGACAGCCCGTAGGCCAGATATGACTCCCTCCATGCCCATCGCTTCTGCCGGCATCGGCGCAGCGTCGCTGACCGGGCTGACGGGGTTGGTACTTCTGCTGGGAGGCATGGGCGACGCCACGGCCCACGCCGGTCTGATCTCCGGATCGGTCTGCGCAACTTCGGGACCCATCGCGGGGATCTCGGATACGGCAGCAGCCAACGGTCGTATCGTGGCCGCAGTATCCGTTGCCCGGGGCGGCGACAAGGCCGCGCTGATCGCGCTGATGACCGGACTCACCGAGTCGGGGCTCCGGGTCCTGACCAACCCCAATGACCCAGCGGGCAACGCCTACGCCCACGACGGCGTGGGCGGCGACCATGACTCCCTCGGAATCTTCCAACAACGACCCAACTGGGGAACCGCAGCTCAACGCATGGAACCAGTCGCCTCGACGAACATCTTCCTCGACCGACTGCTGTCCCTGCCCCACTGGCAAGCCGCTTCGCCCTGGCAGGCGGCGCAATCGGTCCAGGCCTCGGCTTTCTCCGACGGGTCCAACTATCACGCGCAGTGGGATCTCGCCGTCAGCATCCTGAACACCGTCAAGGCTGACTCGGCAACGCTGAGCTGCGGTGGGAGCGGAGTCGGGCAACCTCCGAGCGGCCCGGCAGGTCAACACGGCCTACCCGCTGGCTACACCGCCCCCGTCGGAACGTCGCCGGCTGCGGCCGCGGCGGTGACTTCTGCACTGAGTGACCTGGGAAAGCCTTACGTCTTCGGTGCCAAAGGGCCTTCCGCGTATGACTGTTCGAGCCTCATGGTCGCGGCCTGGGCCGCCGGCGGCCACGCCCTGACCCGAACGACATACAGCCAAGTCCACGACGGGACCACTACTACCCAGGCACAGCTTGTCGCCGGCGACCTGGTGCTGACTCCCGGCTCCAATGGGACGCTCGCCTCACCCGGACATGTGGCCATGTTCATCGGCCAGGGCCTGGTGATCGAAGCGCCACACACAGGGGACGTCGTCAAGGTGGTCACCTACGCGTCGCTCACCAGCGCCGGGGTCTCTGCGCTTCGGCACATCGCCTGAACGCCTGGCGACTCCACTCGTCCCGCCCTGCGGGCGTCCGGGCCAAGCACTCCGGTCGTGGCCATGGCGCCGTCTGGCTCCTAAGCGGGCGGGAACTCGTCTGCGATGTGTCGGTGCAGGACGCGGAGGCGGTCATCGTTGAGTGCGCCAGGCGCCGTGATGATCTCTCGCGCCTTCTTGGGCCAGAGCACGTCCAGCCCACCGATAGTGAAGGAACCGCCAATCAAGGGCCAATCGCCTTCGACGAAGCAGAGCATGCCGCGCACCGCAACGTCCTGGCCGATGCCGTCTCGGGCAAGCAGCTCAGTGACCCGGTCGACCTGCTTGTGGAGGCCGTCGATGAGCTTGGTTCGACCCGTGCATTGGGGAGACGCGTGCATTGGGGATGTGACCGGGGTTGCTCCCCCAATGATCTGTGGGCGTTTCGTATCTCCCGCTCCGACTTGAGGACCGCAGGGCCGTCCGTAGCCAGGGAGTCACTGATGGTGTATCGCCTCGCCGGTAGTCGCTGCGTCGGCGGGATCAGCCCGCCTGGTGGACGGGAAGGGCAATCAACATGTTCGTCAGCGACGTCAACATCCAGCCGAACCGCACGGGCCTACCGGGGATCGCATCCCTGGAATCCATCGTCGGCGCCCTGCTCACGTTCGGGCTGGTTGCCGCCGTAGCGGGTATCGCGATCTCGGCGATTGCCTGGGCCATCGGATCGCACTCTGGTAACCCGCATGTCGCAGGAAAGGGAAAGTCTGGAGTGCTCATCGCTCTCGGGGCGGCGTTCCTCATCGGTGGCGCCACCTTCCTCGTCAACTTCTTCAACACCCAGGGTGGCCATCTCTCATGAGCCCCCTAACTGGGGTCTCTATCCGCAGGGAGTGGGCACTGGGAGCCGCCACGCTGGTCATCCTCGTTCTCATCTCGGCCACGGTCGTCGTCAACGGACATGCGTCGCGGACCCCGACCAGCCACAGCTCCGGGAAAAGCCCGAGCCCGATAGCTGCCACGACGCCTTCGTCAACAAGCTCGCGTTCGCTGACATCGCAGCAACATGCCGAGCTCCAACAGAGCATCAGCCGAATGCGAGACCTAGTCCAGGTGAAGGCAGCGACGTCTTCTCTGTACCCCGCCGTCCGTGCGGAAGCCCGTCAGCAGCCCGACCTCTACGCTGCCGCTTTGGTGCGCCAGCTGCTGACCCAGGACCACCGCACCAGCCGCAACGAGCTACTGGCCTGGGTGCAGTCCGAGTCGGCCCAGTCCACCGAGCCGTTGGTGGTCGGGCTGACCCCGGTCGACCTCCAAAGCAAACTGGCTGTCGCCTCAGTCCAGGACGGCGCCAATGGCCCATCCCCCGTGCCCAGTCAAAGCGACTGGATGGCACTCGCTCGACGCCACGGACACACGACAGTCCAGATCAGTCACGTCACCGAGCCGGTGTCCTGGGCCAGCGCGGTAGCAAACGGTCAGATCACCGACCCGGGTGTCACCGCCCGGCAGGTCGACGCCGAGGTCACCTTGCACACCATTGACCACGGGAAAGCCACCACCGCGCGATACAGCATGGCGCTGGTGGTCAACCTGGAAGGACCCCCAGTCCGCGGCGGCTACGGGTTCGTCGCGGCCATCACCTACAACGTCGCCGCGATGGGCCGCCGATGAGCTGCACCGGAGCAAACGCCTTCAACCCCATCTGCCGGATCGGCGACGTCGCGACCTCGGCAGCCAATGACGCCTTCTCAAATATCGCCGGCTGGTTCGGCAAGGCCGCATCACAGGCAACGACCTGGCTCTGGCAGGAGATCGGGTCAGCGACCTCGGTGAACCTCAACTCGCCACAGCTGGGCACAGATCTTCTCGCCACCTCCGCCATCGCCGTCGTCCTGAGCCTCGGGCTGTTCCTGGTGCAGGTCATCACCTCGGCACTGCGCCGCGAACCCGGTGGGCTCGGCCGGGCCGTCAAGGGCCTGGCCATCTCGCTCGTCGCTTCGGTCTTCGCCCTCAGCGTCACGAAAATCCTTCTCGGCACGGTGGACTCACTCAGCGAAGGCGTCGTCAGCTACAGCATGGGCACGAACATCGCCGGCTTGGGAAACCAGCTCGCGATCGCGGGCATCGAAGGAATCGCCAACCCGGCGATCGTCCTGCTCTTCTCGATGGTCATCCTCGCGGCGGTGGTCGTGGTCTGGGCGGCGATGATGATCCGCAAGATGATGATCATCATCGCCGCCGTGCTCACCCCTCTTGCCTTCTCTGGTGCCACCGCCGACATCACCCGCGGCTGGGTCCGTAAGTGGATCGAGTTCATGGCCGCGATGATCGCCTCCAAGCTGTTGCTGGTCATCATCTTCATGATCGGGGTGTCCGTCATGCGGGGCGCCGGGATGACCGCCGAGCCCGGGGCCGGGCAGCAGCTCACGCAACTGGCCACCGGCTCGCTCATCCTCCTGATGGGAGGGTTCGCCCCCTGGGCCGCGATCAAGATGTTCCACTTCACCGGAGACGCGCTGCACTCCGCCCACGCCACCGTGGCGCAAGCCCCCAGCGGCGCGCGGACCGTCCTGGGCGCACCCCAAAAGGTCAACGCCATGCACTCCCAGGCCTCCCACGCGGCCACCAAACTGTCACACACCGGCGCAGCCAGGCCCGCTCGCAACCAGCGGTCCAATGGAAGCGGCGAACTGCTCACGCAGAAACCCGCACCGAGCGGTATTCCGGGTGGACTCGTCGGCTCGGGTGTGACCGACAAGGGCCTGTCCCAGGCGGCGACCGCCAAGCCAGTCAGCGCGGCAGCTGGGTCCTCCGCCGCGGGGACGGGCTCGTCCGCCGCGGCCGCCGGATCTGTCGGTGCCGCCGCCATAGCGGCCCCCGTAGTTGTCGCCGCTGCAACCGTGACCGCCGCCAAGAAGGCTGCCACCTCTACGGCCAACGCAGCAGGCCAAGCCGCGCCAGCACCTCCAAAATCACCAATTCAGCAATAACCCCAACGCCGCAAGACCAAACGAAACCCCTGAAGTCCTCCACATCCCCCGAGACTCAGAGAGCGAACGCCATGACCAATACCGCCCAGGCAGCCCCAGCGAACCTCGTCCGATTCGGCCGCCGATCATCTCGCGGACTCCTTCTCGGCTTCTCCGCCGCGCGTATCGCGTGCATCGCCGCTGCGGCAGCGGTGTTCATCCCGTCCATGCTGATCGCCGGCATCCTCGGCACGGCCGCCACCTCAATCGTCTGGGCAGCCCTGCTGGTCGCGGCCTTCGTCCCCTGGGCCGGGCGACCCATCATCGAGACCGCACCGACCGCGGCGCACTTCCTGGCACGCCGCGCCCAGGGACAGACGACGTATGCCGTGCGGCCAGGTAAGCCCCGCCCGGCCGGAACCCTGTCGCTGCCCGGGGATGCGGCGGCGGCGCGCTGGCTCGCCGCCGCAGGGACCGGCGCGGTCATGGTCCATGACCCTCACGAGCAGACCCTGACCGCGGTCGCCCGGGTAAGCCACCCGGCATACGTGCTCCTGTCCCCCGACGAGCAGTCCCGCCGCGTCCAGGGCTGGGGCCGGGCCCTGGCCGGGCTCGCGGCGTCGGGCACCTGCGCCAGGGTGCAGATCCTGGAGTCCGCCCAGCCCGACAGCGGTCGCGGGATCAGCGACTGGTGGAGCGAACACCGCAGCCCCGACGCCGGGCAATGGGCTGTTCAGCAGTACGAGGAGCTCATGGAGACCGAGGCGCCCGCGGCCTCAACCCACCGCACCCTGATCGCGCTGTCTGTGGATCTGAAACGGGCCGGCAAGGCGATCAAGGATGCAGGACGGGGCATGACCGGCGCCTCGGCCGTACTCGCCCAGGACATGGCCGCGTTCGAGTCCGGCCTCCGCGCCGCGGAGCTGAAGTTGACCTCATGGCTGGACCCGGCCGACCTTGCCGGCGTCATACGGAGTGCGTACGACCCTCACGGATGGGCACAACTCGATGGAACCGGGATCGGCCGTGACCTGGCAACTGCTGGGCCGGTAGCCGTCGAAGAGCACTGGGACCACCTGCGTCACGACAGTGACTACTCCGCCGTCCTCTGGATCAGCGAGTGGCCGCGCATCGACGTCCCACCCCACTTCCTGCACGCGCTCGAGTTCGCGCCCGGTGTGCGTAAGACGATCTCGATCACGGCGACACCGCTGTCCACCGCCGCGGCTATGCGGGACATCCGCAAGGCCAAGGTCGAGTACCTCACCGACGCCGCACAGAAGACACGCATCGGCCAGATCGCCGACCTGGCCGATGCGCAAGAGCTTGCCGACGTGATGACCAGAGAGCAGGCCCTGATCAGCGGCCATGCGGATCTGCGTTTCACCGGCCTGATCGCCGTCACCGCCCCCACCAAAGACGAACTCGACGCCGCTGTTTCCCAGCTGCAGCGCGCCGCGACACAGTCCGGCTGCGAGACCAGGCTCCTGCTCGGCCAGCAGGCACGAGCCTTCACCGCGGCAGCACTCCCCCTCGCACGGAAGGTGCACTGACCATGAGCAACCGCTACCGCACGCACGCGACCACCCTCTTCACCCCGGCCCGCCACACCAGGCGTGAGCGCCGCACCCAGTCCAAGGCCGCGCGCGTCATCGTGCACACCGCGCGCCAGCGAGCCAAAGACGAGACCCGAACTCGCGCAAAGGCTCTCGCCGACGAGCGCCAGGACGCGCACTACCTGCCTGCCGGGGGTGAGAGCGGCCGGGCGGCTCTTCGCTCCCACAAGCGGTTCCGGGTCCCGCCGCACCGGGCGACATCCGAGGTGTTGGCCGGCGCATACCCCTTCCTTGCCGAAGGCGGCCTGGGCAGCGACGGCACCTTCATCGGCCAAGACGCCTGGTCAGGTGGCGGGTTCTGCTTCGACCCCTGGGTGCTCTACCAGAACGGGACCATCACCAACCCCAACTGCCTCCTGGCCGGAGTCGTCGGGCGAGGCAAGTCCATGCTGGGCAAGGCGATGGCCACCAGGTCCATCGCCGTCGGGCGCAAGGTCTACGTCCCCGGAGACCCCAAAGGCGAATGGTCCGTCGTTGCCCGCGCCGTGGGCGGCGTCGCGATCGAGCTCGGCAACGGCTCACCGAACCGCCTCAACCCCCTCGACGAAGGGCCACGGCCCGCGGCGATCACCGGCGAGGCGTGGGCCTGCTTGGTGGCGAGCCGGCGCCGGGCTCTGCTGGGCTCTCTGGTCGAATCGGCCCTGGGCCGTCCGATGGCCGCAGTCGAACATACCGCCCTCGACCAGGCGCTTCGCGCAGCTGTCGCCGGAGACGGAGCCCCGACCCTGCCCAAGGTCGTTGACGCCCTGTTCAACCCAAGCCTGCCTTCAGCCGGTGCCACGATCGGCCAGCTGATGGTGGATGGCCGCGAAGTCGGTCACGCCCTGCGGCGCTTGGTCTCCGGAGACCTGGCGGGTCTCTTCGATGGTGAGTCGACCGTGACGTTCGACCCGTCGCTGCCGATGATCTCCCTGGACCTGTCACGCATCACCGGCTCGGACCAGCTCATCGCCATGGTGATGGCCTGCGCATCAGCCTGGATGGAAGCGGCCCTGTCCGACCCCGAAGGTGGACCCCGCTGGGTCATCTACGACGAAGCCTGGCGACTCCTGCGACAGCCGGCGCTCCTGGCGCGGATGCAGTCTCAGTGGAAACTCTCCCGAGGCCTGGGCATCGCCAACCTGATGATCATCCACCGCCTCTCGGACCTCGAAGCAGTAGGCAACGCCGACTCCGAAGCCAGAGCCCTGGCACTCGGCCTGCTCGCGGACTGCTCAACCAAGATCATCTACCAGCAAGAGTCATCGGAAGCCCCACACACCGCCGAGGTCCTCGGCCTGTCCGTGACCGAACGCAACGAGCTACCCGATCTTCAACGCGGAGAAGGACTCTGGCGAGTCGGACAAAGAGCCTTCGTCGTCCGCCATTTGGTCACCGACGGCGAGCTGCAGCTCTTCGACACAAATTCCCGAATGTTCGAAACCGTGAGTCGATGAACCGAAGCCCTGGGAGTGCATGAAGTCGTGCGGGCTTCCGGAGAACTGAGGTTCGGTTGATGTACCCGCGGGCCTGCTAGACGAGACATGTCGTACGCACCTGTCAGTTCTGGCTCTTTGAACACCACGGACACGCTACTGCTCACCGCAGTGTTCGCGGGCGCAGCGGGCTCGGTCGCGTTCTGGACCGGAGCTGCGATCTCGGCGGTCCTGTCCGGTAACCCGGCTCCCGAGGTCAACCTGGGGGCGGGCGTTGTCGCCTTCGCCCGACATAGCGGAAACCCTTCGGCCGCATGGGGACAGCCGGTTGGGCCAGCATGGTTGTACTGGACTTCAACCATGTTCGTGATCGCGGTGTTCATCGCCGCATTGGCAGCGTGCTGGTGGGCGTTAGCCAAGAACAGGACGTCACGCACCCAAGATCCCCGACGTATCCACGGCCTGGCCGCAAGGACCGAGGTTGCCAAGGTCGCGGGCGCCAAGGCCTTGATCGCCCGGGCCGCGGACCTGCGACCATCCCTGACCAACCCACAGGTCACGGACCTCGGGCATCGGCTCGGCAGTGCACGCGGGATGGACTGCTATGCCAGCGTCGAGGACTCCATGGTCCTGCTTGGCCCTCCTCGCTCGGGCAAGGGCGTGCACATTGTCATCAACGCCATCTTGGACGCGCCCGGCGCTGTCATCACCACCTCCACCCGCCCTGACAACCTGACCGCAGCCCTGGAGGCGCGCGCGAAGGTGGGGCCGGTGGCCGTCTTCGACCCGCAGAGGCTCGCGCCCGGCATACCGTCTGCGACTCGGTGGTCCCCGATTCGGGGGTGTGAGAACCCGCAGACTGCCATGAGCCGCGCCAAGGCGCTCACCGCCGGCGCCGCGTCGGGAACCACCGACTCCAACTTCTGGCAGTCCTCGGCAGAGCAGGCGGTGCGCTGCCTGCTGCACGCGGCCGCCCTGGGCGATCGCACGTCCGGCGACCTGTACCGGTGGTCGCTGTCCGCCGCCCAAGCCCGCGAGGCAGTGATGATCCTGGCCACCCACCCGAAGGCAGCGCTGTCCTGGCATCAGGGGCTCGAGGCGATCGTGGGCGCCGACCAGAAACAGCGAGACTCGGTATGGGCGATGGTCGCCATCGCGTTCGCCTCCCTGGCCGACCCCAGAGTGCTGGACGCCGTATCTCCTGAGCCCGGCGAGCACTTCGACCCTGAAGCCTTCTTGCGGGAGCGCGGCACGGTGTTCCTGGTGGGCACTTCGACTGGCGCGTCGGCGACGGCCGGACTGGTGGGCGCGTTCGTCGAGGACGTGGCCGAGGCCGCTCGGCGTATCGCCGCAGCCTCTCCTGGCGCGCGGATTGACCCTCCGTTGTCGATGATCCTGGACGAGGCTGCGAACTACCCGCTGCCGTCTCTGACTTCGCTGATGTCCGAGGGCGGCGGCACTGGCATCGCCACGATGGTTGTCCTGCAGTCCCTGGCGCAGGCTCGGGCGGTATGGGGTGAGCACGAGGCCTGCGCGATCTGGGACGCCTCCAGCGTCAAACTCATCCTGGGCGGCGGATCGAACGCCCGAGACCTCGAAGACCTGTCCAAGCTCATCGGGCAACGCGAAGAGCGGCAATACTCCGAGTCCATTGGTGCAGACGGCCGCCGGTCCAGCTCATCGTCGACGCGCGAGGTCCCGATCATGGACACCTCCCGGCTGCGGATGCTGCCCTTCGGAACCGCTGTCCTGATGCTTCGCTCGGCCCGCCCGATCGTGTTGAGCATGTCCTCGTGGACGAAGCGGCCAGACACCGCTGAGCTCCGGTCCTCACGTCGCCGGCTGGAGGGGATGATCGAGCGTGGGAGCGCCCAGACCCACCAGTCGCAGGTGGCGTAAGCGACCTGCCGTCACACGTAGACAGCGACACACGGGCGACACAGTTCCGCCATTGTCTGCGTCGACAAGGCAACTGCTCGCATGACAACCAGTCGAGACCCATTCACGGCTGAGTTCAGCGACCTACAAGGTACGACCCACTGGCCATCCTTGCTGCCGGATGAGGCCGGCCAGATGTGGGCTGATCTGCGCGAGTGGGTCGAGCATCTGGTCGATCGGTTCGGTCTCGAGACCCGGGTCGTCCCGCCTTGCTGGTACCGGCACAACACTCTTGTCGAACCGCTGTCCGCCCTCCGCGACCATGAGCGAATCTCTTTTGCCCCCAATGCTTCCCCGACCGCTGCCGTCGACTGGTTCCGCGCCCTACGCGAAATCGAGCACCGATTGACCGAGGCCTGCGCACGGACCCAGTGCTCGGTCAACGAGCACCGCACTGACCCTCAGCGCCACTGGCAAGCGGATCCACACGAGTGGCAGACCTTCGTCGAGGCAGACATCCGCAACCGCGAACAACTGCTCATTACCGGAAGCGCCCCACCGGCTGAGTGCGACATTTTCAGCTGGAAGGCGACCAGAGGATCACCGTAAGACGATCCTCATCGGGTACGAAGACGATGCGGGCGAGAGCCTTCTGGCATTCGTTGTCAGCTGGTCTCATCGGCGCCGGTCTGCTCCAGCTTGATCAGCTGGCCCTCGAGGTAGGACTTCAGACGGGTGCGGTGATCACGCTCGATGGTTCCCAGCTCTTCGATCTCTTTCTGCAGCCCGCTACGCTCGCTACCGAGCTTTTGAAGCACCTCGGCCCTGTTGCGCTGGGCCTCGCCGATCACCGCTTCGGCCTCGGCAATCAGCTCGTCGTGCTTGGCCTGACCGGTCGAGAGAAGCTCTTCCTGCCTCGCCGTGGCTTCACCCACAACCTGATCGTGGCGTGACTGCCCTTCGCTGATGAGTCTCTCGCGAATTTTCTGGCCCTCGGCCACGTACTCATCATGCAACTTCTGTGCGAGAGCCAACACGGCTTCCGTGGCTGCCTGTGC
>DHJN01000095.1:0-3660 GCA_002404345.1 Actinobacteria bacterium UBA4719 | reverse complement strand
GGAGTCCACGCGGCTGACGAGGCCGGCAAGACGGTCGGCAGAAACGCGGCGGGTTGACGCTTCGTGGTCGCGGCACAGTGCCCCGATGCACGAGACCAAAGAGGATCCGTTATCCCGCCCGTTCCTTGAACCACCAGGATGGTTCATGTGCCAACCCCATTCACGGGGGCGGTCCTGCTGGGCCGCCGTTGATACCAAGATAGGGGGCCAGGTGAAGATGCAACAGCTTCCGAGCCACGACCACGCACGATCCTGCGGGGGTTTCGGGAAGCGCCACCATGGTGACACTTCGAGCAGGGAAGGTCCACACTAAGACCATGGTTCGCGCCAAGAGTGACGACATTGGATCCGATGACAGCGACCGGCTCTACCAGACCGAGCCAGGCGAGCAGGAACAGGACCCCGTCTCCTACCTGCACGACACCGATGAGGAATCCGGCGACGAGGCAGGTCTGAAGGACACCTTCAGCATCGACTCGCGTGAGGCCAAGGAACGCGGCGTCGAGCTCGACTCACCAGGCGGGCAGGAGCCAGAGCTGGACTAGCCTCGGCGACCGGTCACCCATCCATGAACGGTCACGGATCGGGCTACGGGACGATCAAAGGCGGCAGTGAGTAGCGACCACTTGCACCGCTGCCGTTCCGCTCGGGACGGCGGCGGACGGTCGAATAGCCGATCGTCCACGGCCGATATGTGTGCCCTCACTGTCTCCTCCAAACGGCACAAGGGGAGATGTCACCTGGAGACTCGAGTTTCGACCGATGCTCCAGACGGTGTCAGTCGTCCCGTCTAGTCTTTGAAATACCGCCCGTACGGGTGGAACCGGAAGGGCAGGGAGGGCACATGAGCCCGCGAACGGCGGTATCACACGAGGCAGCTACCGCGACGATCATCGATTCGCCGGACCGGGCCGAGGCCCTGGCTGATCACCTGCTGAATCAATCGCGATCCAGGCCGGTCGTGGTGGTCACCACTGCGGCTGGCCAGAGCCGGCCCTACATCGACGTCGACGTGATCATCGATGCGGTCAGCGGGCTCGCTGACGTGCCCGCCCATCGCAGGTTCTCAGACAGTCCCAAGTGTGGGAGTGTCTCCATCTGGTCGAACAGCTCGACGAAGGCTGAGCGTCGAAATTCGACGGTGCGGCCCGATTTGGCCTTGTACGGCAGCACTGAGCCGAGTTTGAAGAAAGCAACCATGGCGGGATGTGGGTAGACCTCGATGCACCCTGGGCTCTCCGGAGTGCCGGCGTGCGCGGGGTCGAGGTTCCATCCAAGACGCTCAGCGAGTGTCGCTCCGCGTGGAGGGTTGAAGTAGGCCACACCGAGGTTGCTCGTGTGGCACGAGGCCTTGTAGCGACCGAAGGCCCGAGAGATCATCCGCTCGCATGGTCGCTGTCCGGTCGCATTCGTGACGATCAACGGCGCATCTACGGCGGACGTGACCGGCTGCCAGTCGGGCCGACTCATCCAGGCGATGATCTGGTCGTCGCTAAGCAAGGTGGCGGCGTCGAGTAGAACTCCGGCGTCATCGACGCCGGCAATCCCAGTGGCGGCGTTGGTGTTCCAGGCCAGATCGATGCCGACAAAAACTGGGTCAGCCATCAGGCTTCCTTCTGTAGCACGTCGGCGACGATGGCATATGCGTTCTTGAGGCTCGCGTTCCGGGCCGTGCGCTCCCCGGGCACAGATGTCTGCAAGGCATTGGGACTTGGGTGATAAGGGCACCCAGCGGATGCCGCGGGCCATGATCATGTCAGCATGATGGCGGAGCACCAGTTGCCATGACTTCTGCGCCTCGGATCCCATCAGCATCACTGCGCGAAGACTTGTCATCTCCGCCAGGATGCGCACGAGTGGGTCCACCCCAAGCTCGAGCTCGTTTGTGGATGGCACACGGTCGACGAACCACGGGTAAGCGCGTTTCATCAGTGTTCTCTATGCAGAGTGGAGGAGCTAGGAAGTCGCGATGATGGCGGGCGTCCACCGTGGATCGCCCCGATGTAGCTGGTCGACTTTAAAGGTCGGGTCGGACATGCGCTGATCGCCCATCACAGCCTCCCCGAGAACTCTTGGGCCAGCCGCGATGCAGAAAGCGCATTCAGTTCAGGCGCACTCATGGCCTCGCGGCTAACTGGAGACTGAGCGGCCAGTGTTCTGGCCATGAGCTGTTCGGGAGGGCATGAAGTGTCGAGCACCCTCGGCGAGTCCTTGTCGCAGGGTGAGGGAGCCAACTGTTCAACAGTCACACCTAGAGACGTTATCGGGACGCGTGGAGCCCGCCCGGTGCGGGATCCCACCACGGCCACCCTGGCGCCCCGTCGCAGAGATGGGCGCAAATTACTTACGCGACAGGCATTTTCGTGTGACCGGGATTCGGTGCGTAAGCCAACGACAAGTGAACAATCCGGCTATAGGCTTCAGCTGGCCGATACGCCCGACTATGGCCAAATTCTGACCAATTAACCCATCACGATGGAGTCCGAGGATGACACTGGCGGCGCTGCGCACGGCATGCACGGCCGGCACTCTCCGATGACGCCACCGGAGGCGCTGCCACGGGAACGACCCCTTGGCTGTTGGGCGTTCTGGTCCTCGCTTGTCTCACTTCTTATGTTCGCAGGTTGTCTGGCGTTGCTCCTACTCGTAGTTAAGTACCTGGACCAGGGCCTCCCGAGGATGTACGAACCACTGGGGTGGGTCGTCGTACCAGGTTTACCGATAGCGGCCATTTCGACGTTGGTTCTGGCTATCCGGGCGCTGAGGCTCCGGCGTCAACCCCGGTGGGCCGCCGCCGCACTCATCATCGTCGCCATACCCGTCCCTCTCTTCATGGTATTGCGCATGGTGGGGGATGCCGCCCAGGGAGGGTGACCAGCCAGGTCGCCGTGCCGGAACCGGTCCGCGTTCGACGCCATCTTTCCGTGAAGCGCCATCCTCTAACCGGCCGAACGAGGAAGGCACGTCTCGGTCGCGTGTCTCCACCTGGGACTGCTGTAGGGAAAGGGCACTAGACGGTGTCGGGGCCTCCGACCACCTACTGCCCGTGCCCATCCGCAGTGTCACAAACGGATCCTCGCCCGGTCATCGGGCCTTAATTGGGGAAAGCGCATGGTTCCCCGACTTATCCACTCGCCTGTGTTGGCGTCGTATCGCCGCCGGTTCCGCAAACGTGAACGTCCAAAGATCGATCATGACCGCGTGCTTTGGGCGGTGATCCGCTTAGCCTGTTCGATTGACTATCTGGGACTACAGCGCCTGCTGCAGCCGGTCGGGTCTGATCCGCAGAAGTCGTCCCTGGGCGTTACCGTTGGGCTCATGGATTGGAGCCAGTTCGAGGCCGCCCTCTTTGACCTCGATGGGGTGCTCACACCGACCGCCGACTTGCACATGCGGGCCTGGCGCCAGATGTTCTCGACATACTTCGTCGAGCACGACGTTGCACCCGCGTACACCAACGCCGACTACTTCACCTACGTCGACGGCAAACCGCGGTATGACGGCGTACGGGCGACACTTGCGTCACGGGGGATCGAGCTCCCGGAAGGCGACCCGGCCGACGAGCCGGGCGCTGAGACTGTGCGCGGTCTGGGCAACGCCAAGAACGCCCTGTTCAACCGGATGCTGCGAGACGAAGGCGTCGTGACGTTCCCCGGCACC
>DHJN01000232.1:4664-5191 GCA_002404345.1 Actinobacteria bacterium UBA4719 | reverse complement strand
CAGAGGTATGACGGTTGCTGACCGAAGGTGGAGAGCCTAGGACCCTGAGTCCGAAACGGTTGACAGGTAGCGGCGGTCCCGGTGGCGCCCGTGGCCGTTCGAGGGTGCGAGAGTGATGCCCGGCGTAGTTGTGGTGGGTGGGTATCGAGATCACCGAAGGTGACCGACGGCGCCGGCTCTCGCTGAGCCGCAGGGGTGGCTCCCTCGCCTTCAGGTGGTGACCCTCTGGGTCGTTGTCCATCCAGACCCTGCGAGTTTGCGGAAGTTGTGGCAGGCCAGGTGGAAGGTCCACTCGATGTCGGCTTTGACCTGGCCGCGGAGCCGTAGTTGATGGCCGCCTTGAGCGACGTTGATCTGACCGAAGACCGGTTCCACGATCACTTTGCGCCGGGCGTAGTCGGCCTTGCCCTTCTTCGTTGCGTAGCTTGCGGCTCATCAGCTGTTTGGGTGTCAGGCCCGCCGGGATCCGCCCACGTGGCGCCGCCAGCGCCGCCGGCGGCGCCTCAGCGTGTTTGAGGCGCCCGGTC
>DHJN01000232.1:376-4590 GCA_002404345.1 Actinobacteria bacterium UBA4719 | reverse complement strand
CCAGCCTCGGCGATCTGGTCCGGATCCTGACCCTGGTCGGCCGCGTCCTGTTCAGCCTGCGCGCGGGCCTTCACGGCGTGCTCGGCCTCCAGGGCAGCCTTCGCCGCCCGGATCGCGGCCGGCCGGCCCTCCCGGCGGGTCAGCTCGGCCGGTAGCTCATCACCGCGCCGGTCCTGACCGTAAGCGGCGTCCTCAGCCGCATCCAACCGCTCCGCCTGGGCCAGCAACGCCTCGACCTCGCNNCTCGGCCTCGGCCCGCACCATCCGGTCGTAGCTCATCGCCCGATGCCGGCTCGCCGCCGCCCGCACCTTCGTCCCATCCAGGGCGACCCGGCCCAACGACACCAGACCAGCTGCTGCACACAAGCTCAGCGACTGGGTGAACAACGCCTTCAGTGCAGCCCCGTGCCGGGTCCGGAACCGGCTGATCGCCACGAAGTCCGGGGCCGCCTGCGCGGTCAGGAACCGAAACGCGACATCGTCATGGCAGCGCCGCTCCAACGCCCTCGAGGACGTGATCCCATGGGAGTAGCCGTAGATCAAGACCTTCAACATCAGCCGCGGCTCATAAGGCGGAGCACCCCTGACCTCGGTGTAGTCGGCGTAAATCGCGGACAGGTCCAGCCCATGCTCGACGAGATCATCTACCCAACGAGCCGGATGATCCAGGGCCAACCAGTCCCGAAGATCAGGGGCCAACAGCATCGGTTGATCCTGGTCAAAACGCCGAAACGTCTTATCCACAGGCGCTTTCGCCTGTCCCGGACCAGCAGCGCCCCGCTCCACGACCATCAACACGAATTGCTGAGCGACCTGCGGCTTCGACATACCCCATTCTCCCCTAACCCCAACCCATTACGGGTTACCAACACGGGGCCCTAGGGGCGAGCATCGGTCCTCCCGAGGTGAATGGTTGTGCCTCCGGCATAGAGTGCGCTCGTGGACAACGCCGAAGATCTTGACCGCTACCTTTCCCCCACCTGGTTCATCGACTCTGACAGCCCCGGCGTCAGAGCTCACGCAGTCCAGATCACGAAGGGTTGTACGACTGACGAGGAACGGGCGGTGAAGTGCTTCTATGCCGTGCGCGACGGGATTCGTTACGACCCCTACTCGATAACTGCCGAGCCGCGCGACTACCGCGCAAGCGTCACCCTCGAGCGCCGAGTCGCCTACTGCATCCCAAAGGCAGTGCTGCTCACGGCACTTGCACGGGTGGTTGGCATCCCCGCGCGACTCGGCTTTGCCGACGTGCGCAACCACCTTGCCAGCGAGAAGCTGCTGGCCCAGCTCGGCACGGACCTGTTCATCTTCCACGGCTTCACCGAGCTGTGGCTCGCCGGCAGCTGGATCAAGGCGACGCCGGCGTTCAACATCGAGCTGTGCCTGCGGTTCGGTGTCCGCCCGCTCGACTTCGATGGCCGTCACGACTCGCTGTTCCACGAGTACTCCGTCGACGGCGAGCGCCACATGGAGTACGTGGGTGCTCGCGACAGCTTCGCCGACCTGCCCCTCGAGGAGATCGTGACGGCCTTCGAGAAGGAGTACGGGGACTCCTACTACGTACCGCGAAGCGAACGCGATCGAGACGAGCTTTTCGATGCCCCCGAATCGCTGGCCTGAGCCGTTGGGGGGGCCTCTGGTCTTCGCCTGCGAAGCAGCAAGATCAGCATACGAGGCGCCTGGCGACCCACCGTTCGCCGTCGACATCAGGGGTGACTCCTCGCGGGTGGCCCGACGCTGACGGTCCACTACGCAGCACAGAGCTGCATGGGTCGTCACGACGACCCGGTGGGCGACCTACGCAGGTGTCACGGCGAGATCTCGTGCAGCGGCCGACCGCGGGTATGGGTGGTGAACTGGGCTAGGACCGCCGCGACTACCAGGAAGCTGGAGATGAGCATCAGGGCTCCGAAGACGGACATGTGCGGCAGGATCGGTGCGATCACGAGGACGCCGATACCGCCACCGATGTGCCCGACACCGTCGACCAGCGCGAAGCCTGTGGTGCGGGCGCGAGTCGGGAATGACTCGGCCGACAGCGCATAAGTCGGGGAGACCCATAGGTTGAAACCGGCGAATATCAATCCGGCGCCGAGGAAGTCGACGGTGATCGACGTGCCCGCTTCGGCGATCATCAGTGCCCCGATGAGGGTCACCACGGCTGCGATGGGCAACCAGTGGCGACGCTCCAGCCGCTCTACCACGAACGACATGAGGATCGCCTCGGCGACGAAGCCCAGCGTGCCGACTGCCGCGATGACCCCGGCCTCCGGTGGTGGGTAGCCTAGCGAGCTCAGCACGCTGGTGAAGCCTGCGGCGTAGGAGTACACGGTGATGTAGCCGATGAACCATATGAGGAAGAGCAAAAGGATCCGGCGTCGGTACAGCTGAACGCTGAACAGGTCTCGGTAGGGCACCCGCGAGGGAGGAGCCACCGGGGCGTCGGCGTCCGCAAGATTCGGTTCGGGCAGCGCGCCGTGGCGCTCGGCTCGGCGCTCCATGTCGGAGACGATGGCCGCGGCGTCAGCCATGCGGCCCTGGCTGATCAGCCAGCGCGGCGACTCGGGCAGCCTGGACAGCAGCGCCACCGAGATGATGGCGAGAAGGGCCCCGAGGCCGTACATCCATCGCCAGCCGTCTTCAAAGGTCTTGCTGGCCAACGCGAACGGGAGGCCCAGTGGCCACGGCGTGGACGGTGTGGTGAGGATGAGGCCGAGCCAGATGCCCAAGAGGGCACCGAGAGCGGACATCACGAAGATGACGGTCGTGTACTTAGCCCGGGAATGACGCGGTGCCACTTCGTTGATGTAGGTGTTGACGATGGCCAGGACCGCGCCGATGCCGATACCGGTGATGATCCGTGCGAGGTTGAAGTTGAGGTAGTCCGGGGCAAACGCGTTGTACAGCGACCCGACACCGGTGATCAACATGGTGATCAGGAGCATGTTGCGTCTTCCGAACCGGTCCGCCAACGGGCTGAGCACGAGCGTGCCGACGACGTATCCGACCAGGTTCAGCACCACCGGTAACGACAGCGAGCCCAGGGCTGTTTCCGGGGTGCAGCCGGGCTTGATCGCCACACATGTCTGGATGAACGAGACGTTGATGACGAAGATGTCGTAGAAGATGAAAAGGAACCCAAGGCCGATAATCCCGATGAAGACGGAAGCCATCGACCACACGTCGATGCGTTCGAGCCGGGCCATGATCATCTGCACCGACAGATCTACCTTGGTGGCCGCGGGGTCGGTCGCTTCCGTCATGACTCGCGGTCCAGATCGCTGATGCAAAGGTGCGGGACCTCTTGGCTGTTGATGGCGCTCATCTATCATCCTCTGCTAGGTCATAGCGTGCCGCGCAAAAAGTTGGCTGATGCCTGAAAAGTGCTACATATTCGTCGACTATCGATTCAAGCGAGTAGTCAATCATCGCTCGAGGTGACGGGTCAATGAAGCTTGTGGATCACATCGTTGATGCAAACGTGTCTAATCGCGTCATATCGCTCACCAGGTGTACGCCTGCGTCCGAGGCGGGCCGCAGCGCTGCTGGTCGTTGTTCAGTTCCCGATTCGGCCCAAGGAACCAACACCGCGTAGAGGCTCTCCCCCCAGTGGACGTCGGGGACTCCAAAGATCGCCGCCTCGGCGACCGGGCATGGGAGTACAGGAGGTTCTCGACCTCAACCGTGTAGACGTTCTTCCGCCGGACACGACAACGTCTTTCAACCGGTCGACCAGATACAAGCGTCACACTGGTCGTCGAGGTACCTCAAGTCGCCCGTGTGGCAGCCACCATCCCGCGGCGCAGTGCGGTCTCATCGGGGTTGTTCCAGTACCCCGTCTTCACGTTCGCGCCCCGGTTCACCTCAGCTTTGCTCGCTCTCGAGGCCGAGCCGTACCTGCCGTCATCGCCTTCGCAGCCGCTTGCGCTGACACTTCGTCAGCCCCATGTCCGAGTCTGGCCCGACCTCAGCTGTCCGCCATCAACGCCGATCCTCCCTTCTGGTCCAGCCTCAGCCCCGGCCCCGGCTGGTGGGAATCCCTTTGCGGGAGGCGCTTGACGAGGTGTAGCAGCAGATGATGAACTACACTTCAATAACAGGACGTCCAGTGAATGTAGCAGTTAGCTGGCTGTGCGAGCAAAGGAGAAGACCCTGCAGATGACCTTTGAGCGGCTTCGGGCAGTCGAGTTCACGGAGGTCCGCTATACCCA
>DHJN01000232.1:0-160 GCA_002404345.1 Actinobacteria bacterium UBA4719 | reverse complement strand
TTGACCAGGTCATCGACGTGCACTTGAAGGGTTGCTGGCTTGGCACCCGGGCTGCCTCCAAGATCATGCGAGAACAGGACTCGGGTGGATCCATCATCAATGTCTCTTCGATCTCCGGCAAGGTCGGCATGCTCGGTCAAACCAACTACAGCGCGGCCAA
>DHJN01000001.1 GCA_002404345.1 Actinobacteria bacterium UBA4719 | reverse complement strand
GCTTTTTCCTCAGCCCCCTAGCGACGTGATCTCGAGAGAAGCACGGTCGCTCTCGACACATGGCTTGCACCTATGGAGGCCACGAATGATGAACTGGGACTACATGATGAATGGCTGGATAGGCGGCTGGATGTGGATTCCGATGGCTCTGCTCCTGGCGCTGCTTGCGTTGGTGGTGGTCGCGGTGATCCGGGCGACGGCGACGGACGCGCCGTACAGAATCGACGCGCCGTTGGCTATTGCTTCACGCCGCTTGGCGCGGGGCGAGATCACGAAGGCCGAGTACGAAGAGCTTCGCACGACGCTCGCGGAGGTCTCGCGATGAATGGGATGCGTCTCCCCACCGAGGACCGGTAGCCCGTACCGGATTCGAACCGGTGTTAGCTAGTCGTTCGGGCCGCGGGCGTGAAACTGCGAATGGCATGAGAACCAACCTTTCAGTGGAGAGAACCACAGCCGAATGGGATAAGAACCGCGTCCGGGCGCTTGGTAGGTAGCGGGCTGCACATAGATAGGAGCATCGCCTGACCCGTGGTGAGGTTTCAAGCCCCGCCGCGACGTGGTCGTCGACCTCACACGGCCACACGGGGACTGATTCCTAAAAGGAATTGGGTTCGAGGCCGAGCACGTTCTCCACCTCGCCGAGCACGCCCTCCATCCGCCCGATCAGTTCAAACGGTTCGGGCTGATCCTCGCCATCGGGGTTGGGCTCGAAGAGCAACACGCTCGTGCCGCTGATGTGAAGCCACGTCGTGTCATCCGGCGTGTCCTTTGCACTCCACCAGTCCTGCAGCTGTTTCAGGTCGGCGAGCATCAAGTCCCGCACGGCGGCGACCCTGTTCGCGTCGTGGTCAGGGTCTTCACCATCGTCGTGGGCCGCCTCGTCTACAGCTTCCCCGACGGTCGCGTCTCGTTCTTGGCGCTCGTCGCTCATCACTAGGAAAACTACGGCGGCCGCTTGTCCTTCGATACATCCGCGCGCTTCTTCTTAGTTCGAACGCGAAGCGCTGGTACCGGCCAGCGACGCGACGCCTGAGTCGGACTCAGCCGACGAGCCACTCAAGGAGCTTCGTCTGGGCCGCCGGATTGGCAAAAAAGCCCCCGTGATCGATCCCGTCGGCTGCTGCGAAGACGTGTCGATCATCCGCAGCAATCGGGAAGGACCCGGCGCCGTTGGCGTCGTAGACGCCTGCCGTCGGGACCACCAAGTCGTTCTCGGTGCCGAAGATCTGATCCATCAGCAGGTTGTGGGCGAACGACCGGAGGTTCTGATCGGTTGGTTCGTAGTTCGACGCCAATGCGAAGTAGTGGGCCGATGCCGGGCTGCCGGCGTTGACCTTGGTCAGGTACCCGCCGTGCGGGACCATCGATTCCAGGCCCACCAAACCTTTCATCGCGCCGACCGCCAGCAGCTTCGCCACCGTGACCACGCCCTCGAGCATGTCGATGACCGGGCCCGCGGGGATGAAGTTGACCCAGTTGGAGTAACGGTCGATGAAATGGCTCATCCCGTCGGGATCCGCGAGCACACAGCCGCCATTGGGTGAGGCGACGAACGCCACCCGACCGATTCGGAGTTCACGGCCCGCGAGCTGAAGTTCTGACGATTCCGCCAACGCGCGGGCCACCAGCCCACCGCGGCTGTGGCACACGATGTCGAGATCAAGCTTCAGGCCCTCGGGCATGCTGGCCGCCAGACGGCGCGCGTTGTCGAGAGGATCTTCACTGACCGTGTAGTGATCGAAGGCGAACAGTCGCCCGCCATAGGTCTGCTCGAGCTGTTGCATGACCGACCTGGGGAGGGTCGGAAAGGCGCCGTGCGCGCGAGCGAAGGTGCCATGCACAAATAGCAGCGAGCGACCGGCGGCCAGACGCCCCCAGTCGTGTTCGTCGATCGGTGAGCCGGGCTGGGTGTAGTTGTCGGTGGTGAACGTGCGGACCTGGTAGGGCCGGTGGGCCTGCTCCCACGTCCGGGCGTAACCCTCGGCGACCGCGCCGAGCACCGGGTCGATGAGCGGAAATACCAACACCTGAAGCAGTTTCTTGCCGATCGCGCCGATGACCCCGCGCGAGCCCGGCCCTGTCGGTGCTGCTCCGACCGTCCGCTTGATCAGGTAGGTCCGGCTGCCTCCTGCACCGCGGCTGGTCGCCAGCGCTCCGGTTTGATCCCGGGCGAGGCTCCAGTTGACGATTCCGGCCTCGTCGGTCGCAAGCACGACCTGACCGAACTTCGGACCAGGGTCAGGCACCTCCAGCTCGATGACGGTCCCGTCAAGACGGGTGCTCCGGGTCGGAGAGCCACCGGCGTCGACCTCGCGGGTGTCGCGGAGTTCTATCACCTGCTGGCGCGTGACGTTGTGCGCCGCCAGCACGGTCTCGAGCTCATTGCTCGAGAGGGTGGCCGCCCGCTGGGTCGATCCGCCAGGCGGGATCTCGCTTGCCGTGCCCGCGAGGCCCGGGGTCCGCAACACCGCGCGACCAACCTGAACCCGGGCTCCGGTGGCATTCAGCGGCGGCACTAGGTCGCTCGCTCAAGGCGCATCAGGGGATGACCGAAGAACTGATAGGCGAGCCAGGTGCCGGACTCGCCGGCAACCGTGTTCTTGAATTGCATCCGCTCCTCGCGCAACACCTCGGCGGGAGCCTCGCCATTGAAGACGCGCGCGTAGAACCGCTCCGCCAGCCCGCGCGCGATCGTGTCGTCGATCGACCACAGCGGCGCGATCACTCCGGAGGCACCGGAGAACAAGAAGGCCTGAGCCATGCCGGCGTAGTCGCCAAGGGTCAAGGCTCCCTGTCCGACCTGGCAGGCATTGAGGAACACGAAGGGGCTCTCGCTCAGGCTGATGCTCATGACGGATTCAGGTGCGAACGGCTGACCGTCGGCCAGGAACAGGCCGTTGTCGGTGCTGTGTTCGTCGAACTCGCCGTGGCAGGCGAAGTGGATCAGATCGGGTGCCCCTTCAAGTGCGGTGATCACCGCCTCGGTATCGGCGTTGACGGCGCTGGCTTGCCAGGTGCCGGCCAGAGTCCCAGCCTCGGCGGTCGCCTCGGGCAACGGGCGCCATCCCGGCTGGAGGCTGTAGTCCCCGCTGACGACAAGGAAGCGTTTCACTACCGGTGGCTTCGGGGGTACCGGCTTGGGCCGCGCATTGGGTCCACTGTGACGATCGAACACCCAGTGTCCGAGGGTGACCTGAGCGGCCAAGAACGGCGGAGCTGCGGGGTCGGGAAGGGCCGCGGTGTAGTGAGGAGCGCTGAGCACGGCGAGATCCCAAGGCATGTACGGCTCCTCACACAGGAGCAACACCGACACCGGCCGGTCCTTCACTTGCATCGCGACGCTGGCCAGCAGTGGCCAGAATTCGTCCGGTATCTTCGTCGCGATCTTCTGGCCAACCCCAGCCAGATAGTTGTACAGACCCGGCTTGCCCTCGCGGCGATTCATGCCCTGCATCAAACCCCGGGCGAACTCGGCGCCACCCAGACCGAGCTCGCAGTACGCGGCCGCGTGAGGCAGCTGCACGCCGAGCGCGGGTGCCGCGTCAAAGGTCCACTCGAGGCGACCGCGGGTCGAGTCGGTGACCGTGATCGTGACGGTGAGATCGGCCGCCTGCGCGCCGGCGGGCACCTCGATGCTGGCCCGTGAGTCTTGCGGCTTCGGAACCACCGTCGCCAGCTCGGCTGCGCTGCTGGCGACTGCGACCGAGCGGAGCGCGAACCCGATCGGCACTCCGGCGATCGCGTATTTGACCTGAATTGCGCGCCAGTCGATCGAATGCGCAACCTGCGCCGTCAGGTGGACCGAGAATTTCGGGTACGGCTCGTCGGCGGTGACTCCGACCTCGCGGCGCCAAGATTCACCGGCGCGTAACGCGAAGCCGTCGGCGGTGATTTGAATGTCCAACTTGTATGGACCTTGGCTCGAGGCTGGACGGGTCATCTCACCGCCCGCGACACCACGCTGCGGCTCGGCGCTCAGTCCAACGTTGACCTCGAACTCGTCGCCAGCAACTACCGCGTCCGGTGAGTCGATGAATCCGTAGGCAGATCGTGGCGGATCCGGCGCGCGGGACGACGGTGCCACCGGTGCTGCGGGTGCCGTAGGCCGGCTGAGAATGCCGTCTGATTCGCGGGCGGCCGAGGAAGGCGGCTTCGCGTGCGAGAGGATGTCGGGACTTGGTCGGGCTGCCGCCGAGGTCGGCTCCGTCGGCGCGGTCACGTCTGGAATGCTTCTCGTTGTTTCGGTCGGTGAGCCCACCCTCGTCCGCGGCGTCGTTCTGGGCCGTGGCGACAGAGCTTGATGCCTGCCGCGCCAATGCGTGAGCACGCGGGATGCACCGCCGATAAGGGCCGCGGATCCGGTGGCGATCCCCCACGATGTGCCATCGAGAGCTAACGCTCCGGATTGCTGCAGCAGGAGGGCGATCCCTGCGCCCGTCGGCAACGCGCCGATTAGCGCCCACCGGGATCCACGGAGGACGCCGGCGACCTGGAACAGCAAGCCGAGGCCGAGAATGATCGCCGCTACCCTGCCGGCGAGCGACCCTAGTGGATCGCCTTCGATTCGGATCCATCCGCCCGCAGAGCATCCGGTGTCCGTGGTCGCCTGTACGTAATAGAGCCCGACTCCGGTCTGGTAGTCCGCTGGACTCACGCTGGCCGTCCAGCCGCCCCCGCCGCGAACTGCAGGTGTGCTCACCGGGATCGCCAGAGGCCAGAAGACCAGTTTCACCTGCACGGACGTTGTCCCCGGTGGGACCGCTCCGGAGAACGGCAGTGGTCGCTGCAGATCGGTGACCCGCAGGGGCTCCGTCGGCCGGGCAAACCCCGAGGCGTCCAAACCATCGATGTCGACGACGCAGTCGGCCGCGCCGTTGGTCACCGTGGCGCCCACGATTGCTCCCAGTAGTAGTCCGATGCTCACCAGCCAAGCCTTGACGCGCGAACGATCGACCGAGGACAACTTAGTCATCCCCGGAACCGATGGCGTCAGTGACTCAAAGGTCTCCGCGACAAGCGTTCTCGGAGTGGTGTGACGCGGCCGCTGTAGGTCCACTCGGTCGCGGAACGTACGTCCCCTCCCGCGCGGCTTAGCCGCAAAGCGCCGCCAGCTACTTGGACAACGGGCGATGCTCCGCCCCAAGAGACTATGTCTTGGACGCTTAGTATTACTTAGTCTGAATAGACCCACAACCTGGATTCGCTTTCGCCCAAACGCCAGGGCGATTCACCTCCGACTCATTCATTGGCCGGTGTCACCTCCCCGCGGGACCATTCGATCGAACGCAGGCTGAGATCGAGGTAGCGGGCCGAAGCTGACGCCAATCGAATCACGAGTCCCGCCTGCGCGGGTCGACGGTACGACGACGACCTTGGTCATGAAGCGCGAATCGGCCGGGGAAAGTTCTTAGGCAGACATATTCCCCGGCCGATTCGCGCTTCGTTTGTTCTCTAAGTTGTGTATTTCCAGACGTTTCCAGGGCCGGTGTGATCTCCCCAGTTGTCACACGGCGGGAAGGTTTCACCTGCCTTGATGTGCTTAACAACCTCCGCGTGCTTCACGCACTGGATCGTTCCGGTCCGGGGGGCTTTCTCGCCAGGCTTGTAGGTATCCATTGGTATCACCACCTTTCCCCGCGCCGCTGGGCGCGCTCGTTGTCATACACCCATCGAAGATCTTCACACGTACTTCGACCGATAAGCGTTGGCGTACACAGGGTCGGTGCAGATGCAGATGCCACGGGCGTCGCGCAAAGCGGGCAACGTGATCTCTGACGCCAGCGGGCGCGAAGTGCCTGCACGCAGTGATGGCCTCCACGCCACGAGCAGCTGCTGGGGCAAACAGGGCGCGAGCCTCAAGCATTCGCACATCGTCGCCGTCGTCATGATCGCCAACGGAAGAGGCGTTTCGACGCCAACCAACGCCGCAGGTGATTGCCTCTCACTCCGACCGGATTCTTCTCCGCGCTAGTGCGAAGGCAGCAAGAGCGATGATCAGTACAGCGGCACCAATGCCGGCGAACATGGCAAAGGGAGGTTGAGATCCAGCCGCGGTCGCGTCGGCTGTCGGTGTGCGCGTAGTTGGCGGAGTGCTTGCCACCGTGCCCGTGGGGGTCGCTCCGGGCGTCAGAGTTGGTGTTGGAACTGCAGATGGAAGGGGGCTCACAGCCGGATTCAGCGTAAGGCTCCATCGAATCAACAGTGGCGTTGGACCCGTCTCCGGCGCGACCTCGGTACCCGTAAGGCAGACGTTGCGACCGACCGTCACATCCGGGCCGAGGGTGTTCGGACCGGGGGTCCCCGAAAGGTAGTAGGTCGAATCGTCGACGGTCGCCCGGCCAACGTTGTTGGTCTCCGTCGGCGCGGTGAACGCCTTGAGGATCCCGCAGGTGTTCACGCTATCCGCCGCAGCGGCAGCACCTGCCACCGAGCTCCAGAGCACAAGCGCAAACACGGCTGCGGGAATCCTCAAGTTCAACGCTTATTTCACGCGAAACGACGCAAGGATCCCGTTGATGCCTGCGTCGGTTGCTAAGGTGGGCCGCTCCTCAGGCGTCCCCTGGTAGAAGCCGAATCGGAACATGTACCCTTTTGCCGCGACGTAGTACGACACCGCATGAAGAGCACCACCGACCTGTTGCGCGGCCGCCTGGTTATTGACGGTGACGGTCTTGATCGTCTGTCCACGTGCCCACCCTGCGAGGTTCGGATCAGACGCCCATGCGAGAGCAGACAAACCCTTCGGGTTGTTCCAGACCTCGACCTCGACCGTCCACTGCCATGCAGGCGGGAGACCTACCTCCGAAAGCACGGCACCCGCTTTCTCCGAGGCCGGCGTCCGCGCGGTAAACACGTCCCATTCGAGCAAACGCGAGTCACCCAACCCCTTCGTGTTCGACAACACGTCCGAACGGTGCCAGCCGTCGGGAAGTGTGAGTTCGAAACCGTACGTTGTGTTCGCGTACGTCGTCGGCGGCGCTGGAGCCGCAACCGTCGGGACGGTGGCCGCAAGGCTCGCGACGACAACGAGCAGGAGGCCGAAACCGAGCACCGCCCACGGGCGACGTTGCGCATAGGAAACGAGTCGAAGAACGTTCATGGATTCACCACCGTCACCTGAACATACAGACCAACGTCTTCCATCCACAGCACTCCCTCGATCAGCGGCCGCAGGTAGAGCTTGTAGATGCCCTGGCTGGCCGGGCCGCGAACTTGGAAATCGAACCAGGCGCTTTGGCCGGGATCCACCTGGGTGGTCGTCGGCCTGATTCGGTTACAGCTGTACCAGTTCGTCGCAACTACACACCCTGTCGCTCCACCGAGCACGCTCGCCTGATCTTGGCCAGGTGTGGGGTTCCAAGTGCCAAGAAACGCCTTATTGCCAGACATGCCAATGTTCCAAACGTCATAGCCGTTGTTGAGATATTGAACGACGAAGTGGTTGACCTGCCCGGGGGTCAACGACAGATTTGCTGACTGACTCTGATACGTCGCCGAGAACTGCACGTGATTCAGAGATTGGATCGACGTATTCAGGGCGGGCTCACCGGCCTCATCGAATGAAATCCGAATCGACTGCCCGATACAGCTGTTGTAGCCGTTATTGCACGGTGGAGTCGCTTCGACTGCAAAGTGAAGATGTGTGCCGCACGCCGCGCCACTGGTGTCAGCACCGCCCAGCGGGTGCCCTTGGTAAACGAACTGATTGGGCGACACGCTTGCGCTGTTCTGGAGCAGGTGCCAATACTGACTCGAGTAACCGTCGCCATGGTTGAGGACGATGTAGTTTGCCTTCGTGGCGTAACTCACATCGCATGCGCCTACGCCGAACGCGAACTGGTACCCGAGGACCGTTCCGCTATGCGCGGCAGACACGGTATTGCCGGTGCTGAGACCGAAGTCATACGCCCAGGTGTCAAAGCCGAAGCAGTGGCTGGGTGGATTCTGGACGTTGCAGTTCTCGTACGCGCCGGGCGTCTGAGTGACGCTGTGATAAACGGTTCGTGGCCAGGGCATCTTCAGACCCGTGTACGTGGCGGCCGCCGTGCTCGCTCCTAGCAGCATCGGCAGGACGAGTCCAAGCATGACGATCGGGACCAGCCAACGATGTCGCAGCGCGTTGCGACCTGTGCGTTCTCTCATCGAGTCTCTCCCTAGTGAAGATGGGCGCGTCTGCTCGACTGGCATCCACAAGGCGGCCGGGACGGCGCAAGGTCAGGTCAGCCGCCCTCCCTTTCGCCCGATGCCCACTCGGCTTTAGCGCGCGACGAAGCGCGCATGACTTCCCTCCCAGGCCTTCCTCACGGGTTGTGTGAGGTTGAGCAACGCTATGTCGGGCTATACATGAAGTCAAGGGCTGAACGGCTCAAATGAGTCTCCTGAGCGGCTTGGATCGAAGCTGAGTACAGACCAAACTCTCTCGCATCCGATTGTCTGCGTGCGTGTCGTCGGGATCGATCGACACGCAGCGATGCGCGCCGCTCTTCCGGCCGGAGCTGAGCTCTGACTGTCACTTCCCAGGTTCGTTGCAGTTCGCGGCGACGTACGTGCGGTGGATAGCGACGGTGTTGCTCAGGACGGACTCGTGGACGTGAGCGATGCCTGGTTGTGTGCATTCTTTGTGGAGTACCCATGGACCGAAACGGGGCACTTCATGACACGGTCGTCGACTAGGCCGGACATCAGGGTCCTTAATCGCGAGCGGCGGCCTTAACGGCTCATGGTCGAGATCCGTCGACTCTTAGCCTGAACGTCCGTACGCGCCGAGCGGAGATTCAGCGGGCCACGCCATCTTCTGTTGATGCGTCCGGCAAGCCGAGCCCATCGCCGCCTATGAGCACGGCGGAGCAGATCCTCATGTACCTGGGTGTCGTGGGTTGCGGTGATCTTTCGGCCGCTCCTCACCCAGTACAGCGCAGCCGGCGCAATCAGCTTCGCGCTGCCCTGGGCGTTGGTGATCGTGTCGCTGTTGATCGCGCTCGTGGTCACGCCGAGCGTCTAGGTGAAGATCGGGGTCCGGCGCGATTCTCCCGCTCTCGTGCGCTTCGGCTGCGCAGCAGGGTCTTATGTGACAGGTCCTGCTCGACGCCGCCGCCACAGCGGCCAAGGCCGGATGACTATTCGCCGCGGTCCCCAGCATCACGTCCAGCGAAATGGGATCAGCGTCGGACCGCAGACGTGGAATTCGTCCGCATGCTCAGGTTCGGCGTGGTGGCCGAGGTGCGCGCAGTACCAGACGACCACATCGGACGATTCCGCGACCTCGCCATTGATGTACGCCGCCAGGCCATCGTCCCACGCACTGCCCTGCTGGCCGTGCCGGTCTTCGGCTGCGTGGTAGCGCATGACGAAGAGGTCGCGAGGGGCGAAGGCGTCGGCCGTGCCGTCGTTTGATCCCGGGATGATGTGGCAGCCTCGCGTCGTGTTCATGTCCATGACCGCCCAGCTGCGATAGGTAGCCGGGCTCTTCACGCGAGTGATCTCCGTGTGCTTGACGTGCCACCCCGGGCCCCAGCCGAGATCTGGCGTGGTGGTGTTGTATTCGAAGACGGTGTCGTTGGGTGCCCCTTCGATGTCGAAGTCGAAGCGCCAGTAGGGGTGATGGCGGTGGTCGACGTTGCACTGCAATCCGGCGCTGTACAGCCGCGGCGTAATGCGTCCGTCCGCCCAGAAGGTCCACCGCTCGGTGAGCTTGTAAGCGCCGATCGTATGGAACGCTTCGGCGGCGACGCCCGACAGCCCCCCACTCCAGACCGAGTAGACCTTGACTCGGTTCGACCCCGAGATCGGCTGCGCGTTGTTGTAGTTGAGTGAATCCTTGTACGGTCCGCAGCTGTTGTCGTACTGCACGCGTAGTGAGGGCAGGCTGCCCTTGTAAAGGAGCTTGCGACCGCGGAAGAACGCGTCGGTGATCGCAATCCCTTCGGCATCGGGGGAGTCGGCGAGTGTGTAGCCGAACCTCCACAGCGGTGTGGCCGGGTTCGGCCAGGTCACGGACCCGGACTCGCTCACGTCCGGACCTCCTTCTCGTCGCAGCATTCGCAGGTCTTTCCCGCAAGCAGCACGCTTTCTCTGCCAAGGTCCACCCACGCGCGGTAGGTGGGCACCCGGTCGCTGCGACAGCCGAAGAGAACCTCGAGGACTCGTCGATCTGCGAATTCATTGCCCGGACCCGAGAAAGGAATGGCCATTGCGGTCAGTCCCTCGACCTTGCTGACCAAGCGAGCGTCAAGGCGCGCCAGGTCAATTGCACGATCGATCTCAAGTTGCGTGGGCGGAGGCTGATAGCGCTGGTTGGTCAGGCTCAGATACTGGCCGTGCTCGTCCAAACGGATCTCGACTGCCTCGTCAGCGGAGTAGTCGTACGCCACGACCAGATAGAAGGGATCCTCACCCTTTGCCTTTTCGCCGCGTCGGCTAATGCCGATCATCGTCGAACGGCCCTTGCTGAGTCGATCCCGCACCGTCGGTATTTCGGCCGCACGCCTGAGCATCGCCTGCGCAGTCGCGTCGTCGAACGCACCAGTTAGCGGTTCGACGCCGTGGAGTTCGATCTCATCGGGGAGCTCGCCTCGGTAAGCCCCCACGGCCATGCCGCCAAGATGTGGCAATGACTCAGCCGGTGCGATCAAGCGCGGTGGTGGCTCGAGATAACGCTGGAATGACTCACGTTCCATAAGGCGCCTCCCCTGCGTGCCGCACTTCGGTCGCGACCGACGGTCGTGTCGCCAGACCCACGGGGCGCTCTGGAGTTCACACTCGGCCGGGCCAGCGGCGATGGCGGTAACTCTATCAAGTGATACCCAGCGCCACTAAGCCCCGCACCTAGCCCCCTATAGCAGTGTTGCGCGTTAGGGCTGGCGGCGGCGGCCAGATCAGGAAGAGCCGCCTGCGAGTATCAGGCAGAGGGCGGCTGCGCTGTGGGCCGGTTCCTGGCGATCGACCGAGTCACTCTTCGCCGTCGATCGGATCGGTGAGCGCGGCACCGATGCGCTCAGCCAATTGCCGATGCGTATTGAGCCGGCGCTGGTCGCGGTGGTGTGAAAGCGGTGATCCGCCCGCATGGGTAGCCTGCGATCACGGAGGATTCCGCGAGGGCTCCGCGAAGACGACGCCGGAGGGCAACAACCCAGAGGGCAAGCGCGACCAGAGCCACTCGTCCGCGAGTCGTCTTCAGCGTCGTCTTCACAGGAGCATCTCCTCGCAAAAGCGGCGTAGAAGATCCCGGCAGGTACGTACCGGGCGGGAGCAAGAGTTCGGCCAGCTCAGGCGCCGTGCGAACCCGAGTAGGCGGGATGTGAGCACAGGTCCGCCACTCATTCTTCTGGTGAGCGCTCCTGCGAGTTGCTACACCTCACTAAACTCACCAGCGAGACCGACGCCGGAAAGGGTGACGGATGGCGGCCTACACCGTCACGAAGGTACGCAAGGAACTGTCGGCGGACCGCACACATCGACACATCGAGGGCGTGTGCACGACCGCCGGCATGCACTACACACGAGCGCAGGTCGTAGCGAGCATCGACGCGGGCAACACGTGGAGAACGAGCGCGGACGGCTACGAGGCGACGATCGCCAAGATCACCTTCTGTCCGGTGGGTGCCTGCATGGCAACTCCGTACATCAAGACGAACCCCGACAGCACGAGGAAAGACAACCTCGAGAACCTCGATCCGTGCTAGGCCGAGGCACATCTCTGTGCGCGAGAAAATACGTGCGTCGCCTGCAAATCGTGAATCGTTCGAGAGAGTTTCGCCATGCGTTGCCTTGAGGCGGCGATCCTGGGGGCCGGTGTGGGCGCCCTCGGCGGAGCCGCCGGCGTAAGCGGCACGCTCCAGCACCTATCCCCGGGCGGTCCGACGACAACCACGATTGCGCTTCTGTTGGGAGTCGTCACGCTGGGCGCCTTCGGTGCCGGTCGGGCGGCGTGGCGTCGGTGTTTGCGAGAGGGTTAATAAGGGCGATATGTCAACCATCGTGGGATCTGAAATGGACAAGATGAAGATCGCGTGGGGTCTAATCGCCAGTGGCGCTGCACTTTCACTACTGGGTGGCACGGTAGCCGGAGATTTCGGGCTGCTTCTCGCGTTGGGCGGTTTCACGATCTGGCTCGCAGGAGTCGGCCTACAGATCGTCGGAGTGCGAACCTAGCCCGAGCCTGCCATCCCGCCTCGCGGCGCGCTCATCATGCTGAGCCCCCCCCTTTTTTTTTCCGCCGGCCGCCGTCAACCCAGCGCGGTAGCGCGGGCCGTGCGCTACACGCCGGTTATGGCAAGGACGGAGGGAGGACGGCGGCCGAAGGCGTAACTGGATCGTTTGATTGTTGTTCGATTGAGCGGCCCGAACTCGATCGCTACTTCCAACTAGCCAATACGATTCCCCGGTGTCGCTGTCCGATATGGTCTCGCTCGTCATCGCGCTCTGCGCTCTCGCGTTCACGATTGGATCGTTCTACTGGCTCTACGCAAGAATCGGGACCGTGCGGCTCGCGGGCGCACCGCGGAGCTTTGCCTTTCACCAAAGCGAGGGACGCCTGGTCACGACGTTGCCGCTCGCTCTGCTGAACGACGGCCCGACGCCGATTGTCCTCGTGAATCTGCGGCTCCGAGGACGACATCCTGCCTTCGTCGCGGACTTCATCGCGAGCCACGACGAGGTGTACGGGGACAAGGGCCGGGCGTTCGCGACCGCAATCGTGATCCCAGGAAACGACGCGCGCCTCGTGATCCTGGAGTTCCAAGGAGTCCACCCAGACAGCCTCTCGGTCGGATCGAAGTCGTTGACCCTTGAAGGACTCGAGCAGAGGCTGCGCGGTGGCGCGAGGTGGCGAACCTTAGGTGAGTTCGCGCTCCGGATCGACGAGAACATCCTCCAGCAGAAGGAACGTTTCCTGGTCTACGACAACCGTCCCGGCTAACCCCAAATCAGCCGCTACGAAGCCGACGCCGATCAGCGCCCTTCTACGTTCCGCACCGACGCGCGACTGCGCCGCCGGTCAAACGACTTCTTGGTGCACGAGGTCTCGTAGATACCTAGTGTTAAGGCCAGTGATACGACCGATGACAAGCGATGATCCCGTCGGCGCCCGTGGGGCCGCACGTAGTCCTGTTAGTCAGCCGCTGGGCCGGTCTGCGGGCGACGCCTCTGCGACCCCATGCCCACAGAACATGCTGGCAGTCTATCGGAGCCCCCACGCATGAGCGCCGAACCCCAGCCGCGCGGCTGCCTGGCCGCGCTCTTCGGCGCCTCGAAGCCACAAGTGGCGCGGCCCGAGACTCCGTCATACCGGCTCCGCGCTGACTTCCTATCAGTCACGGAGCTGTCATTTCTGCGGACTGCCCAGATCGCGGTGAGTGGTCGCTTCACGATCATGACCAAGGTGAATCTGAACGATGTGTTCTTTTCGCCGACGGGCGACCCGGGCCATCGCAATCGCATCAATCAGAAGCATGTCGACTTCCTGTTTTGCGATCCGCAGACGCTGAAGCCGATGCTCGGGGTGGAGCTCGACGATGCCTCGCATCAGCGCCCCGCGCGGGTGGAGCGCGATGCCTTGGTCGACGGCGTGTTCGCGAGCGCCGGCCTGCCGCTCCTCCATCTGCCGGCGCGACCCAGCTACGCAAGCACCGAGATCGCGGCCGCCGTTGAGGACGCGCTGGTTGCCCGAGCGAGTCACGCGGCCACCGCCGCCCTTCCGAACGCCGGTGTGCCGCTCTGTCCCAACTGTGGCGTGCCGATGGTCGTGCGCGAAGCCGGCCGGGGCTCCCATGCGGGGCGCAGTTTCTACGGCTGCCCTAACTATCCGCGCTGCCGCGAGATCCGGCCCCCCGCCGACACCGAATAGCGCCGCAGTTATTTGTCGTCCATTACCGCACGGCACGCGGTACGAACGGGCGAGCCCGAATTCGCTCTGGCACATCGACATCAAAGGCCCGTTCTTCATCCAGCTCGGACCGGAGCGCTACCTCAAGACCTGGATCATCGGCTTGGTCGACGACCACTCCCGGTACGCGCTCGGGCTGCGGATCGGCGACAGCCAGCAGAGCGCGCCGATCCTTGACTGGCTCCGCGACTGCGTCGAGCTGTGCGGCCGGCCGCTCCTCCCGGCGTCGCGGCTCGTTTCGCTGAGCGAGCCAGTCAACCAACTCCCGGCGTAGCTCCTCCAAGCGTCGGTCTGCGTCGGAGTGCGGCACGGCGACGCGACGACCGAGGTCCCGGTATGTGATCCGACCGCGAGCGAGCTCGTCGAGGAGCCGCTGAGGGCGTCCTTTGCCACCGCCGCGTCCCATGAACGTCTCATAGCACGGGAATCGCCCTCCGTGGGCGAATCGAAAAGGAGTTGGTTACAAGGGGCTGGCCCGCGATAGCCGGCAACGGCTTGCTCCTGAAGGCCGGCGTTCAGCGTGTTGAGCTCGTTGGCCATTTCGTTGATGTTGCGGATCACCGAAACGTCAGCCCGTTGACCCATACGCTGTTGGACGTAGTCCGTAAGCCCTTTGTCGTCGGTCACGAAGAAGATCCGCTGCGGCCAGCCGCGTTCGGACTTGGGAGGCAACTGCAGGAAGGTCTCGGCGATGATGCGATCGCGGAATCCCTTTTCGCCCTCCACATCGCCTTCAGCGAACAGGCCACGACGCGCGGCGGCATCGGCGAAGAGCAAGGCCCAGTCGATGTGGCGATCCTTGAGCCGAAGGGGCTTGAGGCCCGTCTCCGCCATCTGACGCGCACTTGCTTCGGCGACCCGCTGCTCGATTAGCGCGGTGGTGACCGGGAACGTCGTTTGGGTGAGGAACTCGAAGTTGGCCTTTGCGCGAAGGAGTTTTAAGGCTTCCTCACGCATCTGCTGTTCGCGTTCGAGACGAACCATCTCAGGAACGAGCCACCGGAGTTTGAGATGGTCTCGAGCTGTTGCCGTGAGCCGGCGAACCGCCGGGGACGCGAATTCGCGCGGGTGGGTTTGGATGGCGTTGGTGTCAAAGGCCACGGTCACGGACAACAAAGTCGCCGAGCTCGCCAGCATGGACACAACCTAATCCGCTGCGCGGCTCACTTGAAGGAGGTCCCGGACCGCTGAACCGAAGGACCTCACCAGATCAGAGCGGTCGATATTCCTTCGTCCGCAGCCCGATTTTGCGAGTCACCTCCTTGAGCACGGTGACGCCGATGCCTGGCCCCGTTGGAACTTTTCATCGTGCCGTCTTGTCAACGGCGAAAGGCTGGCCGATGAGTTCGGTCTCGAAATAGCGCTCCGATGCGCTCACGTCACCCGGCAGGCTGACGTTGGGAAGCGAGGCGAGATGGACGTTGTGTGCGCGGCCGATACCGAACTCGAGCATGCCGCCACACCAGACCGGCGCCGCGTGTTGGGCGCGGTAGTCGTGGATCCGCACTGCCTCAGCGTGCCCATGAGGTTGCCGACACCGGGAAACGGGCCGAGCGGCTCACCGGCAGCCTTCTTGCGTTCGGTCTCTTGCGCGAGCCAGATCTCGCGATTGATGTCGCTCTTTATCCAGTTGAGGACTTCGTCGTTGAGCGTGTCCTCGAACTTATCACCCACAGGCTCCTCCGCAGTGTCGCTATCCGAATCGTTAGCAGCTTCTACGCGCATTTCGGTGCCCTGACTAGCATCGCCGACGTGAGATGGTGGCTGCGCGATCGGCTCGAAATCCTGGAGCAGCTCTATGCCGTCGCCGCCGTAACCGCGATCCTGACAATCGCGCTCAATCTCGCCCTCCGCGCATTCGGGCTCACCGTGCCTGACTGGGCCGGTCCGGCGACCGGCTTCGTCGTCGCAGTTCCGGTGAGTGCGATCGGCTACTGGTCATCGAGGGACCGGCACCGACAACAGCTCCGAGACGCTGTCCAAGCCGCGGTCAACCTGCTCGACTGGGATCTCGCGGTGGGCTGGGATGCGGGTCGATCGTCGCATCGGCCGCTCACCATTCGTGATCTCGCTCGAGCGGCGCGAACGGACCAGCTGCAGGACGTGCTCGATGCTGGCGTGACCGGCGGATACCCGCTTTCGCGTCGGATAGACGAGTTCGTGGGCGACTTCGAGCGCCGCACAGCACACTCCGCGGGCTTGCTGGTACCGCCGCGTGCGAACACGCTTGTTGCGCAGACCATCCGTGAAATGCGACAGGCTGGATACGCGGCCGCAGCCTCGCTGGAGAGCGGCGCGGGGAATCTCACTGAGTTCACTGCGCGGCTGCTGCGCGGCGTCGACGCGGCCGAAGAGCTTGAGCTGACCTACGACCGGAAGGCGGCGCGGCACGCCGCCGCAGAGCGCGACGCGGCGGCCACGAAGCGTGCCGCGCGTCGCGTCGAGCTACAGGGAATCGCGGCCGCGGCCGCCCACGACGTGGAGACCAACGCGACACCGCCCGACCGCCTGTCGAACCTCAGACGGATGGCTACCCTGCGCGATGTCGCCGCTGCAGACACTTTCGCATTCGCTGCCTCAGACGAGGCCAACGCCATCCCGGAGTGGCGTCAGCGGATCTCGAGGGCGCGCGACGCGTTTCAGGCCGCAGTCCTGGGCACGGGCTACGACATGGACCCGCGAACGCACCGGTCCTGGATCGCGGTGACCGACGAGCTCCGCGAGCTCGACAACGCGCTGACGGAGCTCGGTTCGCTCCTCGAGACGAGGACCCGTGCCGACGACCGCGAGCGGTCAACCCTCGATGCCCGCATCATGGAAAGACACGACGCGCTACCGACGTTCGTCCGACGGCTGCTCGAACGGATCGACGAGCTGCGGGCTCTTGCTGTTCAATAAACACTCAGCGTCCCAGCTCTCGATTCATCAGTCGTAACAGCAGCTGCGCATCCAGCCGCACGTCACGCGGACTCCCGGCCGGACATCGCGCGAGGAACCGCGGCGGCGCTGCCGGTTGCGGGCGTTCCTGGCGAGGCAGCGGCTGCGGTCGCCGCAGAAGATCGCGTCGACGCGGGGAGCCAGCCGTAAAGGTGTCGCCGCATGTCGGGCAGAGGCGCACGACGCGGGAGACCTGGGCGCAATCCGGAAGTTCGCAATCTCCGCCGGAGGTGCCCACGCCCGCGACGTACCTTCGAGGGGTGCGACGCGGGGAGGCGTGTGGCCGATCAGTGAATCACAGTCAGGATGAACTCAATTTGTTCAACGAGATCGGGAAGGTCGATCGCCACGGTACTCTCGACAATCTCTTCGTCGAGCCGGTGGTACTCGTGCGTGAGTATGGTGCGCATCCCCGCTATATCGCTCCAAGGCACCTTCGGAAATTGCTTCCGGATCTCGGACGTTGGTCAGGTGCGGCGCGAAATCTGGCGGTGGGCAGATTACCCAAGCCGGGACCACCGCCACGGGCTTCCCCTTGAGCGCGAGGTAGACGGTGACGGGGCCATCGGAGACATCGTCGAACCAGCCGTCGTTGTTGGCGTAGCTGGTGATCGCGCTCGCCCCGGGCACGCTTCCGGACTCGCCTTTGCCGCCGAGCACCAGAAGCCGACCGTTGCCGTCGGTTGCGAGGGTCCGAGCGTCTCGATCCGCGGGTTCGAGACGACCTGTCCCGCGTGCGCCTTGTAGTCCGCCCAGGTGAACGTCTGGAAGGGCCAGATCGTGCTCGGCTGATCTTTCACCTTGGGGTCCTTCTTATCGTCGCGCCAGCCGACCCGGTTGGTTAGGAGCTCTTCGGTCCCGCCGTGCTCACGCCGATAGATCGCGAGACCGCGACAGCTGGGGATCGGCGTGGTCTCCCAGACGATGTAGGGACCCGGCCCGGCTTCAGCGCGCCCTTAGGCGGCACGTGAGCTCACCTCGCGGCCATCGGCCCAGGCGCGGTCCGGTTTTTCGCTCACGTCAAGGGCATTCAGGCAGAGCGAGCAAGTTGTCCGGACTGACCCCATCGGGTTCGGTCCTGAGGTACCGCCGGCCTTGGTGGGTGGCGACGACCAGGCGGACGGTCCGGCCGGCGCGCGACACCGTGTAGTCGTCGGAGCCACGGTCGATGCGCGCGATGGCGTCGTTCTCGAGGTGCTTCCAGCCGGCCCCGCCGATCGCTTGGATGCGCTCGTGCGGGCTGTAGTGATCGCCTCGCTTGTTGATGCAGGTCACGTCGTAGTGCGCCATGCGTACCCCATCCCGCGTCGACACGTACGGAATAGTAATAGTAGTCTTGACCACTAGACGACCGGTCTTCCCCGCCTCAAACTCGTGCTGGCACCCGCGCGAGCGTGCGTGCGATGATCGCCTTCACGTCCGACTCACGTTGGCGGTCGGACGGTTTGGCCCGCACCGGCGCCCGAGCGCCGACATCGGACTAGACCGAGGCTAGTACCACTACTGCCCGCTCGGCTCCTTCGACCGGCGCCGAGGGCACGGTTCGGGGTGTTCGACCTGGTTCGGCCCCCCGCCGGGCGTGATCGTCACGCGGACAGGCTCCCCGCGCTTGATCCGGCCGCCGCAGCGCATACAGGTGACCTCCTGACGGTTGACGAGCTCCACAACCACGATCGGACTGGCGGGGCGACTCGGCGATGGAGCCGTCGGGTCCGGGGGTCGCCGGCTTTCCTGCGAGGTTCTGCGGGGCATCAGGGGCCCCGGTCGCCGGGCGTCAACCACATGAGGCGGCAGGTTAGTAGGGTTGGCGTGCGCTAGCGCGCTGCCAGGCTAGTCGAGTGCGGACTAGTAATAATGATCCAGCCTAGTAACCTCACCGACGCCAGTGAACCGTCCACGCGCGACCAATAAGGACGGCTTGGTGAGGTGATCTCGTGGCATTGCACCGGCTCGCGCAACTGGTCGCGACGGTCCTGCCCCTCGTTCTCGCGCTCGTCGGCATGCTGCTGTCGGGCGTTGCGCTGGCGGACCCGTGTCCGTCATCCGGCAGCGGAGGCTGCTAGCGGTTCAGTTCTTCTGGTCTCGGGCGGCGAGACTCGCCGCTCGAGACCGCGGTTGCCTCGCCTATCCTCGAAGAAGGCAGACGGAGGTGGGGCTGTGCCGGCATCGACCAAATCGCGTCGGGTGGTTCATCAGAAGGCCAAAGGACCGGTGGATCCGGGACTTGGCCGAAGGGTCCGCGAGCTGCGCGAGGCGCGCAAGCTGAAGCAGTCGGACCTAGCGGGTACTGACTTCTCGAAGAGCTTCATCAGCCTGGTGGAGACCGGGCGTACGCGGATGTCGCTGCGCGCGACGCAGATCGTCGCTGCGCGACTCGGCGTGCCGGTCGCGGAGCTGATTGAGACTCCGGTCGGTGAGGACCAACGCGCGTTGGAACTCCAGCTCGTACAGGCCGAAGCGCTCTTGGCGCGCGGTCAGGCGCTCGACGCAGCCCGCATCGGCGAACAGTTGGAGCACCAAGCCACCGGCTCGCTCGCGCCTCGCGTCAAGCGACTACGGGGCCGGGCCCTCGCGGCGGCCAATCGCTCCCGGGACGGCATTCGCCTGCTCGACGAAGCCTTGCGCGCGTATCGGGCGGCCGGCAATCGGGAACTGGTCGCACGAACCCTCTACGACCTGGCCGTCGCGCACGCGCGGCTGGAAGAGCAAGGCGAGGCGCTCAACTTTGCGCTTCAAGCCGAGCATCTGGTGAACGAAGGGGCGGTCGTCGATCGCACCTTCGAACTCAAGCTGCTCTCGTTTCTCGCGGGCACGCTGGTCGTGCTTTCTGACTTCGGCGCCGCGGACCTGCGGACCGAACGCGCGAAAGCCTTGGCTGAAGATGTCGGTGACCCGCGTGCAGTGGCGAACCTGTATGAGAACCTGGCCGTCACCCGCCAACGCCAAGGCGACTTCGACGCGGCACTCGCCTACGCGCGAAGGAGCCTCCAGGCCTACGAAGAGCTCGATAGCAAAGCCGACGTAGGCTCGGCTTGGAACACCTTGGGATGGGTCTACGTGGCGCGCGGCCAGGCCGCGCGCGCGGCCGAGGCACTGACGCAGGCCGAGCGACTGGCGACCGAGCACAAGGACGGACGGCTGATGAGCTACGTCTTGCAGAACCGGGCCGAGCTCGAGCTCGCCCGCGGCAACCCCGACGCCGCCGTGACGCTGGCCCAGCAGAGCATGGATCACCCCGAGGCCTCAAGCCGCTGCCGCGCGATCAGCCGGCTGGTGCGGGCGCAAGCCCTCGCGAAGACGAAGGCCTCGGATGCCCAAGTCAACACCGCGTTCCGCGAGGCGATCGCGGAGCTCGAGCCACACGGGCGGCGAATGAGTGCGCGCGCGTACCAAGCATTGTTCGAGACGCAGGTCGCCCGCGGTCAGGCAAAGCCAGCCAACGAGGCGGCGAAGCGCGCTTTGGAGCTGCTGCAACCGAGGTTGGCCTAAAGCGAGACGCGGTTCGACGACCGCGATCTCATCCTCGCTCAACGGAAAGGCTGCGAGCAGACGAAGTGCCTCATTCGGACGCTGACCCATTAGCGGTCCGGATCACTGCCGGCGTTAACAACCAGGCTGGAGAGAATCGCCACGAGGGCTAGAACCAGTAGGAACAGACAGCCCTTCGATGCCCGGCCGGATGCCGGTGCGGGTGGGCTGGCGATGACCGGTGGGCGGCCGGGCTGATCGAGCGTGACTCCGGGGCCCCGGCCTGACGCCAGATCCCACGCCACGTCCTGGACATAGGAACCATCGCCCGCGTCGGTCAGCGGCCCGAGCGGTTGGCTACCGGCCAGCTCGCGAAGCTCGAAGTCACCGAGCCTGCCAGGCCCGAGGTAGTTTCCGTATCGGTCCTTGGGAGTGACGGTGATGCGCACGCGCTTGCGACCGCCGGGCAGCGCGCCCAGGGTCGTGGTCTTGACTGCGGTCGTGATTGGGTCGATCCCGATCGAGACGTAAGCCGACCACGTGGTCTCTCGGGAGGTCTGACAGGCATCACCGAACACGGCGCGAGCGTGAAACGTGTAGTTCCCCTCGTGGCGCGTCAGCCCAACCAGGGGATTGCCGTACACCCCGTCGGGCTCAAGCGCCCCCTCCTCGTGGGTTTCGTCGTCGAACAACTCGAAAGTCCGGAGCTCGGTTGGAATCAAGGCGCCGCCCTGCGCTTGGTCAAGTGCGATGAGCGTGCTGGCGGCGGCGGAGAGTTGGTCTCCACCGATGCTCATCGGATCGTGCAGACCGCTTCTGGCCAGCACATTTCCAACACTCTCGCCGGGCACCTCGACCTCGAGGGTCATCCTCGCGTCGACCCGGCCGCCATCGGGATGGCGGAACGAGACCAGCGGGTTGATGAGGTCACCGGTGTAATAACGACGTGGCGTTGGCGGCCGCATCACGGGTCCCCCTTCAACCAGGGTCGTGACGAAAAAGCGCTCGGCCGGCAGCGACGGTGCGAGTTCTCCACCGGAGCCGAGCCGGGTCACATTGATCACCCAGTTGCCGTCGCGCTGACCGGCGAAGGGCAACGGAAAGCGAAGATACGCCCAGGTGTCCCCGCGCGACGCGATGATGCCCGGCGTCGTCGAGGCGACAGGCAACCCGCCCGGCGCGGTCAGCGAGAGGATGAGGTCCGAGCCGGGGTGCTCCCAACCGAGCACCACAGCGATCGAGTCCTCGCCACAGACGCCAAGCGCAATCGGGTCGGCGCTGATCGCGTTGGCCTTGATCGTGTAGACCGGATCGAGCGAGATGCCGCTCTGGAAGATGTTGCCAAAGGCGAGGACGAAGAACTTCTTGAGGGCGAGGCCCTCACCAGCGCGGCTATAGAGTCCCCGGTGATCGCGAGCCAGACGAGCTAACAGCGCGCCGTCCAGGTCGCCCGCGCCTCCAAATCCGATCACGTCGAGCTGGGTCCCCCCGAGTGCGCCTTCCACGTCCGCGACCATCGGCGGTGTGTTTTGCAAGCCATCGGTCATCAGCAGGATGGCGCGTGTGTTCGTCGCCGGGCCCGGCGCGGGGAATTGGGTCTGGGCCCGCTGCAGGCCGCCGCCGATGCTCGTCCACCCTCCCGCTGTGATACCACCCACGATGCCGCTGGTGCGTGCTGGACTCGGGCCGATCAGGATATTGATGGCCGCAGAATTGACCACGGTCAGGACCGAGTCGAGCGTCACCGTGTCGCTGAACGACACGATGCCGACGCGGTGGGTGCGATCGGTGCGAATCAGGTCCAGAAACAGCGCGGCGGCACGCTTGGCTTCGGTCATCTTCGAATCGCCGCTGACGCCGCTCAAGGTCATGCTGCCAGAGCGATCCAGCACCAGCATCACGTCCATATCCTTGATCGGCGGCATGGGATCGATGAAGTCCTGGAGAATCGCGGCGGCGGCTTGCCCCTCGTTGTTGCACGACCCGGGCGCCCAATCATTCACCGCGACGATCCGACCGAGCGAATCCAGTACAGGTGAGCCGGAACTGCCGTTATCCGAGTCGCATGCGTAGTAGATGGTGTTGCCGATCACGCTCAGCACCTGACAGGTCGGGTCGGCAGGTTTGCGGGAGATCTTCTTGGTGACGCCGCGTGGATGGTGGACCACGAACAGCTCTTCGCCGACCGCCGGCAAACCAGGACGGATCGCGAGGGCGGGGGCACCGACGCCCGTGGCGCCGGCATCGAACTGCACCACGCTGTAGTCGAGGGTCGGACGCAAGTCGCCGGCTGGACGCGCAACACCCGTCTTGACCAGCCGGGTCAGCTTCAGGAATCTCGGGCTGTAGCCGACCGGTCGGGTGCCGTCGCAATTGGTCTGGTAGTCGAGCGTGAACGCCGCCGAATCCACTTCGGCCTGGGTGGGAAGGCAATGAGCCGCGGTCAAGATCAGGTCCGGGCCGATGAGCGCCGCCGAACAACTTGTGAGCGCGTCCCCCTCGGCGTGCACGAACATGCCGACACTGCGGGCGATGTCCTTCTGTAGTCCGGCCGGCATGCAGGCCACGTTTTCCCAACTGGGGTTCGACTTGTCGGGGCAGACCGCGCCGGCGTTGAAAAAGGTCGGCTCGGTGTACGGGGAATCGGTCAAGAAGAGGTCGCCATTGGTGTTTCCGCCGTTTACACCGTCGGCGCCGCCGAGCTTCAGTCCCTCGCCCCGCCCGTACTGCGAGACCGCGACGTTACCGGCGCTGGGCCCCGGGCTGTTGTCGACGTAGCGAATGGTCACCGAATTTCCCGCGATCGGCCGGGTCCAGAAACTGGGACCGGAAGCGGCAGTGAAGATGTCGGTGTCGTAGCCGAGGTCCACCTCCACGCGATCGCCGCCTATCAGGTTCGAGGCGATCAGATGGAGCATCAGGAACTTGGTACCGCCGGGCGCCGCCGGTGGCGAGAAACTGCGTTCCCACATGTTCCCGACCGTTGCGGGCAGACCCGAGTCAGGACCGATCACGAACGGCACGATCGGGGTCAGGACGCTTCCGAGGCGATGGCTCACTCAGAGAGCCTCATCGCCAAGACTCGGAAGGTGCGTGCACGTTGCCCCGACATTGCGGAGCTTCGCCGTGGGCATCACGCGATCGTTTGGACATCCGCTCGTTCTTGCCGAAGGTCATCAACGCACTTCCGGATATGGATTCGCTCTCGCGTTTTGGCGTGCAAGCAGAACCACTTGTTGTCATTCAGGCAACGTACACGAGAACCGGCTGATCGATATCGCCTTCGGCGTCCACTGGCATGACAAGTCCGTCATCAGGCTGCTTCGGAGCGCATTTGCTCGCGCGTGCTCCGGTTAGCCGCCAGAAGCGGGCCTCGACCCGACTGAAGGCCGTCGAGTTGCCCGAGGCGCACTCCAGTTGGCATTAGCAGCACTTGACACTACTGCGCGGACGCCTATCTTCCGCTGCGGGGGAGGCGGTCGATTAGGAGTTCGCGTCGCGGTCCTTTACGTCATGCCGTCTCCTCTTGAGCCACACATCGGCCTAGGTCAGAGATAGAGGTGCTCCGATGTCCTGCACGCCGCTAAACATCCAGTCGGGACTCTTCATAACCGTCACGGCGTGGTCGAAAGCCCTGAGCGCGACCTTCGACGGCAAGACCCTTACCTACACCCCCGGGGGCGCGAATCCCGGCCTTTCTGTGCAGCAGGGAGCCAAGAGCCTCTTCCACCCCTTGCTCAGTACTCGGTCGCTGTCCTACATGGTGCTGGGCAACAAGTACCTCGTCATCCTCGACATGGAGAGCGGCGCCGGTGCAAGCACTCGCTGGCTCTCGCTCGTCGACTTCTCGACCTGGACCGAGGTCAACATCCTTACCGTCACGGCGAGCTCGAACGCGATTCCGCCACCGATCGTCAATCCCAGCCAGGGCAACGCCAGCGTCTTCCTGGCATACGGTCAGGACGGCACCCAGCACACCAGCGTCGCCATCCATCGGAGCGATAACGCGGACGTGCTGTGCGCGCTAGCGGCGCCCATCGTTCCCACCGGCCAGACCGCGGGCGAAGCGGCGGCGGCACAGCTGATCATTCACTACGTCACGGGCGGGACCAGCCAGACCCAAGGGTGTCCCCTGCCCGCCGGCGTCGGTGGCGTCACGCCGTCGTCCAACTCTTTTCCCGACCTGTTCGTGGGCGGCTGTCCCTTCACGCCCTCAACCAAGCAGTTCACGATCAAGAACACCGGCACCGATTGCCTGACCATCAACTCGATCGCAAATAGCGGGCCATTCACCGTGAAAATGGCCACGCCGGCGATCGGGTCGGCGCTGGGGCCGAACGAGACCATGTCGGTGATCGTCGAATTCAACCCGACGACGACTGGGAATTGGAATCCCGCCAACCTGGTCGTTAGCGCCAGCGACGGCAACCACAACTTGGCGTGCGTCGGTCGGGCGCTCGCGGCGAGCTTTGCGATTCAGTTCAACCAGACGACGTTCAACTTCGGCAAGCTGCCCGTCGGCCAGAAGGCTCCTACGCAGAACCTGGTAATTACGAATAACGGTTCGCGGCCGCTCACTAGCGTCAGCGTGCCGTCGGTTAGCGGCTCCGGTTTCAGCTCCATGGGCTTCAGCGGCACCATCGACTGCACAAAGAACTCGGGGCCGATCCCGATCGACTTCACTCCTGCGCTCGATGGGGCGGCATCGTTCACGTTCAACGTTGCCGACCCGGCGCCGGGGAACCCGCACGCGATCACCTTGAATGGCGAGGGCTGCATCGCCAACGCCCTCATCGCGGTGCCGCCGAGCGCACCGATCGACCTCGGGCAGATCCAGCAAGGCTTCCGGACGGTCAAGTTCTTCGAAGTCCAGAACACCGGCGATGGTCCACTGACATTCGATGGCACTATCAGCGGCCCGGACGTCGTCCTGTTTGGACTTCCGGATCCTGCTGGCTCGGTCACGAATCCGCCCTCGACGCGGACGTACACAGCGGAGGCGATCGCTCCGTGCGGAAACTTCCCCGCCGGATCTGGGAAGGTGATCGTGGCGATCTCCTTCTTCGCCGGCGCCGCGCCTAGCCCGACCTCCAAGAGCGCCACCCTCACTCTGAGTGGTCACAACGCCACCAACTTTCCTCCCACCCAGACCTGGACCTTCCCCCTGAGCGTGGTCATCACCGCACCGGTCGCCGTCGATGTGGCGCTGGTGGTCGACCACTCGGGCAGCATGAACGACGCGCTCGGCTCACGAGTGAAGATCGATGCGGCGATCTCGGCCAGCCAGCTTTTCGTCGAATTGCTTCGACCCGATCTCGACGACCGGGTAGCAGTGGTGCGCTTCGATCAGTCTCCGGACGTGGTCGTGCCGATGACACCCGTATCGACGACCGCCGCCCCCACCCAGGGCCAGATCCGGGCAAAGGTCGCGACCGATATCCCGCCCGCCACCGGGACCACGGCCATCGCCGCGGGCGCCATGACCGGGATCAAGGAGGTCCAGAAGCCGCGGGCCACCACGCCAGCCGCACTGACCCAGGCGGTCATCGTGCTCACGGATGGGATCGAGAACCGGGCCTTCGAAGATCCGTCTGGCGGCGGCAACTGGTTCAGCATCCGCGGCGGGACGTTGCCCAAGCCGGAACCGCAGACCGGTACCGTCAACACCACGGCGATGCCCAAGCCATCGCCGATCAAGATCTACGCCGTCGGCGTTGGACTCGACTCCGAGATCGACTCGGTGCAGCTGGCAGCGCTCGCTAGCTCAGCGCAGAACCTCTTCCGGGTCAACCAGAACTTGAGCGGGGCCACCTATTTCCAGCTCGAGAAGTACTACACGCAGATCTTCATGGATCTGGTCGGTACCGCGTCGGTGACCGACCCGATGTACACGATCGCGCCTGGACAACGGCACGAGATCGAGTTCGACGTGCTGCCCGGCGACGTGGAAGCTCTGGTCGTGCTGTTCGACTACGAAGGGATGCGGCTGCCGTTCTACTGCCTCTCACCCAGCGGCGAGATCATCGACGCGGGCCTGATCCCGCCGGGCTATCAACTGCGCTCGGGCTGGACTCCCCAGACGCGTTTCCTCACATTCAAGATGCCGGCACTCGATCCGAAGCGCTACGCCGGTCGCTGGAAGGTCGTCATCGAGCATCGCGGGCAGGTCTGCATGGGCCCACCGGTCGAGAACGGTGACCGACGCGGCTTCCTGCCCAAGGAGTGTCGGACGGAGAAGAACCCCGTGCTCTACGGGATCGCCATCGGCGTGGGCAGCAACTTCCGCATGGCGCCGTTCGTTACTCCGCCTCCCGTGTATGTCGGCGATCCGATTCTCCTTTCCGCCATGGTCACCGAGGCCGGTCTACCGGTGCTCGGCTGCACCGTCACCGTTCACGCCACATCTCCCAGCGGCGGTAGCTGGACGCTTACGTTGTTCGACGACGGCGCCCATGCTGATGCCGCCGCAAACGACGGTGAGTACGCCAACTGGTTCACCCAGACCTTCGACGCCGGCACCTACCACTTCCTGTTCCGGGCCGTGGGCGTCAGCCGCGACGGCCAGCCCGTGGTGCGCGAAGCCGCCCGCGATAAGGTCGCTCTGGACCGGCAGCCGCCTGGCGGTGGTGGCGATGGCGGACACGGAAGAGACGACGAGTGCTGCAAAGAGCTGATTCATCGCGTCGACAAACAGCTCCGGCTCCTCGAAGAGATCGCCGAGCGCAAGAGGAAGGCATGACTCGGGACTGCAGGGACAGCGCGACATCGCAAAGTGCTCGCTCGCTGATGTGACCGTCGACCTCACGCTCGGCAAGTGGAAGACATCGACCACAGATCGCTGAAACATCAAGACTGGGGAACGTTCGCGCAAGCCCTAAGCCGTGGGGCCCACGTTCCTGCTAGACAGCGCGCGCTTTGAGGAGCTCATTGGGATCCCATCCTTTCATCTTCAGCAGACCCGGTCGATGCGCGTAGAAGAGCTCGGCCGGCCGGCGGCCCTTCGTTCGGTAGCCGCGGTGCGGCCGCTCGAAGTTGTAGTAGCGCAGCCAGGCCGCAAGGTCGGCGTCGATGTCGGCGGCTGAGGTGTAGTAGCGGTAGCGGAACGCGGTCCGGTAATGGAGGTGCAGGCAGCTGCCCTGGAACCGCTCGACGAAGGCGTTGAGGTCGGGGCTCCGCGGCGGCAGGCGGTGGTGCTCGATCCCGAGCTCGAGGCAAACCCGGGTGAACGCCCGGCCGAACTCCGGTCCGCCGTCGGTGTTGATCCGGACGAGCCGGATCTTGGCCTCGCGGTACACCGGAGCGACATCCTCGATGAGGAACCGGGCCATCGACTTGGCACTCTTGCGTCCGGCCC
>DHJN01000031.1 GCA_002404345.1 Actinobacteria bacterium UBA4719 | reverse complement strand
CATCTAAGCCCATGGGATGTCTGGCCCGGTGAATACTGCGGCGCGGGGCATACGGGCACCAGCCCAACTGAGCTCAACCAGAACACCGTGGGCCCCGAGGACGAACCACGGGTGGTTCCGTAATCGGGACGCTTGGTCAGTTAGGAAGATGCGACCGGACGGTCGTCGATGTGCAGACGTTCAGATGGCCAGCTCAAGGCGCAGCCTCGGGAATGTTAGGTGAGGCAAACCAAACTCTTGACAACCTCGCAAATATGTCAGACCGTGGCCAGATCTGACCTTTCGCCGTCTGCAGCACGACATGCAGATTCTGGTAACCCGCTGACGGTGTCGGTTCCTAATGCTGAGGCCCGTCATTGGCTCACCAACGGTGGGCCGAGGCGGATGAAGGGAGTTCTCGTGACGGCACAGACGATAAACGCCCTGCGACCCCGGGTGAGTGGCTCGGTGATCACCCCTGGGGACCAGGGCTACGACGAAGCCAGGAAGGTCTACAACTTCATGATCGACCGCCACCCGGCTGCCGTCGTGCGGTGCACGGGCGCGGCCGACGTGGCCGCTGTGGTGCGGCATGCGGCGGAGACCGGCACAGAGCTCGCCGTTCGGGGCGGCGAGCACAGTGTCCCCGGGTTCGGAACGGCGGACGGTGCGCTGGTCGCTGATCTCTCAAGCCTATCCTTGGTGACGGTGGAGCCGTCCGGCCGGACTGCCCGCGCCGGCGGCGGCGCGACTTGGGGAGCCTTCAACGAGGCCACCGGTGCGCACGGGCTCGCGACCACCGGCGGGATCATCTCCACGACCGGGGTCGGCGGACTCACCCTCGGGGGCGGGATCGGCTACCTCGCCCGCGGGTACGGGCTGTCCTGCGACAACCTTCTCTCGGCCCAGGTGGTCACCGCGGACGGGCAGTTGGTGACCGCGAGCGAGGCCGAGCACCCGGACCTGTTCTGGGCGTTGCGCGGCGGTGGTGGGAACTTCGGGGTCGTGACCGAGTTCACGTTCCAGCTCCATCCGGTGGCCGAGATCTACGGTGGCCCCATGTTCTTCGAGCTGTCCGATGGGCCAGCGGTCCTCGCGTACTTCAACGAGTTCATCAAGACCGCGCCGCGTGAGTTCGGCGGGTTCCCCGCTTTCCAGATCGCGCCGCCCCTGCCGTTCGTGCCGGAGAGCCGGGTCGGGGAGCCCTTTGTCGCGGTCGTGTCCTGCTGGACAGGCTCCGTGCCCGAAGGTGAGAAGATCCTGCAGGGGTTCAGGGACGTCGCAAGCCCGGTCGCCGAGATGGTCGGGTCGATGCCTTACCCCGCACTCAACAGTGCCTTTGACGCACTGGTTCCTCGGGGTCTGCAGCACTACTGGAAGGCGGCGTTCCTGGCAGACCTATCGGCCGAAGCAATCCGGACGCACATGGAGCACGGTCCGCGCGTCCCGGTGGTCAACTCCACCGTGCACCTGTACCCGATCAATGGCGCCTGCCATGACGTGGCAGTAGACGCGACGGCGTTCGGGCACCGTGACGCCAACTACGCCGCGGTGATCGCGGGCATGTGGCCGGACCCCTCCGACAACGAGGCCAACACCAAGTGGGTCAAGGACTACTACGCGGCGATCGCGCCTCAGTCTCAGGGCGGCGGGTACGTCAACTTCGCCTCCGCCGACGACCAGTCGAAGGTGGCGGCGAACTACGGCGCCAACTACGGCCGGCTCCAGGAGGTCAAGCGTCTCTACGACCCGGGCAACCTGTTCCACCTCAACCAGAACATCCAACCCAGCGCGCAGTAGATTGCGATCTTCAGCAGATTCTGCTCGGATCATGCAGGCCCGCCGCCGAACCGCAAGGAGCCCAATCGGGGGATCTTGTTGGGACGGAGATCAAACCTTCCTGCTCTGGTCTAGCCTTGGAACAAGGCGGTATCTACATGGTCGGTGAGTATCTTGACGACTCGGTCGAGCGTGTCCCGATGGTCGACCACGAGGGCAAGTCCGGCGCCCTCCTGGAACGCGTGACGCTGGCGGATGGTCGTCGTCTGATCGTGAAGAGCTTCTCGCCCAAGACCGATCTGCTGATGGCTGCGCTGGGTGATCTGGTCGGTCGTGAATACGTCCTCTGGTCGCGGGGGATCCTGGACCGGCTGCCCCCCGAGGTCGGTCATGCGGTTGTCGATGGGTGGGTCGACGGCGACGAAACGGTGATCGTGATGCGCGACCTCGGCGACTTGGTGCTCACCTGGCAGGACCGCCTCACTCGTGAACGATGTCGCTGGATGCTGACCAGAGTTGCCGCCCAACACCGTGCTTTTCTTGGCGCGGCACCGGACGACCTGACCCCGCTACCCGACCTCCTAGCTCTGTTTGCCCCTGATCGCATGGCGCCCTTCGTGAACGCGCCGAACCCCTTGGCAGCAATCACAATTCGCGGCTGGGAGGTCTTCGGTGAGACGGTTCCCGCTGAAGTCGCCGATCCGGTGTTCGCACTGCTCGCCGATCCGCAGCCCTTGGCCGATGCGCTCCAGTCCAGACCGACGACTCTGATCCACGGCGATCTCGCGACGGTCAACATGGCGTTCAGCGACGGAGGGCTGACGCTGCTCGACTGGGCGATGCCGGCGGCCGCACCAGGTGCAGTCGA
>DHJN01000179.1:6825-13122 GCA_002404345.1 Actinobacteria bacterium UBA4719 | reverse complement strand
TCTTGAAAACCGCTGTGGGGTTATACCCACCGTGGGTTCGAATCCCACGCCCTCCGCTCATCACGCCCTCCGCTCAGTGCTCGAGACGGTCACCAGCAGTGCTGAGCAAAGGCGATCGCGTTAGTTCGGGGTCACCTTGGTGACCACCCAGATGCCGGCAGGTCCGCGCCGGACGGGCTGCACCTCCGTGACGATGACCGTCTGACCTGTGCTCGCCCGAGTCACCTGGTAGGTGTTCACCCCGAGGACTTTCACCGCGCCGTCGGGAAACGTGCAGGCGGCCGCCACATCCCTTGGGGACGTGCGCCATGGTTGATGGCCTTCGTCGACGGCTCGTTGCAGCGTGATCGCCTCCGCGATGCCTCCCCGCGGGCAGACAAACCGCTGCCTTGGCGCCCGGGGGGCGCTCGGCTCCGGAGCTGGCCCGGGGCTCGGTGGCCGCGGTGTCTCCGCTGTAGTCGATGTGGCTGTAGGCGATGTAGCCGTCGCGGGCGCCCGCGACGCGGAGGCGGTGGGTGCGGAGGAGGTCGATGTTGACGCGCTTGATGCCGACGTAGTTGTCACAGTGTTGGTCTCGGCTGTGGGGCTATTGGCAGACGGCGCCCCGCAGCCGGTCAGCCCGGCTGCCAGACCTGGCGCGATCAGCAGGGCTGAGACGCGAGCTCGTGTCCACATGAATCTTCCTCGTGCGGCGGCGATGATCATGTCGTATAGACGGTCAGCGAGGTGCGTAGGTTGACGGCCTTCGTCGACAAATACCAACACAGCTGGGTCAACCTCCCTGGGACCGTGACGGCTCCGGTTCTGCTGCGCTGCGATCAGGAACCGACGCTGCCGGGGGGAATGCCAACGTTGTTGAGGTACCAGAGTGATGAGGTGAGCACCACGACGACGAGGGCCGAAAGCAGTAGGCCGCCGGCCAGGGGGAGGAGCCACCCAGGACTCGCTCTGGTATGCAGGGCCAGGATCTTGGTGACGAACGCTCCGTAGAAGACGCAACCGAATACTGCGTGGGCCATCACCCTCGCGTCGTAAGACTGGAAACCCAGCGACCAGAGGCAGTGATAGGCGACCGGCAGGCTGACCAGGACTGCAGTGGTGCCCGACACGCGATGGGCGATGCCGACGGCTCGGCCCGCAGGACGTCCGAGCTTGCCGTACAGCCACAACGCCGACGTCAGCTGCACCACAGCCAGCCCTCCGGCGACGAGCGCCAGCCAGACCTTCATACCGATCATGCTGGGGAAGCCGAACATCCAGGTCGCTTGACCGCTCGGCTGGTGCTGGCGGCCATAGACCCCGAGTGCGACCGAGACCATCGCGCCGGCCGCCACTGCCGCGGCGGCGACCCAGTAGGCACGTGGATGTTGCTGCCGTGAACGTTGCTGCGCCTCAATGGTCATCTGAACCCGCTCTCTCCACCTAAGACGAGGGTCGGCCTCCACCGATGATGGTGGTCGGTGTCCGCCCCCGGCAAGGGCCGCATGATGTGCGTCTCAGCAGGCAAGGTGCTCACACTTCGGTGGTCGTCGAGCAGGTACGCTTTCGTCCCGTCCAACACTCCCAATGACTGAGAGGGGCTCCTGTGTCTGCTGCCGTGACGGTCGTGTCTGAAGACTCAACGAACACCTCGGTCGCACAAATTGGCGTGTCGCAACGATTCGCGTCATTCGTTCCTGCGCTGGTGGGCGTGCTCGGTGCCTGGGTGGCGTTGCTGAGCTCTGGCACCCCCATAGGTGCCGTCTTCGCCTACACCCTCTACTTCGGCCTCGCGGTCGTGCTGCCAGGAACGCTGCTCTACCGGTGCATCGCGGGATTCTCCGACTCGCTGCTGTCGGATGTGGCGTGGGGCGCCGTCACCGGGTTGATGCTCGAGCTCGTGGGTTGGGCAGCGTTCACAGCCCTCGGGATGAACCGATACCTCTGGCTCTGGCCGACCCTGGTGGTGTTGACGTTCGCACTTGTGCCGAGACTTAGATCCCTGTGGCGACGGCCGTACGGCAGCGGCCGGACCGGCAGGGTCATAGCCTGGGCCACCTCGTTGTCCAGTCTGCTCGGATGCGTCTACCTGGCCGCGAACTACTACCGGTTCAACCGGCTCCCGCCCAATGGTGGAGGGTATTTCGTCGACCTGCCCTGGCACCTGGGAGTTGCCTTCGAGGCAACCCGCTCAGTGCCGTTGAGGATCCCCGAGGCCAGCGCCGAAGGGATCCTGTCGTACCACTGGTTCGCAGACGCCCACTTCGCAGCGGCGAGCCTGATCAGCGGCGTCGATCTGCCGACAGTCGTGGTGCGCACCGGATTGTTCCCCCTGGTCTTCGTGCTCGTGGCGGCGACGGCCTGCCTGGCGATCAAGATCACCGGGCGCCCCGGCGTCGGCGCTCTTGCCGCGGTCCTGGTGGTGGCGACCACCGCGGGCGCGGAGTACTGGACCCGCTTGTACAAGATGCGGGTCCTGTATCCAGAGAGCCCCACAGCCATCTACGCGGTGGGCATCTCGTGCCTGGTGATGGCCGTTCTGGTGGATCTTTCCCGCAAAAAATCCCTCTCGAGACCTCGCCTGGCACTCTTCGTCGTGGCGCTCTTCGCGGCCGTTGGGTCGAAGCCATCGGTGCTCTTGGTCTTCGCCCCGGCCGTTGGCCTTGTGCTCGGACTTGAGCTTGTCCACAGGAGGCGGCTGAACCGTTCAGTGGTCTGGGCGTTCGCGCTGATGGCCGTTGCGGTCCTGGTCTCGATACCCCTGTTTGCCAGCCCCAGCGGCTCGACCATTCGACTGTCGTTACGGCAGGTCCAGGTCTGGAGAACCAACAGCGGCACTTCCACGCCCGTCCTGATGATCACGGCCCTGGTCAAGGGATACCTCCCTGCTCTGACGGCTGCTGTCGCTCTGTGCAGCAGGAGGTTGCGGTCCGATCCTGCGGCCCGCCTCCTCGGCGCCGTGACGCTCGTTGGTTTCGTTGCGGCGTGGGCGATCGACCACCCAGGCCTCAGCCAGACGTTCTTCTGGACGACGGCGATTCCGTTCGCCGAGATCTTGAGTGCCTGGGGGCTGGCACTGGCGCTTGACGCTGTGGCCGCAAGACGCCGCCAGGTGTTCGCCTTCGCGGCGGTCACCGGTGCCACCGTGCTGGTGTCAATGGTGTCCGTCAGAGCCGTCACCGACGGGAAGTCCGCAGTGCTGCCGGGCTGGATCGCGTTGGTCAGCGCGGCCCTCGTGATCATGCTGGTCGGTCACCTGCTGCGTATTCCGTTCCCGATTCGTTTCCTCATCGCGGCCTTGGGTGCGATAGCCATCTCGGTTCCCGTCAGCCTGATGGTGATTCCCTTGCAGCCACTTCCCGGAAAGCCGAATTCACATATCCTGGCCGAGAGCGAGGCGGCTCATTGGGTGGCGAACAACACTCCGGTCGGCGACCAGCTCGCCACGAACAGCCACTGCCTCGGACCTACCCGGCCTCATTGCGACGCTCGAAGCTTCTGGCTGTCCGGCTTCGGCGGACGCCGCGTCCTCCTGGGCGGATACGGTGTGTCTCCGGCCGCGTTGAGCCAAAGCCGCGTCGACGGCTATCCGGCATGGCGGCAGCCCTATCACGACCAGGACCTGTATCGACTGAACGACGGCGCGTTCGAGGCTCCGGACGCCACGTCCTTGCGACGGCTCTACGACCAGTACGACGTTCGCTGGCTCGTCAGTGACCGCTACGCCGGGCCTGTGTCGCCGTTGCTGGACCGCCTTGCCGAGCTCAGGTACGCCAACGAATGGGTCCGGATCTACAAGCTCGACCCGGCCCTTCTCAAGCAGGCACCATGACGGCGCGGATCGGCTACAAGGCTTCGGCCGAGCAGTTCAACCCTCGAGAGCTCGTCGAGTTCGCTGTCCAGGCCGAGCAGGTCGGCCTGGACAGCGTGATGATCTCCGACCACTTCCAGCCCTGGCGCCATACCGGTGGCCATGCCCCGTTCTCGATGTCCTGGCTGGCCGCGGTCGGTGAGCGCACCGACCGGGTCCTGCTGGGCACCTCGGTCATGACGCCGACCTTCCGCTACAACCCGGCCGTCGTGGCGCAGGCGTTCGGCACCCTGGCCTGCCTGTACCCCGATCGGGTCGTGCTTGGCATCGGCACGGGCGAGGCGTTGAACGAGGTGGCAGTCTCGCGGCTGCAGTGGCCGGAGTTCAAGGAGCGGTTTGCCCGACTGCGTGAGGCGGTTGCCCTGATGCGCGAGCTGTGGGCTGGCGAGCGCGTCACCTTTGACGGGGACTTCTACCAGACCCACGACGCCACCGTGTATGACCGCCCCGACCGGCCGGTGCCCATCTACATCGCCGCCGGTGGCCCGGTGGTCGCCAGGTATGCCGGCCGCTCCGGCGACGGGTTCATCTGCACCTCGGGCAAGGGTGCGGAGCTGTACCGGGACAAGCTCATCCCGGCCGTCGACGAAGGACTGGCCAAGGCCGGCCGGGCCGCCAGCTCGATCGACCGGATGATCGAGATCAAGCTCTCCTACGACCCGGACCCCGCACTTGCACTGGAGAACACCCGGTTCTGGGCCCCCCTGGCCCTGACGGCCGAGCAGAAGCACGGCCTGAGCGACCCGACCCAGATGGAGGCGGCCAGCGATGCTCTCCCCATCGAACAGGTGGCCAGCCGCTGGATCGTGGCCTCCGATCCCGAGACCGCACTCGCCCAGATCAAGCCGTACGTCGACCTTGGCTTCAACCACCTGGTCTTTCATGGACCGGGTCATGACCAGTCCCGGTTCCTCACGTCCTTTGCGGCGCAGGTGCTGCCCGGACTGCGCGCGCTGATGAAGGAGCGTTTCGACCAGACCCCGAGCCGATGAGGTGCGACCTGGGGTCCCGCTCGAACAGGCGTGGGTGCGTGTGCCAGACAAGTATTGGACAACATGACACGGCTGACGGAATATGGGCCGAGCGGGGTGCATCACCTTCCCGGCCGACGGTCCACGCACCAAGGAGCATCCGATGACGACTGTGCCTTTCGAGGCCGTACCCATCGAGCAACGGCGGATCCTGGTGACGGCCATCCCTGGCCCCCGGTCGGAAGTGCTCCAGAAGCGCAAGCTGTCGGCTGTCTCGGCCGGTGTCGGAACGGGGCTCCCGGTCTACGTCGAGCGCGCTGGCGGCGGCATTCTGGTGGACGTCGACGGCAATCACCTGATCGACTTCGGTTCGGGAATCGCGGTCACCACTGTCGGCAACTCGGCGCCGCGCGTGGTGGCGGGCGTGCAGTCCCAGGTCCAGGACTTCACCCACACCTGCTTCATGGTCACCCCGTACGAGGAGTACGTCGAGGTCTGCGAGCGCCTCAACGCCCTGACTCCTGGCGACGGTGAGAAGCGCACCGCCTTGTTCAACTCCGGCTCCGAGGCGGTGGAGAACGCGATCAAGGTCGCGCGCTCCTTCACCGGACGGACGGCCGTCGTGGCCTTCGACCACGCCTATCACGGCCGCACCAACCTGACGATGGCCCTGACCGCCAAGAACATGCCGTACAAACAGGGCTTCGGGCCGTTCGCCGGGGAGATCTACCGGGTGCAGATGGCCTACCCCTACCGCTGGCCCACCGGCCCGGACCGTTGCGCCGATGAGGCGTTCGCGGCGTTCGTCTCGCAGGTGCACACCCAGGTCGGCGAGCAGAACACGGCCGCCGTGCTCATCGAGCCGATCCAGGGTGAGGGTGGCTTCATCGTGCCGCCCGCCGGGTACCTCAAGCGGATCGCGGACTGGTGCGCGCAGCATGGGATCCTGTTCATCGCCGACGAGATCCAGAGCGGCTTCTGTCGCACCGGCGACTGGTTCGCCTGTGAGCACGAGGGCGTCGTGCCCGACCTGATCACGACCGCCAAGGGCATTGCCGGCGGGCTCCCGCTGGCCGCGGTGACCGGGCGCGCGGACGCGATGGACTCGGTCCACGGCGGTGGCCTCGGTGGGACGTATGGCGGCAACCCCGTCGCGTGCGCGGCGGCACTTGGTGCCATCGAGACGATGCAGGCCGAGGATCTGTGCGGCCGCGCTCGCGAGGTCGAGGCGCTGTTCATGCCCCGCCTGCGCGAGCTTGCCGAGAAGTTCGACGTCATCGGCGACATTCGTGGTCGTGGGGCGATGCTGGCCATCGAGCTGGTGTCGGGTGGCGGGGACAAGGCGCCCAACGCCGCTATGGCCAGTGCGGTGAATGGCTACTGCCACAGCCAGGGCGTGGTCACGCTGACGGCCGGGACGTTTGGCAACGTGATCCGCTTCCTCCCACCCCTCTCGGCCGGGGACGACCTGCTGCA
>DHJN01000179.1:6378-6572 GCA_002404345.1 Actinobacteria bacterium UBA4719 | reverse complement strand
CTGGCGATGGGCACCCGCAAGATCGGCCCTGCCCTGGCGGCCGGCTGCACCATGGTGGTCAAGCCGGCCATACAGACCCCGTTGACGATGCTGGCCCTGGTGGAGCTGCTCTCCGACTGCGGTGTGCCCGCGGGCGTCGTCAACGTCATCACCACGGCCCGCACGGGTGAGGTGATCGAGCCGATCATCCGCGA
>DHJN01000179.1:3138-6200 GCA_002404345.1 Actinobacteria bacterium UBA4719 | reverse complement strand
AAGCTCACCTTCACCGGGTCCACACCCGTGGGCCGCAAGCTCGTCGAGCAGTCCGCCCAACAGCTGCTGCGCGTCTCGATGGAGCTCGGCGGCAACGCACCTTTCCTGGTGTTCGAGGATGCCGACGTGGACAAGGCGGTGCAGGGGGCCATGCTGGCCAAGATGCGCAACATCGGTGAGGCCTGCACGGCGGCCAACCGGTTCCTGGTTCACGAGAGCGTCGCCGAGGAGTTCTCGAGCAAGTTCGCCGCGAAGATGGCCGGTATGACGGTCGGCCGCGGCACGCAGGACGGCGTCACCGTCGGCCCGCTGATCGACGCCAAGGCTCAGGCTTCCGTGGCCGGCCTGGTCGAGGACGCCAAGGCCAAGGGCGCCACGGTCGTCTGCGGCGGCTCGACGGTCGGGGACCAGGGCTACTTCTACGCCCCCACGCTGCTGACCGGCGTGCCGGCGGACGCCCGGATGATGCGCGAGGAGATCTTCGGACCCGTGGCGCCGATCGCGACCTTCGCCACGGAGGCGGAGGCGATATCGCAGGCCAACGACACGGAATACGGCCTGGTCGCGTATGTGTTCACCAGCGACCTCTCGCGCACGCTGCGGGTCAGCGAAGCGCTGGAGTTCGGGATGGTCGGCATCAACCAGGGCATCGTGTCCAACCCGGCGGCGCCCTTCGGTGGGGTCAAGCACTCCGGCTTCGGGCGTGAGGGCGGCCTCGAGGGCATCGAGGAGTACCTCGAGATCAAGTACGTCGGCATAGCCATCCCGCAAACCTAGGGACGGTGTCATGGGTACGGCACCAAACCTAGGGTCGGTGTCATGGGTACGGCACCAAACCTAGGGTCGGTGTCATGGGTACGGCACCATACCTAGGGACGGTGTCATGGGTACGGCACCATACCTAGGGTTCAAAGCGATAGCCGAGGCCGGGTTCTGGCACTTTTGCTGTTCGGCTCCCTGACGACGGTTGGCGTGCTGGCCCTGTTCACCGACAGTGCAGCCGTGGGCGCCAACGCGTTCGACGCCGGAAAGATCGATATCACCACCTCGCCGACCACCGCATTGGTGACATTCACGAGCAGATGCCCGGCGACAGCGTCACCAACCCCCTGGTCGTCACCAACGCTTCCGGTAGCGGTGCGCTCAGATATTCCGTCTCCTCGGTCGCGACGAACACCGACACCTAGGGCCTCAAGGATCAGCTGGTCCTGACCATCAAGACCGGCGTCACCACCTGCACGAACGCCGGGTTCGCCGCCACCGGCACCTCGCAGTACACCGGCGACCTCGACTCCAGCGCCGGCAGCTGATCGGCGACGTCGCCAGCGGCGCGCAGGGAGGCGACCGGGCACTTGCGGTCAGCGGCACTGAGACGCTGTGCTTCCAGGTGTCGCTGCCGTTGGCCACCGGCAACGCCTTCACGAGCGCGGCGTCGACTGCGACGTTCACCTTCGACGCCGAGCAGACCGCGAACAACTAGGCCATGATCCTTGCTGGTGGACCGAGGACCGCTGCCCCGCAACCGCTGGGGGCCGGTCGTCGGCGTGGAGGTCGGTATCGTGGCGGTCGTCGGCGTAGCGCCGCGTCGAGCTTGCTTACCGCTGTGCTCGTGGCGATCGTCCTGTGCCTGGCGCTGCTGGCCCTGCCAGGGTTCTTCGGGTATGGCACGCTCGTGGTCCGCAGCGGGAGCATGGCCAAGTCGGCACCGGTCGGCAGCCTGGTCGTGGCCCGCCCGCTGGACACCCGCGACGTCCGCGTGGGGGACGTTATCCTGGTACGCCGTGCGGGCGCTACCGCCTCGGCGCCGGTGATGCACAGGGTCGTCACCCTCACACCCACCGGCGGGGAGAGGTCGTCGTGACCACCAAGGGCGACAGCAACGCTACGGCGGACCGGACGCCGTACCTGCTGCGCGGCAGGACGATGACCCCGGTCCTTGCGGTGCCGTACATTGGCCGGGCGTACGCCGTGGTCCATACCCCGCTCGGGTGGACGCTGCTGATCGCCCTCCCTGCGACGGTGCTGTTGTGGGTGCAGCTACGAACGATCTGGTCCCCATCGCGCAGACGCGCCACCCACCGATCCCGGGCGCGCTGGTTCCCCACGCGCAGACGCGCGGGCTCCCCGATCCCGAACGGCCATGCTCCGGCTGCCGTTTAGGGCGAGCTTCACCCTCGGGTGCCTTGCCACCGCCCTGTCCGTGACGTGGGCGGGCACCAACGTGCTTGCCATGCTCACCGACTCAGCGTCGGTCAGCGCTAACACGTTCACCACGGCCACCTCCTTTTTGCACCACTCCCGGTAGCTCGGTCCTCGATGCCACCGCGGACAGCTGGCTGAGAGAGAGGGCGGGCCAACGACGGAAGTGCTGTGCGAACACACCGTTCGCACGATGCCGGCTCGACCAGAGGGAGCGCCCAGAAAGCCGTATCAGTCGATGGTGGCCCGTGTCTCATGACGACAGACTATTAACCAGTCTCGGGTGCAGCGACGGGCGGACGACCCCGCCAGATATGCCGTGTCCGAATCGGTGACCAACGTCCAGAACGGAGGCCAGCAGGAGCAAGAATGACCCAGCATGAAGGACTGCTCCCGTGCTCAGAGCTCGACGGCACCAGGAGCGAGGTAGGTCCGTTCCAATGGGGACCGGGCGGCGGCAACTGGAAGACTGCCGACCGACCCGGTCACCCGAACAGGCGGGCCACGCGAAGGCTTCCTGGCAGCGCCGAACGCGAGGTGGGAGCCCCAGGGAAGTGGTTCTTTCTCAAGAGGTGCGTGGCCGGGTTTGCGTGCTAGCCTGATTACCGGTTGCAGTTGCAGTTCCTCGCAGATCGAAGAAGTGCCCGCTTACCGGCGGGCTTTTTTCATAACAACGGGCATGTCCCGCTAGTTGTGGGGGTAGTGCGGCAGCCTGGGGTTCACGAAGTGTGGGCTCCAATGGCTATCAAAGAAAGAGTTATCCCCATGGCACAAGGCACTGTTAAGTGGTTCAACGCTGAAAAGGGCTTCGGCTTCATCGCCCAGGACGGTGGCGGCCCGGACGTGTTCGTTCACTACTCCGC
>DHJN01000179.1:0-2992 GCA_002404345.1 Actinobacteria bacterium UBA4719 | reverse complement strand
GTGCGGTCCAGAGATCCGTAAACTTAGGGATCGTGCGGTCCGGTTTGGCTGGGTGTGACCAGCACCGTCCCTAGGTTTGGTTGGGTGTGACCAGCACCGTCCCTAGGTTTGGCTGGGTGTGACCAGCACCGTCCCTAGGTTTGGCTGGGTGTGACCAGCACCGTCCCTAGTTTTGTGTCAGCGGTGGAGGTTCTCCAGGAAGGCCTTGGCGATGGGCGCCGCCACGGTGGCACCGCTCTTGCCCTCCTCCACCAGCACCGCGAACGCCACGTTGCCCTGCCAGCCGACGAACCAGGCGCGGGTCTCCGGCGGGTTCTTCGACCCATGCTCGGCGGTGCCCGTCTTGCCATACACCGCACCTCCTGGGACTGACTTGAAGGCGGCGGTGGCGGTGCCATTTGTCACGACGAGTCGCATGAGCTGACGAAGCTCAACGACTGCCTTGGCGTTCAACGGTCTTGGCTTCCGGTCCGCCCCGGCAACTGCGGGAGTGCGGATCAGCGCGGGCTCGAGGAAGCTCCCACGCGCCACCGAGGCGGCCATGACCGCCAGGGAGACTGGCGAGGCCTCGGTCCTGGCCTGGCCGAACGCGGTGGCGGCCCTCTCCTTGTTGGAGGTTGATACCGGCACCGAGCCCCCGAAGGTCCCGGCGATCCCCAGGTGTGTGTCCCAGCCTGAGCCGACGCCGAGCGCGGCCGCGGCATCGTGCACGTCGGAGTCCCTCATCTTGGCGGCGAGCCCTACGAAGGCGGTGTTGCACGAGTGCGCAAAGTCCACGGAGAACGGGACCAGCCCCAGGGTCTCGTGCTCGTAGTTCCTCATCGTGAGGCCGTCGACCACGACGGCCGGGGGACAGAGCACCGGCGTGGACGGCGACAATCCCTTGCTCAGCAACGAGTACGTCGTGGCAACCTTGAGCGTCGACCCCGGCGGGTACCGACCGTGCAGCGCCCGGTCAATGCCGAGCGCGGGCGAGTTGGCCACTGCGAGCAGCTCACCGGTGGTGACGTTCACGGCCACCATGGCCGAGGGGATCTTGCCGCTGCGGGCCAGGGCCGCCTCGGCAGCAGTCTGGGTCTTGGTATCCAGCGTCAGCGTCATCGGGGCGCCCGCGGTTGCGGCCTTCTCGAACAGCGGCGCATCAGGCTTGTCGCTCCTGGTCACCTTGACCCCGGGGGTGCCGCCAAGTATGCCGTCGTACTGCCCCGACAGGCCGCTCAGTCCGGCGAAGTCGCCGGCGATGTAGCGGCCCTTGCCGTTGGTGATGGCTTCGGCGGTCACCGGACCGTAGGAGCCCAGCAGCGGTCGGGCGAAGGCGGAGGAGAGCGCCAGCGGCTGCTCCCGCGAGGGATAGATGACACCGACGAGGGCATCTAGCCGTGCCCTGCGGATCTGGAAGTCGGCCTCGCGATAGGCGATGACGGGGATCGCCGCGCTCGAACCCGACGCCTTGGCGGCGCTGAGCTTGGCGACCAGTGAACCGGCAGGTTCGTCGACGAGCTTCTCCAACGCCGCGATCGTCTGGGCGGATGCTCGCGCTGGGTCGATCGCGACGTCATAGACCTTGCCGTCGGACAGGATCGGAAGACCGTTGCGGTCCACGACGTTTCCGCGCTTGCCCCATGTCCGCGACGCGACCAGCTTCGCCTTGGCGTCCAGGCCAGGGGCCCACAGCGAAGCTCCTTCCTTGGCAACGACAGCCCAGACGTCCTTGTTGTTGCGCTGCAAGGAGATCGGCATCGCGTAGGTCCACGATGCGCCCTCGGCAACCGTCCAGGCGACGGCCAGGGTGCCGTTGGCCTTGTCGCCCTCACGGGTGAGCGAGGTGACCGTGACCTTGACGGGAGAGCTGCCAAGCCCTGCGGTCGTGCTCTTGAAGCTGGCGGCGACCTGGTCAGCCGGCCGGCCGGCATACGCCTGTTTTTGGACGTCCCGGTGTGACCACGCGCTGGCGAACCCGTCAGCAGCCGTCCGGGCGTCCAGGTCGACCTGGCGGCGGTGCTCGACGTAGGCGAATCCCCCTGCGGCCACGGTCACGGCGAAGACGCCGGTCACAACCGAGGCGATGATGATGCGTCTGCTCATGCCCACATCCAACCTCACGACCCAATCGCGGGTGCGTTCGGCCCGGAGATGCCCGGAGACACTCCCGCTCACGGGAGATGCATGGCAGAGTCGGGCCATGAAAAGCACCATGCAAGAGTCGCCGTTGCTGATCTCCCGGATCCTGCTGTCGGGTACGCGGTTGCATGCCGACCAGGAGGTTGTCACCTGGACCGCGGAAGGGGCACGGCGGACGTCGTACGCCGAGGTGGGCACCCAGGCCGCTCAGCTGGCCAATGCCCTGCGGGGCCTGGGCATCGATGGCGACCAGCGCGTCGCCACCTTCATGTGGAACAACGCCGAGCATCTGGTGGCTTACCTGGCTGTGCCGTCAATGGGCGCTGTCCTGCACGCGCTCAACATCCGGCTCTTCCCCGAACAGCTCATCTACGTCACCAACCACGCCCAGAACCAGGTCGTCGTCCTGGACAACAGCCTGGCCGCGCCGTTCAGCAAGCTCCTGCCGCACTTGTTGACCCTGCGTCACGTCATTGTCAACGGCCCGATCCCGGACGAGGTCCGCGGGGCGCTCGAGGCAGCCCCGCAGATCGAGGCTGTCCACGACTGGGACGCGCTGCTCGGCGCCCAGCCGACGACCTTCGACTGGCCGGTGCTGGACGAACGTGACGCATCCTCGATGTGCTACACCTCGGGCACGACCGGCAGCCCCAAGGGCGTCGTCTACTCCCACCGGTCCAACTACCTGCACACGATGCAGGTGACGATAGGCATGGGTTTCGCCCAGGGCGACCGGCTGCTGGCAGTGGTCCCGATGTTCCACGCCAACGCCTGGGGCCTGCCCTACTCGGCGCTGATGGTGGGTGCCTCGCTGATCATGCCCGACCGATTCCTGCAGGCGGAGCCGCTGGCAAAGATGATCGAGGCCGAG